>NZ_JBVJWD010000002.1:154149-261787 GCF_055602785.1 Streptomyces sp. NPDC037301
TGGAGACAAAACACATCACCCTCGGTGCCCCTCGGCCGCCCCCCCCCCCGAGGCCCCTCGCGTGTGATGTGCCGACGGATCGGGTCAGCCGATCGGCAGGCCCTGCATGGGCAAGCCGGCCTGGGGCGCGGCACCGGCGGCGCCGCCCAGGACCTTGCCCGCGCTGCCTGCGGCATCGCCGGCGGCGTTCTGCACGGTGGGGGCGGCCTGGGCGCCGGCCTTGCCGACGGTCGTGCCCGCGACCGGGAGGGTCGTCCCGACGATCTTGCCGCCGGTTTCGCCCGCCGCCTCGGTGCCCTGCTGGGACGCGCCGTCGACCGTCTTGCCGAGGCCGTCGCCGTCGACGGTGGTCAGACCGCCGAGCTCCGGGGCCTGCGGGAGCTCCGCGGCACCTGCGGCACCGGCCGCACCGACCACAGGGGCTGCGCCCGCGGCGATCAGCAGCGCGGCACGGGCGATCCGGCGGGTCAGGGGGAGGGACATGATGCTCCTTCGACGGGATGAGGAATCTGTCTGTCCGTTGACCGGACGCAATGACAACCGTCGTAAGGGCGGGGGAGGTTGCGGTGGGCCGAGGCAAAGAGTCGGTAATGCGTCACATAATCCACAACGGAGGAACCCGGGCAGACGCCGCATTCCCGGATGGCCCGATGAACCGTCACTTCCCTTTGCCCGCAAGGGAAGTGAGGAATCGCGGAGGGGCGGCGGGGGGTGTCGCGCCAGGGGGCGTTTCGTGCCGGCCGGATAACGCCTTCGGGTGACCGCCCGTACTAGTGCGCGAGTCCCATACGGACTTCGGTGGTGCCCGATTCCGTACGCTCCGTCCGCCAGCCCGACCCGGCCTTCCAGACCCGGCCCGCGTACGCGACCTCGTCCAGGCGGAGGGCCTCGGACTGCGCGACCGCCCAGTGCGCGAGCTCCCAGCCGCGCCGCGCCGAGTCGTCGCCCCCGGAGGCGCGGGCCGCCCGCACCGGCACCGAGACCGTGCTCGTCGCAGGCGCACCGGCCGCGGCCTTCCCGTCCTCCGGTGACGGCTTCTTCGCGGGCAGTACATCCTTGCCGAAGGCGCGGACCAGCTCCGCCCGCACCTTCGCCGCATCGGCCGTCGCAGCCGTCGTCCGCGGCGGCGTGCAGTTCAGCGAGGCAGGCGTACGGCCGGTCAGCGCTGCCGCCAGCAATGCCGCATCCGGCTCGTGTTTCGCGTACGCCTGCGGGAAACCGCTGCGCTGGACCCGCTGCGCGGCGACCGTCAGCGGCAGCCGTGAATAGCCGGGGACCTCGGCCAGATGCCGGTAGAACTCCCCCGCGGAGTAGACCGGGTCCAGGATCTGCTTCTCGGTGCCCCAGCCCTGCGAAGGACGCTGCTGGAACAGCCCCAGCGAGTCCCGGTCCCCGTGCTCGATGTTGCGCAGCCCGGACTCCTGCAACGCGGTCGCCAGCGCGATCGTCACCGCCCGCTCCGGCATCCCGCGCGAGGTGCCGACCGCGGAGATCGTCGCGGCGTTCGAAGCCTGCTCCGGGCTCATCCGATACGTACGGCCCTGGCCGGCCGAACCGTCGGCGGACTCCACGGTGCACCCTTCGGTGACCTTGCTGGCGGTTATGTACTGCACGGTCAGATAGCCGCCCAGTGCGGCGAGCACGACAAAAGCAGCCGCGATGCGGAAGAGGCGGCTGCGGCCGGTGTGTCGGCGGGCGGGGGAGACGGTCCGGGGCACGGAGCCACCGTACTGGAGTGCCCGGCCGGGGCCGAGGGCCCAGTCCTTTAGGGTCGGTTCCATGCCCGAAAGCACCCTTGACCTCACCCTGGACGGCCCGGCGCTCACCGCCCGGCTCGTCGACTTCCCGTCGGTCAGCGGTCAGGAGGAGGAGCTCGCCGACGCGATCGAGTCGGCGCTGCGCACCCTCCCGCATCTGACCGTCGACCGGCACGGCAACAACGTCGTGGCCCGGACGAACCTGGGCCGTGCCGAGCGGGTCGTGCTCGCCGGACACATCGACACCGTGCCGATCGCCGACAATGTGCCGTCCCGGCTCGACGACGACGGTGTGCTGTGGGGCTGCGGCACCTCCGACATGAAGTCGGGCGTCGCCGTTCAGCTGAGGATCGCCGCGACCTTGCCCGAGCCCAACCGCGACCTCACCTTCGTGTTCTACGACAACGAAGAGGTCGCCGCGCACCTCAACGGTCTCGGCCACGTGGCCGACGCCCACCCCGAGTGGCTCGCCGGAGACTTCGCGGTCCTCCTGGAGGGCACCGACGGCCAGGTCGAGGGCGGCTGCCAGGGCACCCTGCGGGTCTTCCTCCGCACCGAGGGGGAGCGGGCCCACTCCGCCCGCAGCTGGATGGGGTCCAACGCCATCCACGCCGCCGCCCCGGTCCTCGCCCGCCTCGCCGCATACGAACCGCGCCGCCCGGTCATCGACGGTCTCGAATTCCGCGAGGGTCTCAACGCCGTACGGATCGAGGGGGGCGTCGCCAACAACGTCATCCCGGACGCGTGCACCGTCGTCGTCAACTACCGGTACGCCCCCGACCGCACCGCCGAGGAGGCGCTGGCCCACGTCCACGAGGTCTTCGCGGACTGCGGCGTCGTCGAATTCATCGTCGACGACCACTCGGGCGCGGCCATGCCCGGTCTCTCCCACCCGGCTGCCAAGGCGTTCATGGCGGCGGTCGGCGGCACCGCCCACCCCAAGTTCGGCTGGACCGACGTCTCCCGCTTCAGCTCCCTCGGCGTCCCCGCGGTGAACTACGGACCCGGTGACCCGCTCCTCGCGCACAAGCGCAACGAGCATGTGGCGGTCGCCCGGATCACCCACTGCGAGGAGCGGCTCCGCTCCTGGCTCACCAGCTGACCCGCGGTATTCCCCTGTCCGTAACCTCCGCCGATCTACCCTGACCTGACACAGATGGTCATCGATCGTCGTCGGAGGGAGCAGGTCATGGGCAACCCCGAGGGAGCGCACGTCCCCGAGGAGCAGCGGCAGGGCCCGGTACTGCGCCGCAGGGACCAGGTACAGCCCGGCACCACCGATCAGCGGCTGCTGGACACCGAGGGCGACTCCGAGTGGGTGCACACCGACCCATGGCGGGTGATGCGCATCCAGTCGGAGTTCGTCGAGGGATTCGGAGCCCTCGCCGAGCTGCCGAGCGCCATCAGCGTCTTCGGCTCGGCCCGCACCCCGGCCGGCGGGCCGGACTACGAGGCGGGCGTAAGGATCGGCAAGGCCCTGGTCGAGGCCGGCTTCGCGGTGATCACCGGAGGCGGCCCCGGAGCCATGGAGGCGGCGAACAAGGGGGCGCGGGAGGCGAAGGGCGTCTCGGTCGGCCTCGGTATCGAGCTGCCCTTCGAGTCCGGCCTCAACCCGCACGTCGATATCGGCGTGAACTTCCGCTACTTCTTTGTCCGAAAAACGATGTTCGTGAAGTATGCTCAGGGATTTGTCGTTCTGCCCGGCGGCCTCGGCACCCTGGACGAACTCTTCGAGGCCCTCACCCTCGTCCAGACGGGCAAGGTCACCCGCTTCCCGATCGTGCTGTTCGGCACCGCGTACTGGAGCGGGCTCGTGGACTGGCTGCGGGACACGGTGGTGGCGCAGGGCAAGGCGTCCGAGCACGACCTGCTGCTGTTCCACGTCACGGACGACGTGGACGAGGCGGTCAACCTCGTGACCAAGGAGGTCGGCCGGTAGTTCAAGCCCCTCCGGCGATTGAGGAGCGGGGGCCGGGGCGGAGCCCCGGTTTCGGCAAGGCCCGCCGCAGGCGACCTGCCCGCCCCGCCACCTCACGCCCCGGCTACGCCAGCCCCCTCCGTGCCACCGCCGGCTCCCGGTGCCCCGCGATGGACGCCACCATGTCCAGCACCTGCCGCGTCTCCGCCACCTCGTGCACCCGGTACACCTGCGCCCCCAGCCACGCGGACACGGCCGTCGTCGCCAGCGTCCCGATCACCCGTTCCTTCACCGGCCGGTCGAGCGTCTCACCGACGAAGTCCTTGTTGGACAGCGATACGAGGACCGGCCAGCCGGTCTCCGCCATCTCGCCGAGCCGACGCGTCGCCTCCAGCGAATGCCGGGTGTTCTTCCCGAAGTCATGACCGGGGTCGATCACGATCCCGTCCGGCCGCACCCCGAGTCCGACCGCCCGCTCGGCCAGCCCCAGTGTCACCCGCAGGATGTCCGCCATCACGTCGTCGTACGCGATCCGGTGCGGCCGGGTCCGCGGCTCGGCGCCGCCCGCGTGCGTACACACCAGACCGGCGCCGTACCGCGCGGCGACCTCTGCGAGCTTCGGGTCGACGCCGCCCCACGCGTCGTTCAGCACATCTGCACCGGCCTCGCAGACCGCCTCGCCGACATCGTGGCGCCAGGTGTCGACGCTGATCACCACATCCGGGTGGCGGCGCCGCACCTCCGCGACGAACCCCACCGTGCGACGGGCCTCTTCCTCGGCGGTCACCTCTTCACCGGGGCCCGCCTTCACACCCCCGATGTCGACGATCGCCGCGCCGTCCGCGATCGCCTGCTCGACCCGGGCCAGCGCCGGCTCGTCCCGGAACGTCGCGCCCTGGTCGTAGAAGGAGTCCGGGGTGCGGTTCACGATCGCCATGATCACCGGCTCGTGCGCACCGAATTCACGCCGCCCCAGCCTGAGCGCACCGCTTCGCATCCCGTGTTTCTCCTCTGGTAGATCGCCCGGTGGGTCGCCTGCGACCCTAACTGTCGGTACCGCATGGCACGATCGGACCCGGACAGGTTTCCGCTCCCGGGGAGATGCACGTGTTCTGGTTCTTGCTGCTGGCGATGGTGGTGGTCGTGGCCGCGGTCACCCTCGCGGTGGTCGGCGGGGGGAAGAGCGCCGTCCTGCAGGACGTGGCGCCCGAGCAGCTGACCGACCCGCTGCCCGCGACGCGCCCGGTCGGCCGCGCGGATGTCGAGGCACTGCGGCTGCCGGTGGCCGTACGCGGCTACCGCATGACGGATGTCGACGAGGCGCTCGGCCGGCTCGGCGCCGAGCTCGCCGAGCGGGACGCGCGGATCGCGGAACTGCAGTCGGCGCTGGCCGGAGCGCAGGCGACCGCAGTCGGCGGCCCTGACCTCCTCAAGCGGCCGCAGGACCGGCCGCAGCTGACGCGGGAGCGGCCGGGGGACCGTCCGAGAGCGCCGTGGGAGGCGCCCCGACAGGAACACCAGCAGGACCCGCAGCGGACAGAGCACCCCGGAGAGGAGCCCCAGCGATGAGCGGCGGCGCGGAAGCGGCCACGGACGGCGGTCTGCGCTGCCCGTGGGGGCTCTCCACCGAGGACTACCTCACGTACCACGACACCGAATGGGGCCGCCCCGTCCACGGCGACGACGCTCTCTTCGAACGGCTCTGCCTGGAGGCCTTCCAGTCGGGCCTTTCCTGGCTGACGATCCTGCGCCGCCGGGAGGGCTTCCGCTCCGCCTTCGCCGGGTTCAAGATCCCCGCGGTTGCGGAGTTCACCGACGCCGACAAGGAGCGCCTCCTCGCCGACGCCGGCATCATCCGCAACCGGGCGAAGATCGACGCGACCCTCGCCAACGCCAAGGTGCTGGCCGGCTGGCGCGCCGGCGAGCTGGACGAGCTGATCTGGTCCTACGCCCCCGACCCGGCCGGCCGCCCCGCCCCGCGCACCGTCGGCGACGTTCCCGCGGTCACCGCGGAGTCCACGGCACTGGCCAAGGACCTCAAGAAGCGCGGTCTGCGCTTCGTCGGACCCACGACGGCCTACGCCCTGATGCAGGCCTGCGGCCTGGTCGACGACCACCTGGCCGACTGCGTGGCGCGCGGCACCGGGGCGTAGACCTGCGCCGGCGGCTACCGGCCGAGGTACTTCGGCTTCTCCTTGTTCAGGAACGCCTGCACCGCGATCGTGTGGTCCTCGGACGCGCCCGCCTTCGTCTGGAGCTCGTTCTCCTTCTCCAGCGCCTCGCTCAGCGTGTGACCGGCACCGTAGGCCAGGGACTCCTTCAGCGCCGCGTACGCCACCGTGGGACCGGACGCCAGGGCGCGGGCCACGGCGGCGGCCTCCGCGGCCAGGTCGGCGGCGGGCACCAGCCTGTTCACGATGCCCAGCTCATGGGCGTCCTGCGCGGAGATCGAGCGCGGGAAGAGCAGCAGGTCGGCGGCGCGGCTCTGCCCGATCAGGCGGGGCAGTGTCCAGGAGACGCCCGAGTCGGCGGTGAGGGCGACCCCGGCGAACGAGGTGCTGAACGAGGCGGTGTCGGCGACCACCCGGTAGTCGCAGGCGAGCGCGAACCCGAAACCGGCACCGGCTGCGACACCGTTGACCCCGGCGACGACCGGCTTGGGCATCTCGGTGATGGCCCGCACGATCGGGTTGTAGTGCTCCTGCACGGTGCTCAGCGCGTTGCCGCCGCCGGACCCACGGGCCTCGTCGAGCTTGCCGACGTGCTCCTTCAGATCCTGGCCGACGCAGAAGGCGCGCCCGGTCGCGGTGAGCAGAACGGCCCGTACGGCGGTGTCGGCCGCCGCGGACTTCAGCGCGTCACGGAGCGCCACCTTGGCCGGGGTGTTCATGGCGTTCATCGCGTCGGGACGGTTGATCGTGATGGTCGCGAGTCCGTCGCTCACTTCGTAGAGCACGCTGTCCGCCATCTGGTCGGCCATTTCGCTGTCCCCTCTGCACCTTGGGCAATGCCTGTCCAGGCAAGCATGGCCGACTCGGGCGGGAGCGAACATGTGACGTGCGTCTAACAATTGCGCCCCGATGGAGGGGTGAAGGGGACGGAGTATCGCAGCTGGATCGCCGAATTGGGTGGTTTTGAGAGAGCGCGTTGCGCAAGCGATGCAGACCGATGTTGGTCATTGGGGTCTGTGATGCGGGATAATGGCCTGGAAGCAATGTGTTCGATGCCGGTGACACAGCGCCTGTCATGGGGCCGCCGGTTGTGATGAGCTGGTTTCAGGAAGGGGAACGAGCATGGCGGCCATGAAGCCGCGGACGGGCGACGGCCCGCTCGAGGTGACAAAGGAGGGGCGGGGCATCGTCATGCGCGTTCCGCTCGAAGGCGGCGGTCGGCTTGTTGTGGAGCTGACTCCGGACGAGGCCGATGCACTCGGCGATGCCCTCAAGAAGGTCGTCGGCTGAGCAGAGGCGCCCACACTTCATCACTGCCCCGGCACGGTGTCCGTGCCGGGGCAGTGATGCGTTCACACTCAACAGAATCAAGCCCGTCCGGCGATTGAGGACACCCGGCTGCCCCAGGCGCGGGGGGACACGGGGCAAGAACCCTGCACCCCGCCGGCCCCTCAGCCCCGCCGAACCGCGCACAGCAACCCGTCGCCCACCGGCAGCAACGTCGCCATCAGCTCCTGGCTCTCCCGCACCGCACGCAGCAGCTCCCGCAGTCGCAGCACCTCCGCGGGCTGCGCCGCCGAGTCGACCGTACGGCCGTCCGCGAAGACACCCTCGAAGCAGACCAGGCCACCAGGTCGCAGCAGGCGCAACGATTCAGCGAGGCAGTCCAGGCTCTCCAGCCGGTCGCCGTCGCAGAAGACCAGGTCGTATCCGCCGTCCGCGAGCCGCGGCAGTACGTCCAGGGCACGGCCGGGAATGAAGCGGGCCCGATTGGCGGCGAACCCCGCGGCCCGGAACGCCTCACGGGCGAACTGCTGGCGCTCGGGCTCCGGATCGACCGTGGTCAGCACTCCGTCGGGCCGCATGCCGTGCAGTAGATAGAGTCCGGACACGCCGGTCCCGGTGCCGATCTCGGCCACCGCTTTGGCGTCCGTCGTGGCAGCGAGCAAGCGCAGCGCGGCGCCGGTACCTGGCGACACCGAGCGGAGCCCTGCCTCCCGAGCCCGGTCCCGGGCCCAGCGCAATGCTTCGTCCTCGGCGACAAAGGCGTCGGCGAACGCCCAGCTCGTCTGCCGGTTGGCGGTAATGACCCTCTCCTGTCCCCGTAGTTGGCGCAACGGTGACTGTATCCGCTGCACCCGGGAACCCGCAGATGGGACCGGGCGTTATCCAGGGGCAGGGGAAAGCCCGTGGAACCGGCCCGCAGATCGGGTCCGGGAGACACGGGCCGGCGGTTCCCGGGGTGACCCCCGGCCCCAGCAGGAAAAAGGCTTATCCGGAGCTAACGGGCGAGGTGGCTATGGTAGGGGCTCCACTGGACACCACCAGAGCCGATAGGGGAGGTGCGGCTGCGCCTGTGGATCGGGGAGGAGTGCTGCGGCGCTTTCTCAGGTCGGCGGGTGAGCCGAAATCCGTGACCAACATCGCTGACCGTTCTTCCAACGAATCCGCACCGACCGCGACCTTCGCCTCAGATGCGAACTCCCAGGCGTGGACGCCGCCCTCATGGGAAGAGATCGTCAGCACGCACAGTGGTCGTGTCTATCGCCTTGCCTACCGGCTGACGGGCAACCAGCACGATGCGGAGGACCTCACACAGGAGGTCTTCGTACGCGTGTTCCGGTCGCTGTCGACCTATACGCCGGGCACCTTCGAGGGCTGGCTGCACCGCATCACGACCAACCTGTTCCTGGACATGGTCCGTCGTAAGCAGCGGATCCGCTTCGACTCCCTCGGCGACGATGCCGCCGAGCGGCTGCCGAGCCGTGAACCGTCCCCGCAGCAGGTCTTCAACGACACCCACTTCGACGCGGATGTGCAGCAGGCGCTGGACACCCTTGCGCCCGAATTCCGTGCCGCTGTCGTGCTCTGTGACATCGAGGGCCTCTCGTACGAGGAGATCGCCGCGACGCTGGGCGTGAAGCTCGGTACCGTGCGTAGCCGTATCCACCGCGGTCGCTCGCATCTGCGCAAGGCGCTGCAGCACCGTTCGCCCGAGGCCCGTGCCGAGCAGCGCTCGCTGGCGGGCGCGATCCTGGCAGGGGAGGGCGGAACGGCGTGAGTGGCACAGTTCCGACCCCCGCGGAACAACACCTGGGGGACCGGCTCGCCGCGCTTGTCGACGGTGAGCTGAAACACGACGCCCGAGAGCGGGTGCTCGCCCACCTCGCGACCTGCGCCAAGTGCAAGGCCGAGGCTGCCGCCCAGCGGCGCCTGAAGAGTGTCTTCGCGCAGTCGGCCCCGCCTTCGCCGTCCGAGGGATTCCTCGCCCGGCTGCAGGGCCTTCCCGGGGGACCGGGGGGTGACGACGACAACCGGGGGAAACCATTCGGCGGCTCCGGGCGCTTCGCCGACGGACTCCTCCCCATGATCCAGCCGCCCGGGAGCCGCACGGATTCGCGGGGGAATTCGCCACTGGGGAGTTTTGGCTTCCTCCCGGCCCCGCACGGCTCGACCGCCGTACTGCCGGGTGGCCCCTCCCGTTCGGGCTTCCGGATCCATGAGGTCGGCCGTGAGGGAGACCGGTCGCCGTGGCGCGGCCGGAGGTTCGCCTTCGCAGCGGCCAGCGCCGTATCGCTGGCGGCCATCGCCCTGGGCGGTGCCCTGCCGACGGGGGCGGGTCCCAGCTCCCCGGCCCGGGCCGCGGGCGCCGGAAACACCGTGAACCCGCTCGACACCGCATCCCGCAGCGAGAGCGGCAGCTCGGTGAGCCGCCGCGGCGGTGGCAGCCAGGGCACCCTTTCCGCTACGGAGGCGGGCGACCGCTCGACCGCTGCCGCTGCCCCACCACCCCCCGTGCCGGAGGCCACACCGGCGGTGCCTTCCACCGCTCCCGCGTTGCTCTCCACGGGAAGTCTCGCGGGGAACACCTTCGCCGTTCAGGTTCTGACCAATGTGTCCGCTCCACCGCTGATACGCCCGACCGGCACCACCCCGCTCTTCGCCAAGGTGCTCGGACAAATGTCCTCACAGCCCCCGGAGCCCTCCGCGCCACCGTCCTGGACACCGCCGTCGGCCTCGGCCCTCCCCACCCCCGCCGATCGCAGTCTTCCGCTTTCCTCCCGGCGCTGACCGGGGTCTGCGCCGGGGTCTGCGCAGACATTCGCAAACCTGGTTGAATTCCGGGAGGAATTCCGGGACGGACGCCCCTGCCGGGGCGTGCAGAGGCCAGACGCGGCAGTTGCGGGGAGAGCATGGAAGACGGGAAGTCCACCGGGCCGAAGGCGAAGTGGTGGAGCCGGCCCACGGCGGGAGGCACCATCCGCACTGCTCCGGACGAGCCGATCCCCGTCGAGGACGCGGCGCCCACGGTCGATGTGACTGGCGCGACGGGTGTGACGGAAGCACACACAGCCGACGCGCCCCCTCGGCCGTCGGCACCCGAGTCGGTGTCATCCCCGCCCGCACCCGAGCCCGTAGCGGCCACGCAGCCCGTGGTGCCACTGCACGAGCCCGATCAGTACAGCACCCCGCCGTACGGTGGACCCGGCCCCTGGGCGCCCGCACCACCCGTACAGCGACCGGTCCCGACCCCGGCACACGGCACCCCCGTACCCCCGCAGTACGCGGGTACGAACGGCGCCGGCATCCCCACCTCACCCGCCCCCGGCTTCACGCCCCCGCCTCAGCAGCAGCCGCAGTCGACGCAGTGGCTCCAGTACGACCCTTGGGGGGCGCCCCGGCAGCCGCTGACCAATCCGGGTCCGCCGCTCGGGGCCGACGGCGGCCGCAAGAAGAATCGCCGCGGCTCCCTCCTCGTCGGTGCGGTGCTGCTCGCACTGGTGGCGGGCGGCATCGGCGGCGGCATCGGCGCCTACATCGAGCGCAACGGCGGCCTGACCCAGGTCGAGCTTCCGCAGACCGGCCACAACAGCGGCGGTCGGGCCCCCGACAGCGTCGCGGGCATCGCCGCCAGCGCCCTGCCCAGCGTGGTCACTCTCCACGTCAGCGGCACCACCGAATCCGGCACCGGCACCGGCTTCGTTCTCGACAACTCCGGCCACATCCTCACCAACAACCATGTCGTCGCCCCGGCCGGGTCCTCCGGCGAGATCACTGTGACGTTCAGCGGCGGCGAGACCGCGCGCGCCGAAGTCGTCGGCAAGGACAGCGGCTACGACCTGGCCGTGGTCAAGGTCACCGGCGTCTCCGGCCTCAAGCCGCTGCCGCTGGGCAACTCCGACAATGTGCAGGTCGGCGACCCCGTGGTGGCCATCGGCGCACCCTTCGACCTGTCCAACACCGTGACCTCCGGCATCATCAGCGCCAAGGACCGGCCGATCACCGCGGGCGGCGAGAAGGGCGACGGCAGCGACATCAGTTACGTCGACGCGCTGCAGACCGATGCCCCGATCAACCCGGGCAACTCCGGCGGTCCGCTCGTCGACACCGACGCCCATGTCATAGGCATCAACAGCGCCATCCGTGCCGCCGACAGCGGTTCGAGCACCGAGGGCGGACAGGCAGGCTCCATCGGTCTCGGCTTCGCCATTCCGATCAACCAGGGCAAGCGGGTCGCCGAGGAACTGATCAACACGGGGAAGGCCACCCACCCGGTGATCGGCGTCACGTTGGACATGAAGTACACGGGGGACGGCGCCAAGGTCGGTACGAAGGGTGCGGCCGGCAAGCCCGCGGTGACGCCCGACGGGCCCGGTGCCAAGGCCGGGATCAAGCCGGGGGACGTCATCACCGAGGTCGACGGCAGGCGGGTGCACAGCGGTGAGGAGCTGATCGTGAAGATCCGCGCCCACCGGCCCGGCGACCGTCTGGACCTCGGCCTGACCCGTGGTGGTAAAGACCTGTCCATCTCTTTGACTCTTGGTTCGGCAACCGGCACGTGACAGCCGCGGGACGCTACCGCGCGGGCAGTATGGACCGGTACCGTGGGCCGGGTCCGGACCACAACCGACCTGGTCGCGGAGAACACGAGGAGCAGCAGGGTGTTCAATGACATAGGCCCACTGGAGCTGGTGACGCTCGCGGTCCTGGGCGTGCTGATCTTCGGCCCGGACAAGCTGCCCAAGGTCATCCAGGACGCCTCGCGCTTCATCCGTAAGATCCGTGAGTTCTCGGAGAGTGCCAAGGAGGACATCCGTACGGAGCTCGGCCCGGAGTTCAAGGACTTCGAGTTCGAGGACCTCAACCCCAAGACATTCGTCCGCAAGCAGCTCATGGACGGCAATGACGATCTGGGGCTGAAGGAGATCCGCGAGAGCTTCGACCTGCGCAAGGATCTGGCCGAGGTCACCGACGCGGTGAACGGCCGGGAGAACGCGGCCGTGGAGTCCGCGGACTCCCGGAGCGGCGTGTCGAGCGGCTCGGCGATCACCGCGGCCAACGGCTCCGCCGGTACTCCGGACCTGCTCAAGAAGCGTGAACAGCCCGCGAAGGACGACCGGCCGCCGTTCGACGCAGACGCCACCTGACAGCAGTCAATCCCGGCTCGTCCGGACGGTATGGCTATTCTCCATCTGTCCGGTTGTGAGGACGCCCGTGGGGGGCGGGCCGCTCCGGACGCAAGGGATCGAGGAGGCGGCCGGGCAGATGGAGACGACCAGTCGGGTGGGCGCGGAAGGTGCGCCGAGCACAGTCACCGCAGAGGGGGTATCGGCGGCCCGGCGTACTGTCGACGGTTTTCTGGCAGCTCCGTTTCCCTGGTACGGACTGGACGAGGCCTTCACCGGGCCGCGTTGGCGGATGCAGGTGGGCACCGCGGCGGACGGCACTGTGCAGCACGGTTCCATCGGGCACGGTGACGAGCCGTCGGTACGGGCCGACTCGGGTGTCGAGAAGCAGCGATTCGCTGTCGTCGTGACGGTGGCCAGCAGCCCGGTGCGGGGCAGCGGTGACGGTACGGGGGTTCTGGACGCGACCACGGTCTCCTCCGCGGCCTGGCTGGCCGGGTCCGGCCTGCTCGCCTGTACATGGCCCCCGCAGATGGATCACACACTGCGTGATGACTGGCTGGACCAGCAGACGGAGACTGCGTTCGAACTCGCCGACGATCTGGACGGTCCCGCATGGTCGGCGCTGTCGCTGCCGGTGGACGGTGTCCCGGTGCGGTTCCACTACCGCGAGTCCGAGTTCGGCTGGGTGCTGGCGGGGTCGGCGCACGGCGGGGTGCACATCGGGGCGTACGGGCGGGGGATGAGCGCGTACGGGCTGGGGTTCTCGGTGGTCGGCGACATCGCGACGTACGCGTAGGGCGGAGCGGTGACCGGTCATGGCCGGTTGCCGCTTTGCCCTCAATCGCCGACCGGGCTCGGTCTCGCCGGACGGGCCTGGAAATCAGGCCCGTCCGGCGATGCCTTCGTCCCCGCTCAGAACTTGTTGCGCGGGGTGATTCCCAGCGACATGCCCGACAGGCCGCGCTGACGGCCTCCCAGCTTGTCCGCGATGGTGCGGAGTGCCTTGCCGGCCGGGGAGTCGGGGTCGGACAGGACGACCGGCTTGCCCTCGTCGCCACCCTCGCGCAGCCGTACGTCGATCGGGATGGAGCCGAGCACCGGCACCTCCGCGCCGACCGTCTTCGTCAGGCCCTCGGCGACCCTCCGGCCACCGCCGGTACCGAACACATCGACCATCTCGTCGCAGTGCGGGCACGGAAGCCCCGACATGTTCTCGACGACACCGACGATCTTCTGGTGGGTCTGCACGGCGATCGAGCCGGCCCGCTCGGCCACCTCGGCCGCCGCCTGCTGCGGGGTCGTGACGACCAGGATCTCGGCGTTCGGCACGAGCTGTGCCACCGAGATCGCGATGTCACCGGTGCCCGGCGGCAGGTCGAGCAGCAGGACGTCCAGGTCGCCCCAGTAGACATCGGCGAGGAACTGCTGGAGTGCTCGGTGCAGCATCGGTCCGCGCCACACCACCGGGGTGTTGCCCGGGGTGAACATACCGATGGAGATGACCTTCACGCCGTGCGCCGACGGCGGCATGATCATGTTCTCGACCTGGGTCGGCTTGCCGTCCGCGCCGAGCATCCGCGGCACGCTGTGCCCGTAGATGTCCGCGTCCACGACACCGACCTTGAGGCCGTCGGCCGCCATCGCGGCCGCCAGGTTCACCGTGACCGACGACTTGCCGACGCCGCCCTTGCCGGATGCCACCGCGTAGACCCGGGTCAGCGAGCCGGGCTTGGCGAACGGCACCTCGCGCTCCGCCGTACCGCCGCGCAGCGAGGACGCGAGTTCCTTGCGCTGTTCGTCGCTCATCACGTCGAGCGTGACGTCGACGCGCGTGACGCCTTCGACCTGCGCCACCGCGTCGGTCACGTTCTTGGTGATGGTCTCGCGCATCGGGCAGCCGGACACCGTGAGATACACCGTGACAGCGACCGCACCGTCAGCATCGATCTCGACCGACTTCACCATGCCGAGTTCGGTGATCGGGCGGTGGATCTCCGGGTCGTTCACTGTCGCCAGTGCCTCAAGCACCGCGTCTTCCGTAGCCATATGGACGATGTTACGGCGCCTGCTGCTACGCGCGAGTAGCCCCGTCAGCGGTCTTCGTCACTCTCGGCCGGGAATAGGGCACGCCGGTCGTCCAGGTCCCTCATGAGGTCTTCCAGTTCGGAGCGGATCCAGTCGCGGGTGGCGACCTCGCCGAGCCCCATCCGCAGTGCCGCGATCTCCCGGGTGAGGTACTCGGTGTCCGCGATGGAGCGCTCGTTCTGCTTGCGGTCCTGCTCGTAGGTGACCCGGTCGCGGTCGGCCTGCCGGTTCTGCGCGAGCAGGATCAGCGGGGCCGCGTACGAGGCCTGGAGCGAGAGCATCAGCGTCAGGAAGATGAACGGGTACTGGTCGTACCGCCATGCCGTCGGCGCGAAGACGTTCCACAGCACCCAGACGATGATGACCAGCGTCATCCAGGAGATGAAGCGCCAGGTGCCCAGGAAGCGGGCGATCCGCTCGGAGAACCGGCCGAACGTCTCGGGGTCGTACGCGGGCAGCAGCCGCCGCCGCGGGGCCTTCGGCTGGTCCAGCCGGTAACGGGGCGGGCGCGCGATGCCCGAGGCCCCCGTCGGCGTCCCCTTCGTGCGGTCCTCACCGGCCACGTGCGACCTCCTCCTCACCGTGGAGGTCGGTCTCCCGCCAGTCCTCAGGCAGCAGGTGGTCGAGTACGTCGTCGACGGTCACGGCGCCGAGCAGGGATCCGCTCTCGTCCACGACCGGCACCGAGACCAGGTTGTACGCGGCCAGATAGCTCGTCACGGCCGACAAAGGGGTATCCGGGGTGAGGGGGACCAGATCGCTGTCGACGATCGAGCTGACCAGGGCGTACGGCGGATCCCGCAGCAGCCGCTGGAAGTGCACGGTGCCCAGGTACTTGCCGGTCGGTGTCTCGTCCGGCGAGCGGCACACGTACACCTGGGCGGCGAGTGCGGGGGACAGATCCGCCTGCCGGACCCGTGCGAGCGCGTCGGCGACCGTCGCGTCCGGCCGCAGAATGATCGGCTCGGTGGTCATCAGACCGCCGGCGGTCCGTTCCGCGTACGACATGAGGCGCCGCACATCCGCCGCGTCGTCCGGACGCATCAGGGTCAGCAGCCGCTCCTTGTCCTCCTCCGGGAGTTCGGACAGCAGGTCGGCCGCGTCGTCCGGGTCCATGGCCTCCAGGACATCGGCGGCGCGCTCCTCCTGGAGCTTGCCGATGATCTCCACCTGGTCGTCCTCGGGCAGCTCCTCCAGCACGTCGGCGAGCCGGTCGTCGTCGAGCGCGGCCGCTACCTCGGCCCGTCGCTTCGGCGACAGATGGTGCAGCGCGTTGGCCACGTCGGTCGGGCGCAGCTGCTCGAAAGTGGCGACCAGGGACTCGGCGCCCTGCCCGTCCTCCTCCAGCGAGAAACCACTGACCGCCGACCATTCGACCGTCAGGGTCTCGCCCTTGCGCCGCAGCGCCCCGCCCTTGCCCTTGCGTACGAAGTACTTGTCGATCTCCCAGTCGCGGCGGGCCGGGAGCTGCGACACGGAGACATCGAGGATGGTGACCTCCTCGCCGGTCTCCACGAGGCGGACCCGCCGGTCGAGGAACTCGCCGAGCACCAGGCGTTCGGTGGGCCGCTGTTCGAAGCGCCGCATGTTGACGACACCGGTGGTGATGACCTGACCGGACTCGATCCCCGTCACCCGGGTCATCGGGAGGAAGATCCGGCGGCGGCTGAGCACCTCGACGACCAGGCCGAGCAACCTGGGCGGCCGGCCACCGACCCGCAGCATCGCGACCAGGTCGCGGAGGCGGCCCACCTGATCGCCGTTGGGATCGAAGACCGGGACGCCGGCGAGGTGCGAGACGAAGATCCGGGGGGCGCCTGCCGCCATGGTGCGCCTCCTTCTTCCGTGTACGACTTCTCTGCCCGGTCCGTTTGACAGCTAATTAACCGTTATGACGGGATCAGGCTAGCCCGTACCGCTCCGGGCTGCCCCGGTGGATCCGTCCGTACGGCTCTGTGCCGGAAGGTGTGAACGGCACAGGTACGCTGCCGTCTGCCACCCCCGCCATGCAGATGAGAGGCAGTGCGCCCGTGACCTCTTCCGTTCCGCCCGTCCGGGCCCGACGCCGCCGGACCGCCCTCGCTGTTGTGCTCTGCGCGGGGCTGACCGCCGCTGTCACGGCGTGCGGGGGCGAGGATCCGGACAAGGGGACCAACGGCGTCGGCAAGCTCGCCGCCACGGAGGTCGAGAAGAAGGCGCAGACTGCAGCGGAGTCCGCCGATGCGGTGCGCCTCGCCGGGACCCTGGTCAGCAAGGGCGGCACGTACAAGCTCAATATGCAGCTCAAGGAGAAGGGCGGCATCGGCTCCGTCGTCTCGAAGAACAGCACCTTCGAGCTGCTGCGGATCGGTGACGAGCTCTATCTGAAGGCGGACTCGGGGTTCTGGAGCCACGACGAGAAGTCCGGCGCCGACAGCGACGCGGGCGGGGCGGCCGCGGACAAGCTCCAGGACAAGTATGTGAAGGTGCCCGAGGACGACCCCACGTACAAGCAGCTGCGCGGTTTCACGGACAAGGAGACCCTGCTCGACGGGTTGCTCACGCTGCACGGCACCCTCAACAAGGGCGACCGGGAGAAGGTCGGACCGACCCGGACCGTTCAGATCATGGGCGGCAAGGGCGAGGGCGGAACGCTCGACGTCTCGCTGGAGGGCACGCCGTATCCGCTGCGTTTCGCGCGCGGCGGTGGTGGGGGGATCGTGACGCTGTCGGACTGGGGCAAGGACTTCACGCTGGAGGCCCCGGCGAAGGGCGACACGGTCGACTACGGGCGGCAGCTGCCCAAGACGTCCTCCTGAGAGCGGGCCGCGCGGCCCGCGGTCCAGGAGGTGGCCCTGTCCGGCGGATCAGGGGGTCTGTCCGGCGGATCAGCGGCGGGACAGGCCCTGCCCCGGTCAGCCCTTGCGTGCCCGCTTCAGCAGCCGCGGCAGTCCGGCCGGCACCGGCCGGCGCGTGGTCGCGGACGTCGGCAGAGGCGCGGCGGCCAGCGAGCCGTCCGGCAGTTCCGTACGGTATTCGCCGGGTGTCAGCCGCAGCACCCGGCATTCGCGCGCCCACCGCTCCGTCATCTGTTCGGCGTCCGGTGCGTTCAGCCGCTTGCCCTTGAGCTCGGCGACGGCGGCCTCCCACTCCTCGGAGTGCGGTGCGAGCTCCGCCACGGCGGCCGTCCAGGCGACCAGCCGGCCGCCCTTGTCCTTGCTGCGCACGGTCACCTCGGCGGCGGAACCGTCGCCGAGACCGGCCGGGAGCGGCTGCTCGCCGGGGCCGTCGCCGACCAGATACACCGCGCCCTCGTGCCACACGTGCCACAGCGCCCGCGCGGGACCGGTGCCCCGCACCCAGATGAGGCCCGACTTCTTGGTGGCCTCCTCGACGAGAGCCCGGCCCAGCGGCACGTCAGCGGCAGCAGCAGTCATACCCGAACTCTATTAGAGCCAGCCGTTGCGCTTGAGTGTGCGGTGGATGGAGAAGCAGACCACTCCGATGACGCCCAGCACCATCGGGTAGCCGTACCTCCAGCCCAGCTCGGGCATGTGCTTGAAGTTCATGCCGTAGACGCCGCAGATCATCGTCGGTACGGCGACGATGGCCGCCCAGGACGTGATCTTGCGCATGTCCTCGTTCTGCGCGACGGTCGCCTGCGCCAGGTTGGCCTGGAGGATCGAGTTCAGCAGTTCGTCGAAGCCGATGACCTCTTCGTGCACCCGCGCCAGGTGGTCGGCGACGTCGCGGAAGTACTTCTGGATGTCGGGGTCGATCAGCCGCATCGGCCGCTCGCTCAGCAGCTGCATCGGCCGCAGCAGCGGTGACACTGCCCGCTTGAACTCCAGGACCTCGCGCTTGAGCTGATAGATCCGGCCCGCGTCCGAGCCCCGCGGGCTGCCCTTGGCGGGGGTGGAGAAGACCTCGATCTCCACCTCGTCGATGTCGTCCTGGACGGCGCCCGCCACCGCGATGTAGCCATCGACGACATGGTCGGCGATGGAGTGCAGGACCGCGGAGGGCCCCTTGGCGAGCAGTTCGGGGTCGTCCTGCAACCGGTGCCGCAGCGCGCGCAGCGAGCCGTGGCCGCCGTGCCGGACGGTGATGACGAAGTCCCGGCCGGTGAAGCACATCACCTCGCCGGTCTCGACGACCTCGCTGGTCGCGGTGAGCTCGGTGTGCTCGACGTAGTGGATGGTCTTGAAGACGGTGAAGAGAGTGTCGTCGTACCGCTCCAGCTTCGGCCGCTGGTGGGCGTGGACGGCGTCCTCGACGGCGAGCGGGTGGAGGCCGAACTCGCGGGCGATACCGGCGAATTCCTCCTCGGTCGGCTCGTGCAGGCCGATCCAGGCGAAGCCGCCCTCCTCGCGCACCTGGAGCATCGCCTCGTGCGGCGTGCGGCAGGTGCCGGTCTCCACGCGCCGTCCGTCGCGATAGACCGCGCAGTCGACGACCGCGCTGGAGGCGGACGGGTCACGGGTGGCGTCGTAACTGTTGTGCAGGGCGTTGCTCTTGCGCAGGGATGGGCGCACGGCGGCGCGCAGGTCGCGGATCATCGACATGGCTGGCTCCTTCACGGAGGGCCGTCGTCGGGCACGTGGAACAGCCCGGAATGGGGACGTGTGCTCACGTCCGCAAAGCGGGCGGCACCGCAGCGGCGCGATGACGGCGTTCGCTACAGACAGGCAAAAAAGGGGTGCTCTTCCGTCGTGCGCAATGCCATGGGCCTTGACCGAGAAGGCTTCAGATCACCGAAGAGAGGTGAGGAGCGGAAGAGCGGTTGGTACTGCACGGTCGACTTCGATCCATTGCAGCCCCACCTCCTCCAGCCGGTCCCCCGTGGGGGATGACGTGTCGTCGGGGCTGAGAGCGACGCTTCTGCGTGCTGCCCCGACCAGCGGCCAAGACTATCAGCCGACTGAGGGCCAATCTTTTACTTTGCCCGTTCCATACGCGTCCTATGCTCGCAGGATGGGAGAAATTCTTGCTCTGGTCGAGGCCCGGCTACTGACGGCCCTCGGTGAGCCGGACGCGCGCGCCGCAGTGACGTTTCTCGGGACGGACCGCATCGAGGTGCTCCGCTTCGCCGACCGCGACGTGGTGCGCTACGCCACGCTCGGCATGTCCGCACAGCCGATGGCCGACCCGGCCGCGGCCCTCGCGGACCCGGTGAAGGGCCCACGCGCCGAGCTGGTCCTCTCCGTGCGCGCCGGACTCGCCGACACCGACAAGGTGCTGCGTCCGCTGGCCGTGCTGGCCGCCACCCCGCAGGTCGAGGGGTTGATCGTGGCACCCGGCGCCTCGCTGGACCTCGGCGAACCGCTGTGGCCCGGGGCGCCGTTCAGCTCCGTGCTGGTCGCCGAGCCGGGCGGTCTGGTGGAGGACCTGGAACTGAATGAGCCTGCGCCACGCAGCGGCTCCGTGAGGGGCGGTGGCCGGGAGACGGGTGGGCCTATGGAGCCGGTGCGGTTCCTGCCCCTGCTGCCGATGACGCACAACGAGGCAGCGTGGAAGCGGGTCCACGGTGCGCAGGAGCTCCAGGAGCGCTGGCTCTCGCACGGTACGGATCTGCGTGATCCGCTGCGTGGCTCCGTGGCGCTGGACTGAGACGCAGGACCGACTGGCTGAGACCGACCGGCAAATGGGGGGTGGGAGAAGGAGCGGGGCTGGGTGCGTGCAGCTGCAAGGCGGAGGATTGAGACAGATGGGGTCTCCCCTGCTCGAGCGCAGCCGAGAGCTTGGGGAAGGAGCCATGGTGATTGACGACAACGCGGCAGATGTGCGTGCCCAGCCCCGCGACGCCGCCCCCCATTTGCAGGTCGGTCTGAGCCGTGCCGGGCATACGGGAAGCCCCGCCGCGCAGCCAGGAGGGGGAGCCGCGGGCGGGGCGGAACCGGGTTTCGTCGTGGTCAGCCGGCGAAGACCGTGACGCCGTCCTCGGTGGCGTGCTTGGGCTCCAGCTCCTCTGCCTCGTGGGTCAGCGCCGTACGCCGGATCCAGACGACGACCGCACCGACGACGGCCGCGATCGCGGCGACCACGAACGGGATGTGGATGTTGCTCCACTCCTCGATCTTCGGTGCGAGGTACGGGGCGGCGGCCGCGGCGAACCAGCGGACGAAGTTGTAACCCGCGCTCGCCACCGGGCGCGGTGCGTCCGACACACCGAGCGCCAGCTCCGTGTAGACGGTGTTGTTCATGCCGATGAAGGCGCCGGAGGCGATCGTGCAGACGATGGCGGCGGTGTGGTTGCCGTATCCCAGGATCACGAGGTCGACGGCGAGCAGCACCAGCGAGGCGCCGAGCACCTTCAGCGACCCGAAGCGCTTCTGCAGCCGCGGGGCGACGAGCACCGAGAAGACCGCGAGCAGCAGACCCCAGGCGAAGAAGACCGCGCCCGACTTGTACGGCGTCATGTTCAGCACGAACGGTGTGAACGCCAGGATCGTGAAGAACGCGTAGTTGTAGAAGAACGCCGAGGTCGCGACGGAGGCCAGGCCGCCGTGGCCGAGCGCCTTGATCGGGTCGAGCAGCGAGGTCTTCCTGGCGGGCTTGGGCTGCTCCTTCAGGAACGCCGTGATGCAGATGAAGCCGATCGCCATCAGCGCGGCCGTGCCGAAGAACGGGTAGCGCCAGCTGGCGTCACCGAGCAGGGCGCCGAGCAGCGGTCCGCAGGCCATGCCGAGACCGAGCGCCGACTCGTAGAGCAGGATCGCCGCCGAGCTGCCGCCGGCCGCCGCACCGACGATCACGGCGAGCGCGGTCGATACGAAGAGCGCGTTGCCCAGCCCCCAGCCGGCCCGGAAGCCGACGAGTTCGGCGACGGACGACGAGGTGCCGGAGAGCGCGGCGAAGACGACGACGAGCGCGAGGCCGGTCAGCAGCGTCTTGCGGCCGCCGATCCGGCTGGACACGAAGCCGGTGACGAGCATGGCCACGGCGGTGATCAGGAAGTACGAGGTGAAGAGCAGCGACACCTGGCTCGGCGTCGCCTCCAGGCCCTTGGCGATGGACGGGAGAATCGGGTCCACCAGGCCGATTCCCATGAATGCGACAACAGAGGCGCCCGCCGTGGCCCAGACGGCCCTCGGCTGGCGCAGGATGCTGCCCGCTCCCTGATCGAACGGATCCTCTCCCTGCATGGGTCTTCTCGCTCTCCACTAGATCGTTGCGGTATGCGCAGAATAAGTTAGAGGAACTAATGAATGCAAGTTACATCTAATTCTTGCTGGTGGGAGCCATGCTGCGGACGGGTGATCATCCTTGACGCGGCGACGGTCCTGGAGGACCGTTGGTCGCTATGAGGGGCGAACCCAGTTGCCCGAAGTGTGGAGGCCGGGTCAGGGCGCCCGGTCTCTTCGCCGACACCTGGCAGTGCGCGCTGCACGGCAGTGTGCAGCCGCTGCAGCCGGTCGTCCCGCCCAGCGTCGAGGCGCTGAGCGTGGTGGTGCAGCGCGCTCAGGTCCCGGTGTGGATGCCCTGGCCGCTGCCGGTGGGCTGGCTGTTCACCGGTGTGGCGAGCGCGGGTGACGACCGCAGTGGCGGTCGCGCCACCGTCGTCGCCTGTTCCGGCCCCGGTCCCGTCGGCGGTATCGGCGAGCTGCTGCTCGTCACCGAAGAACTCGGTGTCGGACTCGGGGCGCGCTACGCGGGGATCGACAGCCTCGACCCCGGCCCCTATCTGCACGTCGACGGTCCGCCGGACGTGAAGATGCTCGCCGCCGGCCGCCCCACCCCGCTCTGGAACGTCAAGGGAGCGCCCGAGGACCGCGCGGTCTTCGCGGGCGAGGCGCGCGGGCTCTGGCTCTGGGCGATCGTCTGGCCCGAGCAGTCGGGGCTTCTGATGTACGACGAGCTGGTGCTCGCCGATCTGCGCGAGGCCGGGGGTGAGATGGACCTCGTACCGTGCGGGGCGCTCACACCGCGCCTGCTCAACTAGCCAGGGCCTGCCCGGCGGACCGGCTCTGGCACCCCGGGTGCCCACAGGGTCTCCGGGCCCGGCCGGGCACCGCTCGAATGCCGGTTATCCTTGTATGTCCCCTTGTCCGGCCCGAGCACTGGAGTACGCGTCGTGCGCATCGACCTGCATACCCACTCCAGCGCGTCGGACGGTACGGACACCCCCGCCGAGCTGGTGCAGGGTGCAGCCGCCGCAGGCCTCGACGTCGTCGCCCTCACCGACCACGACACCGTGCGCGGCCACGCCGAGGCGATCGCCGCCCTGCCGGAGGGGCTCACCCTCGTCACCGGCGCCGAGCTCTCCTGCCGGATCGACGGCGTGGGCCTGCATATGCTGGCGTATCTCTTCGACCCCGATGAGCCCGAGCTGGCACGCGAACGCGAGCTGGTACGGGACGACCGGGTGCCGCGCGCCCGGACCATGGTGGGCAAGCTCCAGGCGCTCGGCGTTCCGATCGAGTGGGAGCAGGTCGCGAGGATTGCCGGGGACGGATCGGTCGGCAGGCCGCACATCGCCACCGCGCTCGTCGAGCTGGGCGTCGTCGAGACGGTCTCCGACGCCTTCACGCCCGAATGGCTCGCGAACGGCGGACGCGCGTACGCGGAGAAGCACGAACTCGACCCCTTCGATGCGATCCGGCTGGTCAAGGCCGCCGGTGGCGTCACCGTCTTCGCCCACCCGCTCGCCGTCAAGCGCGGCGAGGTGGTGCCCGAGTCGTCGATTGCGCGGCTCGCCGCCGCAGGCCTCGACGGCATCGAGGTCGACCATATGGACCACGACGAGCCGACCAGGGCCAGGCTGCGCGGGCTCGCCCGGGAGCTGGGGCTGCTGGCGACCGGGTCCAGCGACTACCACGGCAGCCGCAAGACCGTCGGACTCGGCGAGTACACCACCGACCCCGAGATCTACGGCGAGATCACCCGGCGCGCCACGGGAGCCTTCCCGGTGCCGGGCGCAGGCGGAACCCGCCCCGCGTAACGACGCACGCGTCGCCGCCGGGGCGTGAAGCCCCTCGCCGCCCTGCCGGGCGGCCGGACGCGTGCCGCCACTCGACCCACTACTGCGTTCCACTTCTGCGCACCCGGCCGTCAGGCCGCCGTCATGGCTTCGCGGTGCGCTCATTCAGGCCGTTTCTCGCTCTCTTCTCGCAAGGCTCACTGTGTTCGACGTCGCTGTCTTCGGATCTCTTTTTCTCACGCTTTTTGTGATTATGGATCCCCCCGGGATCACCCCGATCTTTCTTGCCCTCACCGCCGGCCGCCCCGCAAAGATGCAGCGCAGGATGGCGCTGCAGGCGGTGGCCGTCGCCTTCGGTGTGATTGCCGTCTTCGGTGTGCTCGGCCAGCAGATCCTCGACTATCTGCATGTCTCCGTGCCCGCCCTGATGATCGCGGGCGGACTGCTTCTGCTGCTGATCGCGCTCGATCTGCTGACCGGCAAGACCGACGAGCCGACGCAGACCAAGGACGTCAACGTGGCGCTCGTACCGCTGGGCATGCCGCTGCTCGCCGGGCCCGGTGCGATCGTGTCGGTGATCCTCGCGGTGCAGCACGCCGACAGCGTGGGAAGCCAGATCTCGGTCTGGTCGGCGATCATCGCCATGCACATCGTGCTCTGGCTGACCATGCGCTACTCGCTGCTCATCATCCGGGTCATCAAGGACGGCGGTGTCGTGCTGGTGACCAGGCTCGCCGGAATGATGCTCTCCGCCATCGCCGTACAGCAGATCATCAACGGGGTCACCCAGGTCATCCAGAACTCCTGACGGTGCTCGCGGACACCACAGCGCCCCCGTACGGACCTTCCGTACGGGGGCGCTTCGTCTTTGAGCGTCGTAATGCGTTACGAAGCCGAGCTTTCGGCCGGGCGGATATAGATGCGCTGGCCTATGGCTGCGGCCTGCTGCACGATCCGGTTGACGGAGGCGGCGTCCACGACGGTGCTGTCCACGGCGGTACCGTCGACATCGTCGAGTCGCATGATCTCGAAGCGCATAAGGCTTCCCTTCGTCTGATCCTCCTGCTGGAGAACTACTGGGAGGACGGGTGACCCGTCCGCAAGGATGAGAGCGCCCGACACCTATGTCTTGCGCTCCACGAGGTGTACAACGGCTTGCCTCCTGCAAACATTCCCTACGCTAAGGAAATTTTTTGGATGTCTAAGTACCAGCAGGTCACCGAGCGTGATCCGGCGACGAGGCCCACGACGAGGCCCGAATGAACGAGGCAGAGATCCGCGAGCGCCTGGACCGCACCAACGAGCTGCTCCAGCGCGTGCTCGCCGAGGTGTCGAAGACCCCCTCGACCCACGCGATCTTCGTGGACGCGGGCTATGTGTACGCTGCGGCCGGACTGCTCGTCACCGGCACCGAGGACCGCCGCTCCTTCGACCTCGACGCGGAAGGGCTGATCGAGGCCTTCATCGACAAGGCCCGCACGATCTTCGCGGACAGCAGGCTGCTGCGCGTGTACTGGTACGACGGAGCCAGGCGACGCATCCACACCGTCGAGCAGCAGTCCATCGCCGAACTCCCCGACGTCAAGGTCAGACTCGGCAACCTCAACGCCAACAACCAGCAGAAGGGTGTCGACTCACTCATCCGCACCGACCTCGAATCGCTCGCCCGGCACCGCGCCATCAGCGATGCGGCACTGGTCGGTGGTGACGAGGACCTGGTGTCGGCGGTCGAGGCGGCGCAGGGGTACGGGGCCCGGGTGCACCTGTGGGGCATCGAGGCGGGGGAGGGGCGCAACCAGGCCGAACCGCTGCTCTGGGAGGTCGACAGCCAGCGCACCTTCGACTTGGACTTCTGCCGCCCCTACGTCACCAGACGCCCCGTCACCACCTACGAGGACGACACCCCCGCGCCCTCGCGCGAAGACGTCCGCTTCGTCGGTGCGCAGATCGCCGCTGCCTGGCTGGCCGCCCGGGGCCGCGAGTCCCTCGCGGATCTGCTGCCCGGGCATCCGTACCTGCCGGGCTCCGTCGACCAGGACCTGCTGGTCGAGGCCGAACGGCTGCTGCAGCACTCGCTGCGCGGCCACGCACATCTGCGGCGGGCGCTGCGTGACGGTTTCTGGCAGCACCTGCAGGCGCAGTACTGAGTTCTGACGGCCGTCGCCTACAGGCTGTCCCAGAAGGAGACGAGCGCGGCCGCCGTCTGCTCCGGACGGTCCGTATTGGGGGAGTGCTCGGCGCCCGCGATCCGGGCGCGGCGCGCGCCCAGCCGCTGGGCCATCTCGTCGAGCAGTGGCACCGGCCAGGTGTCGTCGCGCTCGCCGGAGAGCACAAGGAGGGGCAGAGGTACGGCGGCGAGTTCGGCCACCCGGTCCGGCTCGGTCGCCAGCTGGCGGCCGGTGGCGATCAGCTGGGCGGGCTGGTGGCGCAGCCAGCGCCGGCGCAGAGCCTCGCCGTCCGTCGCCGCGTCCTCGGGCGGGTCGAGGGCGCGCATCGCCTCCCACACCTCGGCCATGCTCAGCGTCGCGAGCGCGTCGCCGAGCATCTTCACCTTGAGCTGCTGGGCTTCGGTGACCTGTGCCGGTCCGGACGACATGAGGGTCAGCGAACGGAACGGCGAGGCGTCCAGCAGCACGGCGGCGCGGGCGATCTGCCCGCCCAGCGAGTGCCCGACCAGATGCACGGGGCCCTCGCCGCCGACGCCGGGAGCGGTGGCCTGCGCGAGCGCATCACGGGCCAACTCGCCCTGTGCGTAGTCCCCTTGACGGTTCGTCCCCTCGGTCTCGTACTGCCCGCGACCGTCCACGGCGACGGTCCGGTATCCGGCGGCACAGAGCGGTTCGAGGAGTGCGATGAAGTCCTCCTTGCTGCCCGTGTAGCCGGGCAGCAGGAGGGCGGTACCGCGCGGCGCGGTGCGCGGCGAGGCGTCCAGCACGGCGAAGTCCCCGCGCGCGGTGCGGAGCTGGGCCACGTGGGCGCAGGGGGGCGGGGCGAAGGTGGGCGGCCGACTCATGGGACGAGGTTATGTCCTCGAACGCCGGACGGGCTTGAGGATGCCCTCAAGCCCGTCCGGCGAAATCAAGCCCCTCAGGCGTTCGAGGAGCGGGGTCCAAGGCGGAGCCCCGGATCAATCAGTGCTCCGTGCTCAGCCCTCGGTCTTGGCGGCAGCCGCACGCGGCGCCCGCCGCCTCCGCGGCTTCGCCTCGCCCTCGGCGGCCGGGGCCTGGGCCACAGCCTCCGTCTTCGGCTTGGCCGCCGCACGGGTGCGGCGACGCGGCTTGGTCTCCGGGTTGGGCTCGGAGATCGGCGCGATCTGGAAGTCGACCTCGTCCTCGGCCGGCTTGATGACGCGGGCGCGGCGACGCGGCTTGGTCACCGTCCTCGCCTCGGGCACCGGCTCCGCGATGGGCGCGATCTGGAAGTCGACCTCGTCCGCGACCGGCTTCACGACGGCGGCCCGGGTGCGGCGGCGGCGCGGCTTGGTCTCGGTCGTGGGCTCGGCCTCGACCTCGGTCTTCGTGGCGACGGCGGCGGCGACGGCGACGGCCGGAGCCTCCACCGCGGTCGCAGCGGCCTCGGCTGCGACGTCCGGGGCACCGACGCGGGTACGGCGGCGGCGGCGCGGCGTACGCGGCTCCGACGGGGCGTCGTCCACCTCGGTGGACGGGGCCGGCACCGTGGCGGTGGTGGCGGCGGCCTCCTCGACCGCGGAGCCGCCCCGCGTACGACGACGCTGACGCGGCGTACGCGGCGCACGCTCCTCACGGACGGCGGGCGCCGAGGACGCGGCGGAGGACTTGCGACCGCGGCCGCCCGTCTCGCCCAGGTCCTCGATCTCCTCGGCCCGCAGACCCGCACGGGTCCGCTCGGTGCGCGGCAGGACACCCTTGGTGCCGGCCGGGATGTCGAGCTCCTCGAAGAGGTGCGGAGAGGTGGAGTACGTCTCGACCGGGTCGGGGAACTTCAGGTCGAGCGCCTTGTTGATCAGCTGCCAGCGCGGAATGTCGTCCCAGTCGACCAGCGTGATCGCGATGCCCTTGGCGCCCGCACGGCCGGTCCGGCCGATGCGGTGGAGGTACGTCTTCTCGTCCTCCGGCGACTGATAGTTGATGACGTGGGTCACACCCTCGACATCGATACCGCGGGCCGCCACGTCGGTGCAGACGAGCACGTCCACCTTGCCGTTGCGGAACGCGCGCAGCGCCTGCTCGCGCGCACCCTGGCCGAGGTCGCCGTGGACCGCGCCGGACGCGAAACCGCGCTTCTCCAGCTGCTCGGCGATGTCGGCGGCCGTGCGCTTCGTACGGCAGAAGATCATCGCGAGTCCGCGGCCGTTGGCCTGCAGGATGCGGGAGACCATCTCCGGCTTGTCCATCGAGTGGGCCCGGAAGACATGCTGCGAGATGTTCGCGACGGTCGCGCCCTCATCGTCGGGCGAGGTGGCGCGGATGTGCGTCGGCTGCGACATGTAGCGCCGCGCGAGGCCGATGACGGCGCCCGGCATGGTCGCCGAGAACAGCATCGTCTGCCGCTTCGGCGGAAGCATGGTGATGATCTTCTCGACGTCGGGCAGGAAGCCCAGGTCGAGCATCTCGTCGGCCTCGTCGAGCACGAGTGCGCGGACGTGCGAGAGGTCGAGCTTGCGCTGCCCGGCGAGGTCGAGCAGTCGGCCAGGGGTGCCGACGATCACATCGACGCCCTTCTTCAGGGCCTCGACCTGCGGCTCGTACGCGCGGCCGCCGTAGATCGCGAGAACGCGGACGTTACGCACCTTGCCGGCGGTCAGCAGGTCGTTGGTGACCTGCTGACAGAGCTCACGGGTGGGGACGACGACCAGCGCCTGCGGCGCCTCGGTCAGCTGCTCGGGCTGGGCCCGGCCCGCCTCGACATCCGCGGGGACGGTGACGCGCTCCAGCAGCGGAAGACCGAAACCGAGCGTCTTGCCGGTACCGGTCTTGGCCTGTCCGATCACGTCGGAGCCGGAGAGTGCGACGGGGAGCGTCATCTCCTGGATGGGGAACGGGGACACAATGCCGACGGCCTCAAGGGCCTCGGCCGTCTCGGGAAGGATCCCGAGTTCTCGGAACGTAGTCAGGGTGCTGCCTCTTCTGTGAGACGCGGTCCGAGGCGAACGCTGGGGGTCGTACCGTGCCGGGGTTGGTCATCCGGCCGTGGATGGGCCGGGTGGCGCGGGACCACTGCCGTCGCTCGAGCGCTCGTGCCGCTGAGGGGGCCCCTCATCTGCGGTCGTACGTGGCGTACGCCCCGCGTGGAGGGCTGTCGGGTCGGAGCCGATCGGGCCACCGACCGGGCATCCTCATTCAATTTCGCGCCACCACTCCAAAATACTGAGTAGACGCAATACCACTGTACCCCGGATTCGCGCACATGTGTTGGGTGGTACGTCGCGAGAGGGCCTGTCCGACAATGCCGGACAGGGTCTGCCCTCAAGCTGAGCGCGGACTATTCTGCGCTTCGTGACTCCTCCCCGGAGGGGCTTCTCACTTGGCTGCCAGACAGCTTCATGACGGACAAGCCCTGCCCGGCGCGGCGAAGCGCAGTAGGGAAGCTATCGGCTGTATGCGATGCATCACAGCCGATTCAGAAAGGATTGCCGTGGCCGAAAGCGAGCACACGCAGGTCGCTGCCCAGGGCTGGGAGCAGGCCTCTGCCGACCCGCAATACAGGGCGGCGGTTGTCGACCTGCTCGGAGCACTCGCGTACGGGGAGCTGGCGGCCTTCGAGCGGCTCGCCGAGGACGCCAAACTCGCGCCGACGCTGGCCGACAAGGCGGAGCTGGCAAAGATGGCCTCCGCAGAATTCCATCACTTCGAGCGGCTGACGGACCGGCTGACCGCGATCGAGGTGGAGCCGACGGGCGCGATGGAGCCGTTCGCCAAGGCGCTCGACGACTTCCACCGCCAGACCGCGCCGTCGGACTGGCTGGAGGGCCTGGTCAAGGCCTACGTCGGCGATTCGATCGCCAGCGACTTCTACCGCGAGGTCGCCGCACGGCTCGACTCGGACACCCGCTCCCTCGTCCTGGCCGTGCTCGACGACACGGGGCACGGCAACTTCGCCGTCGAGAAGGTGCGCGCCGCGATCGAGGCCGACCCGCGTGTCGGCGGGCGGCTCGCGCTGTGGGCGCGCCGGCTGATGGGCGAGGCGCTCTCGCAGGCACAGCGGGTGGTGGCCGACCGCGACGCACTGTCGACGATGCTCGTCGGGGGAGTGGCCGACGGGTTCGACCTGGCGGAGGTCGGGCGGATGTTCTCGCGGATCAC
This sequence comes from Streptomyces sp. NPDC037301, assembly GCF_055602785.1. Classification (NCBI taxonomy): domain Bacteria; kingdom Bacillati; phylum Actinomycetota; class Actinomycetes; order Kitasatosporales; family Streptomycetaceae; genus Streptomyces; species Streptomyces sp. NPDC037301. The sequence continues at coordinate 183,674 of NZ_JBVJWD010000002.1, forward strand.
CGAGGCGCACACCAAGCGGATGGCCGCGCTCGGGCTCGCCGCGTAGTCGCGGTTCACCGGGGCCGTCCGGCGCCCGTTCCCGCGGGTGCCGGACGGCTTCAGGCCGCCGCTGATCGGCTCAGGCGGTGGCTACCGGGGCGGACCAGCAGCGAGAGCGTCACGGCCCCGATCAGTACCGCGCCGACCAGCGTGGCCACGACGTGGTCCGGGCCCAGTACCGAGTGCATGAGAAACGCTCCGAACGCCGCTCCGAGAGCGCCGGTGGCGAAGACGGCACGGCGGGACGGGAGCCGGTGCGGCAGCGCGCGGAGCGCCACCCAGGCGAGGGCGAGTCCGAGCACGACGGAGCCGAGGAATTCCAAGATCACAGATGATCACCTCGCGAGTTGCGGGGCGGGTAAATCGGTCGTTAGCGGTACTACCCGAGGGTTGCGGAACGCAACCCTCCTTGAACAGGGTTCGCACAGGAATCGCCCGGCTGACGGAAACGCGGACGCGGACGCGGAGCGAAAAGCGGGCCTGAACGGAAAGCGGCCCGGTGGGGAATTCCCACCGGGCCGCTGCCACGGTCACCGCTTTGAGCGTGCTGTCTACAGCGCGCCGAACCCCACGCGGCGCGTGCTCGGCTCGCCGATCTCCACGTATGCGATCCGGTCGGCCGGCACCAGGACCTTGCGGCCCTTCTCGTCCGTGAGGCTGAGCAGCTGCGCCTTACCGGTGAGCGCCTCGGCGACCGTGCTCTCGACCTCTTCGGCGGAAAGCCCGCTCTCCAGAACGATCTCCCGGGGCGTGTGCTGCACCCCGATCTTGACCTCCACGGCTATGTCCCTCCGACGGTCAGTCCCTGCGCGGTGAACCGCGCCGTACGCAGCACACATTAGCCCGCTGAGGGGATCCGCCAGCGGTCGGCGGGCAACGCCCGCAGCGAACACGGGCGCCGGCCGCACCCGGCGGCTTCCGTCAGTGCTGATCGATGCCGTGCAGCGGGAAGCCCGCGATGCCCCGCCAGGCCAGCGAAGTGAGCAGCTGCACCGCCGTGTCCCGCGGAATGGCGGACTGGCTGGAGAGCCAGTAACGGGCGACCACCTGGGAGACACCGCCCAGACCCACCGCGAGCAGCATGGACTCGTCCTTGGACAGTCCCGTGTCACCGGCGATGACGTCGGAGATGGCCTCCGCGCACTGCAGCGAGACCCGGTCGACGCGCTCGCGCACCGCGGGCTCATTGGTCAGGTCCGACTCGAAGACCAGCCGGAAGGCGCCGCCCTCGTCCTCGACGTATGCGAAGTACGCGTCCATCGTCGCGGCGACGCGCAGCTTGTTGTCGGTCGTCGACGCCAGCGCCGTACGGACCGCCTGGAGCAGCGACTCGCAGTGCTGGTCGAGCAGGGCCAGATAGAGCTCCAGCTTGCCCGGGAAGTGCTGATAGAGCACCGGCTTGCTGACCCCCGCCCGCTCGGCGATGTCGTCCATCGCGGCGGAGTGGTAACCCTGCGCCACAAATACTTCCTGCGCGGCGCCCAGCAGCTGGTTGCGTCGGGCGCGGCGGGGCAGTCGAGTGCCCCGCGGGCGCGCCGCCTCGGTCTGCTCGATGGCTGTCACGCCGCCTCCCAAATTTGTGATCGGACACAGCCTTTCCATGCACGCTGCGCCGTACAGCCATCGTACTTTTGGGTAACCCGGGTGTGCGCGGCGCGGACGCAGAATTTCACGGACCGGACGGCTGCGGTAGCCACAGATTCGTCGACCGATGGGGCAAAGCGGGGCGTATCAGCGGTAATCATCTTCATCCTGTGTGACAACACGAGCCTGCTCCGCCGCATCGGCCTCATTGGCGCTGTCCCGGTCGATGTCCGTGAGCGGTTCGTCCTGCCGCTGCTGGAGATCGGTCTGCTGCTCGGCGGCGTCCGCCCGGGGTGTCTCCTGGTCCGGTTCGTCCGGCTGGATGTCCTCGAAGGTCTCCGGGTCGCTGGGGTCGACCGTCATGGTGACTCCCTTCCTTGCTTCGAGCCTAGGAGCTACCCCTGCAAGCCGCTATGCGGTGTGTGACCGCGAACACATGAACCGCGGTGTGATCGTCTCGTAACATTGCCGCATGTCTTCGACCGAGCTGCCGGGAGTCCGCGCCGCCACCGCGGTGGCCCCCGCGGCGAGCACCGTCAGGGTCGCGGAGGGGGAGGAGTTGCGCTCCGTCGCGCTGCCCGCACTGACGCTGACCGTCCGATCCCGGCCGCCGGAGCGGACCGGGCTGCCGCCCGCGCTCTATGTGCACGGGCTCGGCGGCTCCTCGCAGAACTGGTCGGCGCTGATGCCGCTGCTCCAGGACCTGGTCGACGGAGAGGCGGTCGACCTGCCCGGTTTCGGCGACTCGCCGCCGCCGGACGACGGCAACTACTCGGTCGCCGGGCATGCCCGTGCCGTGATCCGGTTCCTCGACGCGGGAGAGCGCGGGCCCGTCCATCTGTTCGGCAATTCACTCGGCGGCGCCGTGGCCACCCGGGTCGCCGCGGTCCGCCCCGACCTGGTGCGCACCCTCACCCTCATCTCGCCCGCGCTCCCCGAGATTCGGGTGCAGTGGCCCGCCGTACCGACCGGACTGCTCGCCGTTCCGGGCGTCGCAACCCTGTTCGCCAGGATGACCAGGGACTGGACCGCGGAAGAGCGTACGCGCGGTGTCATGGCACTCTGTTACGGCGATCCGGCGCGCGTCTCCGAATCGGGCTTCCGTGCAGCGGTGGCCGAAATGGAGCGCCGGCTGGAGCTGCCGTACTTCTGGGACGCGATGGCGCGCTCGGCACGTGGCATCGTCGATGCGTACACGCTGGGCGGGCAGCACGGACTGTGGCGCCAGGCCGAGCGGGTGCTCGCACCGACCCAGCTCGTGTACGGCGGACGGGACCAGCTGGTCTCGTACCGGATGGCACGCAGGGCGTCCGCGGCCTTCCGCGATTCGCGGCTGCTGACACTGCCCGACGCGGGGCACGTGGCGATGATGGAGTACCCGGAGGCGGTCGCCCAGGCCTTCCGGGAACTGCTCGACGAACGCGGCGGGAGCTGATCCGGGGCGTGGGACGACATAGTCGAAAGGGCCCCAAACCCGCGGGGTCCGATAACGAGGCCGCCGTCGCGAATACAGGCGGTGATCGCGAGGCCATGCGTCCGGGGCCCGGCAGTGGGCGGCGCCGGAGGCAGGAGGCCGACACACCGGCCGGTGCGGATGGACACGCCCCGTTCCGGCAGACCGGCCACGTCCGAGGCGGCCACCCCGAACAGCGAGAACCCGGCGGCGGCTGGGGGACCGGGCCGCAGCAGACGGTGCCCCGGCGCCAGCAGCAGGCCGGTGCCCGGCCACTGGTACCGGGACCGCGGCGCGAGTTCGTCGAGGCGTTCGACACGCCGCCCGCACCCCCCGCGCCCCGTGGGCCTTCCGCCCCGCAGGCCCCGCCGGCCGATCCGTACAGCTCGGTCGGCGAGTGGGACGAGCAGCCGCCGCACGGCGACGCCGACGCGCCGACGCCCGCCAAGGACGGCAAGGGCGCCAGGGGCCGTACCCTCACCGGTATCGCGGCCGCCGCGGTGACCACCGTGCTCGCGGTGGTCGTGGCCGGGCAGGTCGCCCACGAGAGCGGCGGGACGAGTGCCGCGCAGCCCGCGGGTGTCGACCGGGACGGCACCGACGGCGCCTCCCGCTCGGACGGCCGGCCGACCCCGGAGGTGGCGCAGGTCAAGGCTCTTTCGTACGCGGAGAAGATGGCCAAGGCATATCCGCTCTCCCCGAAACTCCGCGGGCCCGGGAAGTTCGAGGCGGTTCCGGGGACGGCGAAGGCCCCGGGCAGGGGCCACAAGTACCGCTACCGGATCGATGTCGAGAAGGGCCTCGGGCTCGACGCCTCGCTCTTTGCCCGGGCCGTCCAGGAGACGCTCAACGACGACCGCAGCTGGGCGCACGACGGCGCCATGACGTTCGAGCGGATCTCCTCCGGCGACCCCGATTTCGTGATCACCCTGGCCAGTCCCGGGACCACCGGGGACTGGTGCCGGAAGTCGGGTCTGGACACGACCGAGGACAACGTCTCGTGCGACTCCGCGGCGACCGAACGCGTGATGATCAACGCCTACCGCTGGGCGCAGGGGTCGTCGACGTTCGGCCCGGACAAGCTCTTCGCCTATCGCCAGATGCTGATCAACCATGAGGTCGGTCACCGGCTGGGGCACGACCATGTGAGTTGTGGCACGCCGGGAGCCCTCGCTCCGGTGATGCAGCAACAGACCAAGTCCCTGGACATCGACGGGATCAAGTGCCGGCCCAACGCCTGGGTGTATCCAGGCAGTTGAATCGAAGAGGGCCGGGCCGGGGGGTGTGCCGGGCCGTCTCGTCGATCGGGCCGGGCTCCGCCGTCATCTGCCGGTCGGCGCGTCCGCACCCCATGCTGTCCGCATATTGAGATGGTCGTCTCATTCTGCGTTGACATCTCCTGGGCGGTGATCCATATTTCTCGGCATGTCACGCAGCCCCGTCACCCCCGAACGCGCCGCCATAGAGCTGGCGCTCATCGACGTGACCGGGCACTGCGTCGCCGACATCCACTGTTGCTGACGCCTGCCCGAGCGCGCGTCGGCCCTCTGCCCGAGCCCTGAACCGGCCCGGACGACCATGCACGACTGCCGCGCCTGGGCGCTCTCCGTCCGCAGGCGCGACAGTTTCAGTGTTCCGGTCATCTTTTTCCATGTGCCCCGGTTGTGTGCACTCGCTCTCGTTGCTGCCTGCACGGAAATTCCCTCCGTTCTTTTCTTCAGGCAGTACTCCGAGAGGTCACCTTCCGATGCGTCAACCGTCCGTCATATCGCGCCGCGTGGCAGCGGCCGCCGCAGTACTCGTCGTGGCTGCGGGTGCCGCGGCCTGCGGGCCCCAGGGCAGCAAGGACAGCAGCGGCAATTCCGGCGCAGCGGGCACACCCGAGAAGGGCGGCACGCTCACCGTCCTCAACAGCAAGCCGCAGGAGGACTTCGACCCCGCCCGGCTCTACACCTCCGGCGGCGGCAACGTCCCGTCCCTCGTCTTCCGTACGCTCACCACCCGCAACCGGGAGGACGGCGCGGCCGGCGCGAAGGTCGTCCCCGACCTGGCAACCGACCTGGGCACGCCCAGCAAGAACGCCACCGTGTGGACGTACACCCTCAAGGACGGCCTGAAGTACGAGGACGGCACCGCGATCACGAGTGCCGACATCAAGTACGGCATCGAGCGCTCCTTCGCCGCCGAGCTCTCCGGCGGTGCGCCCTACCTGCGCGACTGGCTGATCGGCGGGGCCGACTACCAGGGCCCGTACAAGGACAAGAAGGGTCTCGACTCGATCGAGACGCCCGACGCGAAGACGATCGTCTTCCACCTCAACAAGCCGGAGGGTGAATTCCCCTTCCTGGCCACGCAGACCCAGACGACCCCGGTGCCGAAGGCCAAGGACAAGGGCACCAAGTACGAGGAGCACCCGATCTCCTCGGGGCCGTACAAGGTCGTCAAGAACGAGGGTGACGGCGAGCGCCTCGTCCTGGAGCGCAACCCGCACTGGTCGGCCGCGACCGACGAGGAGCGCAAGGCCTACCCCGACCGGATCGACGTGCGCTCCGGTCTCGACTCCGCCGTAATCAACCAGCGCCTCTCCGCATCGCAGGGCGCCGACGCGGCCGCTGTCACCACCGACACCAACCTGGGCCCGGCCGAGCTCGCCAAGGTCACCGGTGACAAGAAGCTCGCCGCCCGCGTCGGCACCGGCCACTTCGGGTACAGCAACTACATCGCCTTCAACCCGAAGGTGAAGCCGTTCGACAACCCGAAGGTGCGCCAGGCGATCTCGTACGCCGTCGACCGCTCCTCCGTGGTCAACGCGGCCGGCGGCTCCTCGCTCGCCGAGCCCGCCACCACCTTCCTCCCCGACCAGAAGGCCTTCGGGTACACCCCGTACGACCATTTCCCGGCCGGGAAGTCCGGCGACGCCGCCAAGGCCGAGGAACTGCTGAAGGAGGCCGGCTACCCCAAGGGGCTGACCGTCACCCTCACGCACTCCAACGACAAGGACTTCGCCACCAGCCCGGAGATCGCCACCGCGCTCCAGGAGGCGCTGAAGAAGGCCGGCATCACCGTCAAGCTCCAGGGCCTGGAGAGCAACGACTACTCCGACACGGTCTACAACGTGAAGAGCGAGCCCGGCTTCTTCCTCGGCGGCTGGGGCGCCGACTGGCCGTCCGGCGGTCCGTTCTTCGCACCGATCTTCGACGGACGCCAGATCGTCAAGGCCGGGTACAACTTCAACTCCGCCCAGCTGAACGACCCCGCGGTCAACAAGGAGATCGACGAGATCAACAAGCTGACCGACCTGAGCGCAGCCGCGAAGCGCTGGGGCGCGCTCGACGAGAAGGTCGGTGAGCAGGCACTGACCGTGCCGCTGTTCCACCCGGTCTACAAGCGCCTGTACGGCGAGTCCATCAAGAACGTCGTGATCAGCGACTGGACCGGTGTGCTCGACATCTCGCAGGTCGCGGTCAAGTAACCATGGCCGAAGCTCTACTGGCCGAGGAGGCGGGAGCCGTCAAGGCCCCCGCCTCCGGGGCCCATCCGTTCTGGCGGCGGCTGCGCGCCCGGCGCGCGGCCCTCGTGGCGGCCGTCGTCGTCGCCCTGCTGGTCCTGATCGCGCTCGCCGCACCGCTGCTCGCGGGCATCGAGGGCCAGGACCCCACCACGTACCACCCGGATCTCGTCGACTCCGCCACCGGCGGGGTGCCGCTCGGCTCCTTCGGCGGGATCAGCGCCGAGCACTGGCTCGGCGTCGAACCGCTCACCGGACGCGATCTGTTCGCACGCGTCGTCCACGGGGCGCGGATCTCCCTCGGCGTCGCGCTCGCCGCCACCCTGCTCCAGGTGATCACCGGGGTCGGCGTCGGCCTCGCGGCCGGGCTCGGCAACCGCTTCGTCGACCAGGCACTCAGCCGGGTCACCGACGTCGTGGTCGCGCTGCCCGTCATGGTGATCGCGCTCGGCGCGCTCGCAGTCGTCCCCACGAGCTTCCCGCGCCCGGTGCTGATCGCTATGATCATCGGCCTGGTCGGCTGGTCCGGCATCTCGAAGATCGTGCGCGCCCAGACGCTCGCGCTGAAATCGCTCGACCATGTCTCCGCCGCCCGGCTCAGCGGCTGGGGCTCCTGGCAGATCGCCAAGCGCGAACTGCTGCCCGCACTGGCCGCGCCCGTCATCACGTACGCCGTGCTGCTCTTCCCGGCCGACATCGTCGTCGAAGCGGCTCTGTCCTTCCTCGGCGTCGGCATCAAGCCGCCCACACCCTCCTGGGGACAGATGCTCAGCGACGCCGACACCTGGTACCAGGCGGCGCCCACCTATCTGCTGATCCCCGCCCTGCTGCTCTTTGCCACCGTGCTGGCGCTGACCGTCCTCGGCGAGGGCGTACGCACCGCACTCGACCCGCGCGCCGAATCCCGGCTGCGGATCGGCACCGGCCGGAAGAAGGAGGCCGACGCATGAGGTGGTTCCTGCTCAGGCGCCTCGGCGGGGCGCTCTTCGTGCTGCTCGCGCTCAGCATCGTCGTCTATGCGGCCTTCTACGTCGCCCCCGGCAACGTCGCACAGATCGCCTGCGGTCCGCGCTGCTCGCCCGCGCAGGTGGCACAGGTCAGCGAACAGCTGCACCTGGGCGACCCGTTGTACATGCAGTACGCGCACTTCCTCCAGGGCCTCTTCGTCGGCCGCGACTACTCGACCGGAACCGGGGTGCTGCACTGCCAGGCGCCCTGCCTGGGGCTCTCGTACCAGAGCGACCAGCAGGTCACCGAGCTGATCCTGGCCAAGCTCCCGGCGACCGCCTCGCTCGCCGTCGGCGCCTTCGTGCTGTGGATGCTGCTCGGTGTCGGCACCGGGCTGCTCTCGGTGTGGCGGCGCGGGCGGCTGACCGAGCGCATCCTCACCGGGATCACTCTGGCCGGCATGGCCACACCGGTCTTCGTCATCGGCCTGCTGCTGATCATCATCCTGGTCACGGCGCTCCAGATCCTGCCGTTCCCGGACTATGTGCCCCTCACCGAGAACCCCGAGCAGTGGGCCTGGAACCTGCTGCTGCCCTGGATCTCGCTGGCGCTGGTGTCCGCGGCCCCGTACGCCCGGATGACCCGGGCCTCGATGCTGGAGACCCTGGCCGAGGACCATGTGCGCACCTTCAGGGCGTACGGGGTCAGCGAGCGGGCGCTCGTCGGGCGGCACGCGCTGCGCGGTGCGCTGGCGCCGGTGATCGCGCTCGGCGCACTGGACATCGGATCGATGTTCGGCGGTGCCGTACTCACCGAATCCCTCTTCGGGATCCCGGGGGTCGGCCGTGAACTCGTCGACGCCGTGAAGCACGTGGACCTTCCGGTGGTCGTCGGTCTGGTGCTCGTCACCGGATTCTTCGTCGTCCTTGCCAATGCCGTCGCGGACATTCTGCAGGCGATGGCCGACCGACGGGTGGTGCTGGCGTGAGCCTGGTCGAAGTCTCCGATCTCTCGATCTCGTTCGGTGACGTACGAGCGGTGGAGAAGCTGTCGTTCTCGCTGGAGGCCGGCGGCGCACTCGGCGTCGTCGGTGAGTCCGGCTCCGGCAAGAGCGCGTCGGCGTACGCCCTGCTCGGACTGCACCGGGGGACCGGGGCCAGGGTCGGCGGCTCGATCCGGGTCGCCGGGGTGGACGTGACCGCGGCGGACGACGCGGAACTGCGTGCTCTGCGGGGCGCGAAGGCGGCGATGGTCTTCCAGGACCCGTTGTCCTCGCTGGACCCGTACTACGCGGTGGGCGACCAGATCGCCCAGGTGTACCGGGTCCACAACCGCGCCTCCCGGCGGGTGGCGCGGGCCCGGGCCGTCGAGGTGCTGGACCGGGTCGGGATTCCCGACGCGGTACGGCGCTCCCGGTCCCGGCCGCACGAGTTCTCCGGCGGGATGCGGCAGCGGGCGCTGATCGCGATGGCCCTGGCCTGCGAACCCCAGTTGCTGATCGCCGACGAGCCGACGACCGCCCTGGATGTCACCGTCCAGGCCCAGATCCTGGATCTGCTGCACAATCTGCGGCGGGAGACGGGCATGGGGTTGCTGCTGGTCACGCATGACGTGGGCGTGGCGGCCGAATCGGTCGACGAGGTACTGGTCATGCAGTCGGGGCGGGCGGTGGAACGGGGACCGGTGGGCGAGGTGCTCGTGGCGCCGCGCGAGCCGTATACGCAGGCGCTGCTGGCGGCGGTGCCACGCATTCCGGCCTGCCCGGCGGCCTCGGACGACAAGGCGGCCGTGGGCGGGGCATTCGTCGATGGTGAGGAACTCGTCGGGAGTGAGCCGCTCGTCGAAGCCGTCGACGTCCGGCAGGTGTTCGGCAGGGGCAAGTCCGTCCTCGCCGCTGTCGACGGTGTCTCCCTCACAGTCCGGCGCGGTGAAACCCTCGGCATCGTCGGCGAGAGCGGCAGCGGAAAGACCACCCTCGGGCGGATGCTCGTAGGACTGCTGGAGCCCACCTCCGGGCGGCTCACCCGCCGGGCCCGGGTGCAGATGGTCTTCCAGGACCCCGTCTCCTCCCTCAACCCGCGACGCTCGATCGGCGAATCGGTCGCCGACCCGCTGCGGGCTTCCGGGGAGCGCGACGAGGCCGCAATCCGGGCCCGGGTACGGGATCTGCTGAAGCGGGTCGGGCTCGACCCCGAGCAGTACGACCGCTACCCGCACGAGTTCAGTGGCGGACAGCGCCAGCGCGTCGGGATCGCACGGGCGCTGGCCGCCGAGCCGGAACTGATCGTCTGCGACGAGGCCGTCTCCGCACTCGATGTGACGACTCAGGCCCAGGTGACCGCTCTGCTGGCGCAGTTGCAGCGGGAGTTGGGGCTCGCCCTGGTCTTCATCGCGCACGACCTCGCCGTCGTACGCCAGGTCAGCGACCGGGTCGCCGTCATGCGACGGGGCCGGATCGTCGAGGAGGGTGAGGTGGACCAGGTGTACGGAGCCCCCCGGGACCCGTACACCAAGCAGCTCCTGGCGGCAGTTCCCGCGCTCGATCCGGCGCTCGCGGCGGTGCGCCGCGCAGCCCGAAAGGAGTTGGCCGCGGCTTGACCCTGCGTGACCGACCACTCCCATAGCGCGACAGAACGCTACCGGGGCGGGAAAGTTACGACGGTTCACCCCTTTCGGTGGCGCGGCGGACAACCGTCCGTCGCGCCACCGGCGTATCCGCTTACGGTCGTCCCGCTGTGAGTCGCCGTTCCAGCGGCGGCCGACCACAAGGGAGATCGGGGGTGTGCTTGTGCGGATCGGACTCCTCACCGACGGTGGTTATCCGTATGCGACCGGTGAGTCCAGACTCTGGTGCGACCGTCTGGTGCGCGGACTCTCGCAGCACGAGTTCGATCTCTTCGCGCTCAGCCGCTCCGCCGAACAGGAAGCGCAGGGCTGGGTCCAGCTTCCACTACAGGTCAGCCGGGTGCGGACGGCGCCGCTGTGGACGACCGACGAGGACATCCTGGGCACCCACGCCTCCAAGGGGCTGCTCGCCCGGATGGTCACGGGCGGGGGCGGACGCTCGTACGGGCGGCGCGAACGACAGCGCTTCACGGCGTACTTCACGGCTCTGGCGACCTCCGTCTGCACGGCGGGTGCGACGAGCGGCGAGGACGATGCCGCAGGCGGGGGCGCGGGTTTCGGCGGACGGAGCGAAGACGGGCGTACAGGGCGTACGGCCGCCGGCGTCGCGGACGCGCAGTTCACGGACGGCCTGTACGGACTGGCCGAACTGGCCCGCGAACACGGGGGGATCCCAGCGGCGCTCCGCTCCGAAACCGCCGTACGCGTGCTCGAAGCCGCCTGCCGTGCCCCGGGCACCGGGCGCACCGTCCAGACCGCCACCGTCCCCGACTTCCTCGCCTTCGCCCGGGAGCTCGACCGGGTACTGCGCCCGCTCTCCCTCGACTGGTACGACGAGGAGAGCCTCGGCGCGGTGGACCTCTGCCACGCCACATCCGGTGGTGCCGCGGCGCTGCCGGGGCTGCTGGCCAAACGCTTCTTCGGGGTACCGCTGCTGGTCACCGAGCACGGCGTGCAACTGCGGGCGCACTACCTCGCAGCGGCTGACACCCCCCTGACTACGCCGGTACGCGCCCTGCTCTCCAACTTCCACGGACGGCTCGCCACCGAGGTGTACCGGCAGGCCGCGATCGTCACCCCCGGCAACACCCATGCCCGCCGCTGGCAGGAACGGTGCGGTGCCGAGCGCGAGAAGCTGCGCACAGTCCACCCCGGCATGGAGTCCGGCAGGTTCACGGCCCTGGGGGAGAGCGGCGACAGCGGTCCCGACGACACGCTGGTCTGGGTCGGCCGGATCGAGCCCGCCAAGGACCTGATCGCGCTGCTGCACGCCTTCGCGGAGGTGCGGAAGGCCGAACCGGACGCCCGGCTCCGGATCATCGGCGCTCCGGCGCAGGGCCCGGAAGGCGCCACCTATCTCGCGCACTGCCGGGCGCTCACCGCCCAGCTGTTCCCCGACGAGGCCACGGACGCACACGCCGTCGGCGACAACCCGGTCTCCTTCGAGGACATCGGCGGAGCCGAGGTGCCGGATCTGTCGGAGGCCTATGCGGCGGGCGGGGTCGTCGTCCTCTCCAGCGTTGTCGAAGGCTTCCCCATCAGCCTCGTCGAGGCGATGTTCTGCGGACGGGCCACGGTGTCGACGGACGTCGGCGCGGTGGTCGAAGTCATCGGCGGTACCGGGCTCGTGGTGCCCCCGCGCAATCCCAGGGCGCTCGCCGACGCCTGCCTCGCACTGCTGCGCGACCCCGAGCGCCGCGCGCGGCTCGGAGCGGCGGCGCGCGCCCGCGCGCTCGAACTCTTCACCGTCGAACAGAACCTCGCGGCATTTCGCGGCATTTACCTGGAGCTGATCTCGCACGCCCCGGTGTGCAGGGAGGCCGACACGGTGAACGCCGACGGCGAACCGCGCCCGTTCGCCACTCCGCCCGAGGCGCACGTCCAGGGCCCGTGGACGGCCTCGGGCCCCGCCCAGGCAGGCGCGGTCTACCGCACACCCAGCTGGGCCGGCGAGCCCAGGACCGTCTGCGCGGGAGCTCGGGGAGCGGGTGGCGGCGATGTGTGAACAGCAACAGGGGACGGCCGGGCCGGGCCGCAGCGGCGGGCCGGGACGGCCCGACGCAGTCGGCGACGATCACGGAGGAATCACCATGGGCGGCCCGGCCGAGGTGTCCGACGCACCCGCCACACCGACCACCGGCGGAAGTTGGGACCTCCGCTCGCGGGCGCTCGTCTCCGAGACCCGCGCCGCCGAGATCTCGGAGCCGGTGTGGGGCCCGCCGAACCCGGACCCGGCAGCTGCGGGCGAGCCCGTGGCCGTGCCGGACGATGCTGCTCGGAGCGAGGCTTCTCGGATCGTCGAGGCCGGTGACGTATCGGCCGACGCTGGTCCCCTTACGGCACCGGACGCCGAGCCCGCCTCCGCACCGAAAGCCACAGAGAAAGCTGCCACGGAGAAAGCCCCCGCAAAGGACACCGCCACAGAGCAGGTCCCCGCAGAGCAGACCTCCGCAGAGGGGGCCGCGACTCCCCGCGCCCCCGAGATCGCGCGCGCCGCTCCGGTGCGCAAGCTCAACGCCTCGCGCCGCGGTCCCGCCGACCCCGTGAAATCGCTGATGCACCGCCATCGCGAGCTGTGTGAGCGGGCCGTCCATCCGCTGGAGATCGCCGCCGGGCTCGAAGCCCATGGCGTCACCGACCGCGCCGCCGCCCGCTACCGGCACCGCGATGTCTTCTCGCTCGCCGAGGAGCTCTTCGCCCGGGTACCAGCCGTGGCGGGGGAGCCCGCAACAGCGCTCCGCGCGGCGGAGCGCGACACCGAGACGCGCGCCGCCTGGTCGCTCCGCGCACTGGTGCCGGGCGCGGCCTGCATCGCGACCGCCGGCGCACTGAGGCTTACCGAGGGGGCGCTCGGAGGCCAGGGACGGCTTGCGATCGCCCTCACCGGAGCGCTCGTCGGCATTGTCGGACTCGCCCTCAGCCTGCGCAGCGGCCCCCTGCACGCCGAAGGCCGGTCCTCGGGCACCGCCCATGTGTACGGCTGCTGGCTCCTCGGCTATGTCCTGTACGGCGAAGCGCTGCTCGACCAGGTACTCAGCGGCGGCCCCGAAGGCCCCTGGACGCTCACCCCCGCACCGCTGCTGGGGCTGGCCCTCTCCGTCGCCCCGGCCGCTTGGTGCGCGCACCTCTTCTCCGTACACGCACACCGCAAACTCATCGTCAGTCGCGCACTGGAGGAGTTCGCCGCAGGTGTGCGCCCCCTGCTGTTCGGAGCCGTCGCACTCCACCTGTGCGTCCTCGCCGGGCTGCTCTACGTCGCGCGTCTGGGGTACGGGGGCGGCGGCGCCTTCGTCGGGGCGGCCGCGCTCGGTGTGCTGCTCCTGCTGGCCCGGCTGCTGACCGTGCACGGCTTCCCGGAACCCGCCGCCGTCGGACTCGCCGTCGCCTGCGCCCTCGAAGCGCTGGCACCCGCACTGGTCCTGGCCGGGCGGCTGCCCGGTCTGCACTTCCTCGCCCGTCCCGTCGACGCACTTGTCATGGCGGCCGGCACCGGAGCCGTACCCGCCGTCGCCTGTGGCGCAGCAGCGCTCGGGCTGCTGATCAGCGCCACTGTCGCCCTCTCCCGGGCATCCGCCCACACCACACCCGGCGACAAAACCCGCACCACCGCGTAACCCGCGCGACCGAAGCCGCACCACCGCTCCACCCCCACATACGAACCACCCGCACGCCCCCCGCGGAGCCGACGCTGCGGGTCCTTCCCCCGTACCGCACCACACTTCCTGAAGGAGACACCGGACATGACCCCCCAATCCCCCGTACCGGCAGCCCGCCGTCGGCACCGAGGGGGCGCGCGATGAGGGTGCTGCTGCTCGGAGCCAACGGATTCCTCGGCCGGTTCGTGGCCGACCGCCTCCTCGCCGACCCCGCCGTGCACCTCACGGCGCTCGGCCGCGGCGACGACGCCGACGTACGGTTCGACCTCGCCGGCGGCAGCCCCGGCGCGCTGACCCGCTTCCTGGACGCCGTCCACCCCGGAGTCGTCGTCAACTGCGCGGGCGCCACCCGCGGCGGGGCCCGCGATCTGACCCGCCACAACACCGTCGCCGTCGCCACCGTCTGCGAGGCAATGCGGCGCAGCGGCTGTACGGCCCGTCTCGTCCAGGTCGGCTGTTCGTCGGAGTACGGGCCCTCGCAGCCCGGCTCATCGACCGCGGAGGACGCAATTCCGCGCCCCGGCGGCCCGTACGGCGTCAGCAAGCTCGCAGCCACCGAACTCGTCCTCGGCTCCGGCCTCGACGCGGTCGTGCTGCGGGTCTTCTCCCCGGTCGGCCCCGGCACCCCGGCCGGTTCCCCGCTCGGCAGGCTCGCCGAGGCGATGCGCCGGGCCATGCAGTCCGGCGACGGCGAGCTGAAGCTCAGCGGCCTCGGCGTGCAGCGCGACTTCGTCGACGTACGCGATGTCGCGCGCGCCGTGCACGCCGCCTCGCTCTCCGCCGCGCAGGGCGTCGTCAACATCGGCACCGGCCGCGCCGTGCGGCTCCGGGACGCGGCCGCCGTTCTCGCCAGGGTCGCCGGATACGCGGGCGCACTCCACGAACTCGACGCGCCCCCGCCCCGGCTGCCGATCGGCGCCCCGCGCACCTCCACCGAGTCGGTCATCGAGCACCTCTCGGCGACCCCCTCCCCCTACCCGGACGGCTGCGGGACCTGGCAGCAGGCCGACGTCCGCACCGCCAGGGACCGGCTCGGCTGGCGCCCCCGGATCAATCTGGAGGAGTCCCTCGCCGACATCTGGATGGAGGCGGCGTGCCGTATCTGACCCCCACCGAGACCGCCCGCCGGACCAGCGGCGCCGAACAGCTCGGCTTCGGCGTCCCCGGTTACGCGCATCCGCTGCTCGCCCCCACCGAATGGGCCGAGCTCACCCGCCCCGGCACCCCGCTGCACTGGGCGGTCCTCAACATCGACAACGGCCCCGGCGCCCGCCCCGACCCGCACTGTCTGGAGGCTGCGGGCCGGCTCCGCAACGCGCGGGAGCGGGCCGTGCACGGCGAAGCCCCGCAGGACTCCATCCGGGCCGCGGGCGGCCGGCTGCTCGGCCACCTCGATCTGGCCTTCGGCAGCCGCTCCTTCGGCGAGCTGATCGCCGACGCGCAGTCCTTTCTCGACTGGTACCGCGTCGACGGCTTCTATCTCGGCCGGTGCCCGGCCGGGCGTGCCGGCCTCCCGGCGGTCCGCCGTCTCACCAGCACACTCGCCACGCTTCTCGAACACGGCGACCACGGGGAGGAGCGCGGGCTGCTGGTGCTGGGGCTGGGCACCCATCCGCATCCGGGCTACGCCGAGGCCGCCGACCAGCTGGTCACCTTCTCCGGACCGTGGACCGACTACCGCTGGTCGCAGGTGGCGGAGTGGACCGCCGCCTATCCGCCGGAGCGGTTCGCGCACTTCGTCCACGGCGTTCCGCGCGCCCACCTCGAAGAGGCCATGCGCATCGCCCGCTGGCAGGGCGCGGGCACGATCTTCTTCACGGACCGGGACAGCCAACACGGACAAACAGACCCATTCGCGGCGCTGCCCAGGTACTGGGACGAAATCGTCTCGCGGATCGGACCTGGTATCTCGGAATGAGAAGGGGCGTGGCAGTGTTACGGCAAGAACAACCGTACGTAGATGAAGTACGTAGAAACCGACCACCTGCATTGTTGAGGTCCCTGTGTCGCTGCCACCCCTGGTCGAGCCAGCTGCTGAGCTCACCGTCGACGAGGTCCGCAGGTACTCCCGCCACCTGATCATCCCGGATGTCGGGATGGACGGACAGAAGCGGCTGAAGAACGCAAAGGTGCTCTGTGTCGGCGCCGGCGGTCTCGGTTCGCCGGCCCTGATGTACCTGGCCGCCGCCGGTGTCGGCACACTCGGCATCGTGGAGTTCGACGAGGTCGACGAGTCGAACCTGCAGCGCCAGATCATCCACAGCCAGGCCGACATCGGCCGCTCCAAGGCCGAGTCCGCCAAGGACTCGGTGCTGGGCATCAACCCGTACGTGAATGTGGTCCTTCACGAGGAGCGGCTCGAAGCCGACAACGTGATGGACATCTTCGCCCAGTACGACCTGATCGTGGACGGCACGGACAACTTCGCCACCCGCTATCTGGTCAACGACGCAGCCGTACTGCTGAACAAGCCGTACATCTGGGGCTCGATCTACCGGTTCGACGGCCAGGCGTCCGTCTTCTGGTCCGAGCACGGCCCCTGCTACCGCTGCCTCTACCCGGAGCCGCCCCCGCCGGGCATGGTCCCCTCCTGCGCCGAGGGCGGCGTGCTCGGGGTGCTCTGCGCCTCGGTCGGTTCCATCCAGGTCACGGAGGCCATCAAGCTGCTCGCCGGTATCGGCGACCCGCTGGTCGGCCGGCTGATGATCTACGACGCCCTGGAGATGCAGTACCGCCAGGTCAAGGTCCGCAAGGACCCCGACTGCGCGGTCTGCGGCGAGAACCCGACCGTCACCGAGCTCATCGACTACGAGGCCTTCTGCGGCGTCGTGTCCGAGGAGGCCCAGGAGGCGGCGCTCGGCTCCACGATCACTCCCAAGCAGCTCAAGGAGTGGATCGACGCGGACGAGAAGATCGAGATCATCGACGTCCGTGAGCCGAACGAGTTCGAGATCGTCTCGATCCCCGGCGCCCGGCTGATCCCGAAGAACGAGTTCCTGATGGGCAACGCCCTCCAGGACCTCCCGCAGGACAAGCGCATCGTCCTGCACTGCAAGACCGGTGTCCGCAGCGCCGAGGTCCTCGCGGTCCTCAAGTCGGCGGGCTTCGCCGACGCGGTGCACGTGGGCGGCGGCGTGATCGGCTGGGTCAACCAGATCGAGCCCGAGAAGCCGGTGTACTAAACGCTCAGCATGCCGAAGGGGGCGGTCCGCGCACTGCGGACCGGCCCCTTCGGCATGCACACGTCCCGCGTCACGAGCAGGTCTTGCCGTCCGCCGGGACCTTCCCCTCGAGGAAGTACGCGTTCACAGTCGACGTCACACACGTGCTCTCGCCGTACGCGCCGTGCCCCTCACCCTTGTTGGTGAGCATGATGCCGACGCCCTTGCCCAGCTCGTCCGCCATCTTCCGCGCACCCTCGTAGGGCGTCGCCGGGTCACCGGTCGTACCGACCACCAGGATCGGACCGGCGCCCGGAGCGCTTGCCTCCGGGTTCTCGTGCTCACCCTTCACCGGCCACTCGGAACACCAGCCGGCCGTGTCCCACGCCAGGAACGGGCCGAACACCGGGGACAGCTTCCGGAACTCGGGCAGCATGGCCCTGGCCTCGGCCGCCGTCGGCCGGAGCTTGCTGTCCGCGCAGGAGATGGCACGCTGCGAGTGGTTCTGGGTGTCGTAGTGCCCCTTCTCGTCACGGCCGTTGTACGCGTCGGCCAGCTGGAGCAGCATGTTGCCGGTGCCGCTCTTCTCGGCCTCGTCCAGCGCCTGGGTCAGATACGGCCAGTTGCTCTTGGAGTAGAGCGGCATGACGATGCCGGTGATGGCCAGCGACTCGTTGAGCTCGCGGCCCGAGGCGGTCGGCAGCGGCTTCTTGTCGATCCGTTCCAGCAGCCGGGCGATGCGCTGCGTCCCGGCCTTCGGGTCCTGGCCGCGGTCCTTGAGGTAGTTCTCCAGCGCCCGCTGGAAGCCGGTCGCCTGGTTGCGGGCGTGCCCGATCGTGTCCGCGGTCGGGTCGACGACGGCGTCCAGGACGGTCCGGCCGACGTTCTTGGGGAAGAGGTGTGCGTAGGTGCCGCCGAGTTCCGTGCCGTACGACACGCCGAAGTAGGTGAGCTTCTTGTCGCCGAGCACCTCACGGATCAGATCCATGTCCCGGGCGGCGTTCGTCGTGCCGACGTACGGCAGGACCTTGCCGGAGCGGTGCTCGCAGCCGGCGCCGAAGTCCGCGCCGTCCTTCATGAACGCCGCCTCCTCCGCCGCCGTGTCCGGAGTCATGTCGACCTTCCGGCTGGCGTCCTCCGTCTCCTTGTCGGTACGGCAGTTCACCCCTGCGCTGCCCGCGACCCCACGTGGGTCGAAGCTCACCAGGTCGTAGCGGGCGTTGAGCTTCTTGTACGAGCCGGCGGCGCGCGGCAGTATCGAGACGCCCGAACCGCCCGGGCCGCCGAAGTTGAACAGCATCGCGCCGAGGCGCCGGCCTTCGTCCCGGGCCTTCTTGCGGATCAACGCGATCCCGATGGTGTCGCCGTCCGGCTTCGCGTAGTCCAGCGGCACCTTGACCGTCGCGCACCGCCAGTCGCCACCGGGTGCGCTGCCGCCCGCGGGGGCTTTGCAGCTGTTCCAGTCCGGCCGCTGGGAGGTGAGAGCGGTGGACAGTTCGGGCATGCCGGGCCGCCCGCCCGGCGTGGCGGACGACCGGCCGGGCGAGGACGCCGCACTGTGGTCCGTCCTGTCGGCCGGCTTGTCGTCCGTACCCCCGTCACAGCCCGCGAGCAGCCCCGTCAGCAGAAGGGCGGCGCCTGCCAGAGCCCCGGCGCGTGCGTGTCCGACCACGTGTACGTCCCTCCCCGATGTGCCTGTACATACGACGTACAGAAAGTGCGCCCATGCTAGGCGGTCCGAGACGGTGAATTACTTGCAGACCGTCCCGGCCGCCGGAACCTTGCCCTCCAGCAGATAGTCGCCCACGACCTTCTGCACACAGGCATTGCCGCTGTTGTACGCGCCGTGCCCCTGACCCTCGTACGTCATCTGCACACCGACGCCCTTGCCCAGCGCGTCGGCCATCGCCTTCGCTCCCTCGTACGGGGTCGCCGGGTCGCCGGTGTTGCCGATGACGAGGATGGGGGCCGCGCCCGGGGCGCTGACGTCCGGGGTCTCCCAGACGCCCGCCACCGGCCAGCCGGTGCAGGCCAACAGGCCCCAGCCCAGATAGTCACCGAAGACCGGCGAGGCGGACTGGAACTCCGGGAGCTTCGCGATGGTCTGGTCCGCGGTGAACCGCTGCTTGGAGTCGGCGCAGTTGATGGCGGTGTTGGCGGCCATCGAATTGTCGTAGCGACCGTCGGCCTCACGGCCGTTCAGCGAGTCCGCGAGAGCGAGGAGCAGCGCGCCGTTCCCGCCGTCGGCCTCGTCCACTCCCTGCTCCAGCAACGGCCAGGTCTCCTTGGAGTAGAGGGAGGCCGCGATGCCGGTGATGGCCAGGGACTCCGTCAGCTGCCGGGACCCGATCCCCGGGAGCGGCTTCTTCTCCAGCCGGGTGAGAAGGCCGGAGATCCCCTGCTCGACCTCCTTCCCGGTGGAACCGGGGAGCTTGCAGGCACCGCCGCGGTTCACGCAGTCCTTGGCGAAGTTGTCCAGCGCGAGCTGGAACCCCTTGGCCTGGCCGAGCGAGGACTGCTCGGAGTCCAGGGTCGGGTCGACCACCCCGTCCAGCACCGACCTGCCGACGTTCTTCGGGAACAAGTTGGCGTAGACGCCGCCCAGTTCGGTGCCGTACGAGATGCCGAAGTAGTACAGCTTCTTGTCTCCGAGCACCTGACGCATCAGATCCATGTCGCGGGCGGCGTTGGTGGTGCCGACGTAGGGGAGCTCCTTGCCGGAGTTCTTCTTGCAGGCCGATGCGAACGTCTTGATGTCCTTGACGAAGGCATTCACCTCGGCGCTGCCGTCCGGAGTGACGTCGGTCTCGTAGCGGGCGTCGAGCTGCTGGTCGGTCTCGCACTCCACGCCCGCACTGCGGCCGACCCCGCGCGGGTCGAAGCTGACCAGGTCGTAGCCGGCGCGGAGCTTGTCGTAGTCGTTGCCGAAGGCGGGCAGGGTGGCGACGCCGGAAGCGCCGGGGCCGCCGAAGTTGAAGATGAGGGAGCCGATCCGCTTGTCCGGATTCTTGGCCCTGGCCCGGATGAGTGCCAGCTCGATCGTCTCGCCGCCCGGATTCGCGTAGTCGAGCGGGACCTTCATGAAGGAACACTCCCAGGAGATGCCGCCGGGCAGGGGCGACGGGGCGTTTCCGCCGCCCTGTGCCGGCGACGGGGCCGGGCAGGGCTTCCACGTCAGCTTCTGGGAGGCGAGCTGGCCGGAGCTGCTCGCCTCGGCGGCATTCGCCGCAACCGGAGAGCGCGGCGGCCCGTCCGGGTCGTCCTTGGTGCCGCTCTCCGAGCAGGCGGTGATGGGAAGGAGCACGGTGACGGCGGCGGCGAGAGCGGCGGCACGCAGGGCGGAGGTCCTCATGGCCCCATCGTGCGGCGGGAACCGGACCCGTGCACGAGGCACCGGTCCAAGCGGGTGGCCGGGGGCTCTCACCGGTCGCCCGACCGGCCCTACGGACAGGCGCGTGCTACGGCTGAGAAACCGTCAGCTCGCCCTTGCGGGTCAGAGCTCGCCCTTGCGGGTCAGATGGTTGAAGCAGAGCCAGCCGGGAAGCACCGGCAGCCACAGCGTCAGCAGTCGGTACAGCAGAACGGCCGGTGCCGCGACCTCCTTCGGCAGGCCGACCGCGATCAGCCCCAGCGTCAGCGCGCCCTCGACCGCGCCCATTCCGCCCGGTGTGGGCGCCGCCGACCCCAGCGCGTTACCGGCCAGGAAGACCACCGCGATGCTCGCGTAACTGAGATGCGGCACATCCGGGCCGCTGAACGCCCGGACCGACGCGTCCAGACACATCACGAACAGGCCGGTCAGCAGCAGCATTCCGCCGATGCCCGTCAGCAGCTTCTGCGGCCGCTGCACCACGTCGAGCATGCGCGGCACGACTCCGGCGAACAGCGACCGCACCCGCGTCACCACGAACTTCCGCAGGAACGGAACCGCCGTCACCACCAGCACCAGCACCGCGACCGTCAGCAGCCCGGCGATCACGGTCCTGGAAGGAGTGAGCGAAGACGGGGTCTTCTCGGTACCGGTCAGATAGCCGAACGCCGCCAGCAGCAGAATGTGGCAGCCGAGACCGAACAACTGCGAGGCGCCGACACTCGCCACGGCGAGGCCCGGACGCACCCCGGCGCGCTGCAGGAAGCGGGTGTTCAGCGCCACACCGCCGACCGCGGCCGGGGCGACGATCTTCACGAAGGACCCGGCGACCTGTGCCAGTACGGTCTTGCCGAACGGCACCCGCTCCGGCACGAAGCCCAGCAGGCTCATCGCCGCCGCGACATAGCTGAGGGCCGAGAAGCCGACCGCGGCCGCCACCCAGCCCCACTCCGCCTGCTCGACGACCGCACCGAAGTCGGCCTGGGTGACCTGCGAGATGAGGAAGTACGCGGCGATGGCGCCGGCGATGCAGCTGACCAGGGTGCGTGCCTTGATGCGCTCCAGCCGTACCGGTTCGACCGGTGCCTGCGGCCGGATCAGCAGCACCTGCTGCCGCATCTGGGAGAGCAGATCCTCCTCGCGCGCCTCTTCCAGCGCGTCGTCCATGGCCCGCTTCTCGGCCTGCTTCTGGTTGCGCAGCGACTTGCGGGCGGCCTTGTGGTCCGGCACCGGACCGGCGGTGGAGGTCTCCTGAGCCGCCCCGTGTTCGAGCACCCTGGCACGCTTGGCCGCGTCCGACGCATCGAGCACCGCCTCGCGCTCGCGCTGCGAGCGCTCCCGGGCGAGCCGGCGCAGGGTCGCCCGGGTGGAGCGGCTCAGCGCGATCGGCTGGAGCAGCGGCAGACAGTCCGCGACGGCATCGGGGCCGAGCACCTCCAGAGCACCGGCGACGGCCCGCTCGGCGCCCACCCGCAGACCCGTGGTGGTCAGCAGCTGAGCGACATCCATCCGCAGGACCAGATCACCGGCCGCGATCTCGCCGCCGCGCAGATCGGTGACGAACACCTTGCGGGAACGATCGACCAGGATGGCGTCGCCGGTGAGCCTGCGGTGCGCGATCCGCCGCGACTGGAGCGCCTTCACCTGGCGCCAGGCGCCGCGCACCAGCTCGTCGGTGATCTCCGAGTCCTCCAGCGCGTCCAGGGAACGGCCGCCGATGTGCTCGTACACCAGCATCACGGCGTCGGGTCCGAGCTCGGAGGTGGCGATCAGCTTGGGTGCGTTGGCCCCGGCGGCGATCGCCGCGTACGCGAGCAGCGCCTCCTGCTCCAGAGCCTGACGCAGCGACTGGATGGAGCGGCGCTGGGTGATGCCGCGCAGAGTGAGCCTGCGCCACACCCGGTAGAAGAAGCCCTGGGCCTGTTGCTCGCGGTCGACAACCGTCACATCGAGTGGTGGCCCGTCCTCCAGGGTGACCAGATAGCGGCGCCCGCGGTCGCTCTGATCGCCGGAGTCGGGTGCGTCCTCGGCGCGCATCGCGGTGACCGGGCGGAAGCCGACACGGCGCAGACCGGCCATCAGATGCTGACCGGTAGGCCGTACGTTCGGCGAGCCGACCGCGTACAGCGTGCCGTACGCCACGGTCCAGCCGATCAGCACGGTGAGGATGATCGAGAACGGGGTCGTGTATCCGCCGACCAGCATGGCGAACGCGTCGAGCAGCAACACCACCCACAGCACGACCCGCCAGCGCGGCCGTCTCGCCATCCCGACCGCCGTCATATAGGCGATCACGGGGGCGAGATAGCCGTGTACGGGATCGGTGAGCCCGTCACCGGGCTGCGGCTGGGTCAGGGCGTCCTGAATGGTGCCGGGGGCGGACTTGGCCACCCAGAGGTCGGTGGCGAGCGTGACGCCGTGCGCCAGTACGGCGGCGAGCACGCCGTCCGCGATCCGTAGTCCGTCGCGTTTGATCAGCCGCTCGATGGCGAACGCGACCGGAACGAGCAGCACGGCGATGCTGGAGACCAGACCGCCGGTCTTGATCAGGATGTCGGGCGCCTGGCCGGTTCCCTTGCTGATGTCCTGTTCGAGACCGGTGGTCGTGCCGTGGGCGAACGCGATGACCGAGAGCAGGACGATGATCGCCAGGACCCCGATGAGGAGCCGCATGAGATCGGAGGGTCGGTGCACCCGGGCGGCGAGCAGCGGCTCGTCTCCCGAGACACGTTCGGCCTGTTCGGCCGCGGCGGACGAGAGCGTCGAGCCGACCAGGTGCTCGGGGACCTCCCCCTGCTCCGCACCGGACTTTTCCTGCTCCGCAGCGGGCTTCTCGGCGGGTCCGTCCGAAGCGTCCGGATACGGCTCGGTGTCAGGGGCGTCCGCCGCCTTCGGTGGCTGCACGCCCTGCTCCTTCGTCGCCTCTGATTGGTCTTCGTGTTCTCGTATCACCGGTCACCGCCCGCACGATGGTGGCACGGCCCGGCGACAGAGGAGGGCATCAGGGTGCACTGCGCGGACACGCGAAGCGCAACATACGCTCCTTTGCTCCCGCACGCACGCCCCGTGAAGGGGCGCACACGGACCGGGCCGGGCTGTCGGTGGCGTACGGCAGGATGGGCCGGATGAGCCAATACCGGACGAGCGGCGACGGGACGAGCGGCGACCGGACGATCGACGAGTTGCCGGAGTACGCGGAGCGAGTGCTCGATGTCGCCGAGCTGATTCCGCCCGGCCGTGTCATGACGTACGGAGATGTCGCCGAGTGGCTGGGCGACGGCGGCCCGCGCCAGGTCGGCCGGGTCATGGCGCTGTACGGGGCCGCGGTGCCGTGGTGGCGCGTGGTACGCGCAGACGGGGCGCTGCTGCCCGGTCACGAACTGAGGGCGCTGGACCACTACCGCGAGGAGAGCACCCCGCTGCGCGAGGCGTCGCGCAGCGCGGAGGGCCATCTGCCACGACTCGACATGAAGCGGGCGCGGTGGGACGGCGTCACCGGCGGTGCGGGCGCGGACAGGGACAAGGGCGGAGGTGCTCACATCTGACAGCTTCGGCCATTCGGGGGCGCAACGGGCGGCGCCGGGCCCTGCGCGTGATGCGGAACACGAAGCGATGCGCGACGGCCCCCGTGACGCGGAACGTGACGAGGCACGCAGCGGACTCGCCCCGGACCGCGCCCACGCTGGCGTAGCGTCGACAGTTCGCGGCACGCACCGCACCCTCAGCACCAGCACACCCACCAGGACCGGCGATCCACGTGAGCTCCTCCTCCTTCACCCGGCACAGTCCGCACCGGCAGGCACGGCAGGGGGTACCCCCACGCCCGCAGGGGCGTGGGGGGAGGACCGCGGGTGCGTACCGACTGGTGCGCACCCCGCCGGGCTCCGTGGATCCCCCCCTCCTGGACACGGCGCAACGTGCGGTGGTTGATCACCCCGGAGGCCCGCTCCTGGTGCTCGCCGGACCGGGCACCGGCAAGACGACCACGCTCGTCGAGGCGGTCGCCGCACGTGTCGCACGGGGCGGCGACCCGGCCCGCATCCTGGTCCTCACCTTCAGCCGCAAGGCCGCCGTGGAGCTGCGCGACCGGATGGCCGCCCGGCTCGGTGCCGCCCGCGGTCCGCAGGCCACCACATTCCACTCCTTCTGTTACGCACTGGTCCGCGCCCATCAGGACGCCGGCCTCTTCGCCGAACCGATGCGGCTGCTCTCCGGACCGGAGCAGGACGTCACCGTCCGCGAGCTGCTCGCCGGCCAGCTCGAACTGGAACAGGACGGCTTCGCGCACATCCGCTGGCCGGACGAGCTGCGGGCCTGTCTGACCACGCGCGGTTTCGCCGACGAGGTACGGGCGGTGCTCGCCCGCAGCCGTGAGCTGGGCCTGGGCCCGGACGCGCTGACCGACTTCGCCCGCCGCACCGGCCGCCCGGACTGGGGCGCCGCCGCCGAGTTCCTCGCCGAGTACCTGGATGTGCTGGACGCACAGGGGGTGCTGGACTACGCGGAGCTGGTGCACCGGGCCGTGCTGCTCGCGGAGCGCCCCGAGGTGTCGGCGCTGCTGGCCGGGCAGTACGACGCGGTATTCGTGGACGAGTACCAGGACACGGACCCGGCGCAGGTGCGGCTGCTGCACGCACTGGCCGGCAACCGGGGGAGCGCCCCGGGGGCCGGGGGCGGCCGGGACCTGATCGCCTTCGGTGACCCGGACCAGTCGATCTATGCGTTCCGGGGTGCCGATGTGAACGGCATCCTCGACTTCCCGGAGATGTTCCGGCGGGCGGACGGCGCCCCGGCACCGGTCGGCGTCCTCATGACCTCGCGCCGCTCCGGCGGACAGCTGCTGGCCGCCACCCGGCTGCTCACCCGGCGGATGCCGCTGACCCGGCTGCCCTCGGCGAAGGTCCGCGCCCACCGGGAGCTCGCCGCCGTCCGCGAGGGCGGCAGCGTGGAGACGTACACCTACCCGACCGCCTCCGCCGAACTCGACAACATCGCCGATCTGCTGCGCCGGGCGCATCTGGAGGACGGCGTCCCATGGAACGAGATGGCGGTGCTCGTACGGGCCGGAGGCCGCACGATCCCCTCGGTGCGCCGGGCCCTGACCTCGGCGGGCGTCCCCGTGGAGGTCGACGGCGACGACCTCCCCCTGCGCCATGAACCGGCGGTGGCCCCGCTCCTGACGGCCCTCCGCGCGGTTGCCGCGGCGGCGCTGCGCCGGGGCGCGCCGGGTGCGGAGGCAAAGGCCCCGGCCTCGGAGGGCGCGGAGCCCCCCGACTCGGAGGCCCGAGACGGTGCGGAGGCCCCGGCTCCTCCTGGCCGGGAGCCCGATCAGACTCCAGGCCAGGACGCCGAAGTGGTTTCCGGCCAGGACCGCGAAAAGGCTCCCGGCCGGGAATCCGCCCCCGAAGCGCCCTCCTGGCTGGACACCGAGACGGCCCTGACCCTCCTCACCTCCCCCCTCGGCTCCATGGACGCGGCCGACCTGCGCCGGCTCGGCCGGGCCCTGCGCGACGAGGAGCGGGCCGCCGGGAATCGCGTACCGGCGCCCTCCGGCGATCTGCTGGCCCGCGCGCTCGCCGAGCCCGAACGGCTCGTCGCGCACGATCCGGCGTACGCCCGTGGTGCCCAGCGGCTCGGCGCGCTCCTGCGTAAGGCGCGCGAGCTTCTCGAAGGCGGCGGTACCGCGGAAGAAGCCCTGTGGGAGCTGTGGGCCGGCACCCCGTGGCCGGGGCGGCTGGAGCGTGCCGCGCTGCGCGGCGGTGCGGGCGGCCGCAACGCCGACCGCGACCTCGACGCCGTCTGCGCGCTCTTCGACACCGCGGCCCGCGCCGAGGACCGCACCGGCGGGCGCGGCGCGCTCAACTTCCTGGAGGAGGTCGACGCCCAGGACATCGCCGCCGACACCCTCTCCAGGCGCGCGGTGCGACCCGACGCCGTACGGCTGATGACCGCGCACAGGTCCAAGGGCCTGGAGTGGCGCCTCGTCGTCGTCGCAGGGGTGCAGGAGGGGCTCTGGCCGGACCTGCGCCGCCGCGGTTCGCTCCTCGAAGCGGACCGGATCGGCCGCGACGGCCTGGCCGAACCGCTCACCCCCGGCGCCCTCCTCGCCGAGGAACGCCGCCTCTTCTACGTCGCTGCGACCCGCGCCCGCGAACGTCTCGTCGTCACCGCGGTCAAGGCACCCGCCGACGACGGCGACCAGCCGTCCCGCTTCCTCACCGAGCTCGGCGTCGAACCACGCGACGTCACAGGCCGGCCGCGCCGACCGCTCGCCGTCGCCGCGCTCGTCGCCGAACTCCGCGCCACCACCGTCGACCCCGACGCCTCGGGCGCCCTGCGCGAGGAGGCCGCCCACCGCCTCGCCCGCCTCGCCGCGCTCACCGACGACGAGGGTCAGCCGCTCGTACCCGCGGCCCATCCCTACCGCTGGTGGGGCATGTACGAGCCGACCCGCTCCGCCGTCCCGCTCCGCGACCGGGACCAGCCCGTGTCCCTCTCCGGCAGCGCGCTCGACCAGCTCGCCAACACCTGCGCGCTCCAGTGGTTCCTCGGCCGCGAGGTGAAGGCGGACGCCCCGGCGACGGCCGCACAGGGCTTCGGCAACGTCGTCCACGTACTCGCCGACGAGGTGGCCTCCGGGCGTACCCCCGCCGATCTGGCCGTCCTGATGGAGCGGCTGGACTCGGTCTGGGACGGCCTCGTCTTCGACGCCCCCTGGAAGTCCCAGCAGGAGAAGGAACAGGCCAGGGCCGCCCTCGAACGCTTCCTGCGCTGGCACGTCATGGACCGCACCGGCCGCACCCCCGCCGCGAGTGAGCACGACTTCGACGTGACGCTGGAGGCGGGGGAGTACGAGGTACGCATCCGGGGCTCCATGGACCGCGTCGAACAGGACGCCGAGGGCCGGGCGTACGTCGTCGACTTCAAGACCGGCAAGCAGTCCCCGACCAAGGACGAGGTCGCCCGCCACCCCCAGCTCGCCGTGTACCAGCTGGCCGTCCGGGAAGGGGCGGTCGACGAGATCTTCGACGGCAATCGCCCCGTCCCCGGCGGCGCCGAACTCGTACAGCTGCGGCAGCCCGCCCCGAAGAAGGAGGGCGGCGACACCCTTCCCAAGGTGCAGGCCCAGGAACCGCTCTCCGGCGAGTGGGTCCCCGACCTGCTGGCCACGGCCGCCGGCCGGGTCCTGGACGAACGGTTCACCCCCACGACCGGCCAGCACTGCACGCACTGCACCTTCCGTGCCTCGTGCAGCGCACAGCCGGAGGGCCGTCACATCCTGGACTGAGAGCCTTCCCGTTCGGTCAGGGCCCGAGGGCCACCACGACGGAGGACGGCATTCGCGGCGGCCGCCGCCTCACGGTCGGCGGGGCAGTCGTCCTTGACACCGAGAAATACGTCATACACCCGGGCCGATGCGCCTTGGCCGTATCGGTGCGCCGGTGCGGGCCGGAGACGTCGGGACCGGATGCGGCGGTTGCTCATGAGGCCGCCCCCGCAAAGGAGTTGAGGTGATCAGCGCTCAAGGTGGTCCGGACCCGGACCGCCGGGCGGCCCTGTTGCGGCCCTCCGGTCGGACCTGCTGCGGGCCACCGGCCCGCCCGGACCGTCCGGCGGCCCCGGCACGTTGTCAGTGCGCGCGGTTAGCCTCTGTCGAGTGTCCTCACGCATCACCGATCCCGAGCAGCTGAAGGAGCTACTCGGGATCCCGTTCACCCCGGAGCAGACGGCCTGCATCACAGCGCCGCCCGCCCCGCAGGTGATCGTGGCCGGAGCCGGGTCGGGGAAGACCACGGTGATGGCGGCGCGCGTGGTGTGGCTGGTGGGGACCGGCCAGGTCGCCCCGGAGCAGGTCCTCGGACTCACCTTCACCAACAAGGCGGCGGGCGAGCTCGCCGAGCGCGTCCGCAAGGCCCTGATCGCGGCCGGGGTCACCGATCCGGACGCCATCGATCCGGACAACCCTCCGGGCGAGCCCAGCATCTCCACGTACCACGCGTTCGCCGGCCGGCTCCTCACCGAGCACGGGCTGCGCATCGGCCTCGAACCCACCACCCGCCTTCTCGCCGACGCCACCCGCTACCAGCTGGCCGCCCGCGTACTGCGCGAGGCGCCCGGCCCCTATCCGGCCCTGACGAGGTCGTTCCCCACGCTGGTCAGCGATCTGCTGGCCCTCGACGCCGAACTGGCCGAGCACCTCGTACGCCCCGAACAGCTCGCGGAGCACGACACCGACCTGCTCCGCACGCTGGAAACGGCCCGGCTGACCAATGCCGAGCTGCGCAAGATTCCCGAGGCCGCCCAGGCCCGTCGTGAGCTGCTGCAGCTGACCCGCCGCTACCGCGAGGCCAAGAAGAGCCGCGACGTCCTCGACTTCGGCGACCAGATCGCCCTCTCCGCCGAGCTGGCCCTCACCCGCCCCGAGGTCGGCGCGATCCTGCGCGACGAATTCCGCGTCGTACTGCTCGACGAGTACCAGGACACCTCCGTCGCCCAGCGCCTGCTGCTCTCCGCCCTCTTCGGCAGGGGCCCCGAGGCCAGGGTTACGGAGGCGGGGACCGGGGCAAAGTCCGGCGCGACCACCAGGGCGGTGGCCACCGGTCATGCCGTCACCGCCGTCGGCGACCCCTGCCAGGCGATCTACGGCTGGCGCGGTGCCTCCGTGGCCAACCTCGACGACTTCCCGCTCCACTTCCCGCACGCCGACGGCACCCCCGCCACCCGCTACTCCCTCAGCGAGAACCGCCGCAGCGGTGGCCGCCTCCTCCACCTCGCCAACGGCCTCGCCGCGCCCCTGCGCGCCATGCACGAAGGCGTCGAGGCACTGAGCCCCGCCCCGGGCGCCGAGCGCGACGGCATCGTGCGCTGCGCCCTGCTCCGTACCCACACCGAAGAGATCGGCTGGCTCGCCGACTCGATCGCCCACCTCGTGAGGACCGGGAAGGCGCCCGGCGAGATCGCCGTCCTGTGCCGCACCGCGGGCGACTTCCCGGAGATCCAGGCCGCGCTGGTGGCCCGCGACATCCCGGTCGAGGTCGTCGGCCTGTCCGGGCTGCTGCACCTGCCCGAGGTCGCCGACCTCGTCGCGGTCTGCGAGGTCCTCCAGGACCCCGGCGCCAATGCCTCCCTGGTCCGGCTGCTCACCGGCCCCCGCTGGCGGATCGGCCCCCGCGACCTGGCACTGCTCGGCCGCCGCGCCCGACTCCTCGTCCACCGCGCCGCCCACGGCGACGAGGACGACCTCGACCCCGACCGCCGCCTCGCCGAGGCCGTCGAAGGCATCGACCCGTCCGAAGTGATCTCGCTCGCCGACGCCCTGGACACCTTCCTCGAAGCGGGCGGAGGAGAGGACGACGGACTCCCGTTCTCCACCGAGGCCCGCATCCGCTTCGCCCGCCTGGCCGCCGAACTGCGCGACCTGCGCCGCTCGCTGGCCGACCCCCTGATGGACGTGCTGCACCGCGTCCTCGCCACCACCGGCCTGGAGGTCGAGCTCTCCGCATCGCCGCACGCCCTGGCAGCCCGCCGCCGCGAGACCCTCGCCAATTTCCTCGACGTCGCGGCCCGCTTCGCCGCCGTCGACGGCGAGGCCACCCTCCTCGCCTTCCTGGGCTTCCTGCGCACGGCAGTCCAGTACGAGAAGGGCCTGGACAACGCCCTGCCCGGCGGCGAGAACACCGTCAAGGTGCTCACCGCCCACAAGTCCAAGGGCCTGGAGTGGGACGTCGTCGCGGTGCCCGGCCTGGTCACCGGGCAGTTCCCCAGCAGCCAGTCCCGCGACGCCTGGATCTCCCAGCCCAAGGTCCTCCCGCACGCCCTGCGCGGGGACACGGCCACCCTCCCCGTCATCCACTCCTGGGACGCCAAGGGGCTCAAGGGCTTCAAGGAGGAGATGAAGGAGCACCAGCACACCGAGGAGCTCCGCCTGGGATACGTCACCTTCACCAGGCCCCGCACCCTGCTGCTCGGCTCCGGCCACTGGTGGGGTCCGACCCAGAAGAAGCCGCGCGGCCCGTCCGACTTCCTGCATGCGCTGTACGAGCACTGCGTGGCCGGACACGGCGAGATCGAGGCCTGGGCGGACGAACCGGCCGAGGACGAGGAGAACCCGGCCCTCGCCGAGAAGGAGGCCGACCGGGCGTGGCCGCTCCCCCTGGACGACACCGCCCTGACCCGCCGCCGGGCCGCCGCGGACACGGTGATGGCACATCTGGAGGCCCTGGCCGCGGCGGGGAGTGTTCCGGATGTGTACGAGGTGCCGTCCGACGCCCCGGATCCGTCCGACGCCCCTTACGACGACGACCCGTTCCCCGACGAGGCCGACGACTGGGACGCCCTGTCGACGGAGCCCCCGGCGGCCCCGGCTCCCACGCCACACGCCCCGGTTCCCACACCACACGTCCCGGCGGCCCGCACGCCTCAGACCGCCGGGGAACAGCGCCTCACCTCCGAGGAATCCCGCACACTCGCCTCCTGGGACCGCGACCTCGACGCCCTCACCGGCGAACTGCGCCGCGCCCGCGCCACCGTGCGCGACGTCCTCGTACCCGCCTCGCTCTCCGCCACCCAGCTGCTGCGTCTCGCCGACGACCCCGACGGCTTCGCCCAGGAGCTGGCCCGCCCCATGCCGCGGCCCCCGCAGCCCGCGGCCCGCCGGGGTATCCGTTTCCACGCCTGGGTGGAGTCCCGCTTCGAGGAGCTGCCGCTGCCCATGCTCGGGCCGGACGAGCTGCCCGGCGGCGACGAGAGCGACGCCGAGATCGCCGACGAGCGCGACCTCGCCGCACTCAAGGAGGCCTTCGAGCGCACCCCGTACGCCCGCCGCACTCCATACCGCGTGGAGACGCCGTTCCAGATCACTCTGGCCGGCCGGGTGATCCGGGGCCGTATCGACGCGGTGTACCGCACCGGGGACACGTACGAGATCGTCGACTGGAAGACCACCCGCACCAACACCGCCGACCCCCTCCAGCTCGCGGTCTACCGTCTGGCCTGGGCCGAGCTGCACGATCTGCCGCTCACCGACGTCACCGCCACGTTCCTGTACGTACGCAGCGGAGAGACCGTCCGCCCCACCCGCCTCCCGGGCCGGGCGGAGCTGGAGCGGCTCCTGCTGGACGAGCCACCTCCCACGGGCCGATAGGCTCAAGGCCATGAGCGACACCCCGGACAGCGCCGTCCGTACGTACACCGAACAGCACCGCACAGCCTTCCTCGACGACCTCGCCGACTGGCTGCGCATCCCGTCCGTGTCCGCCCAGCCGGTCCACGACGGGGACGTACGACGCAGCGCCGAGTGGCTGTCCGCCAAGCTCAAGGAGACCGGCTTCCCGGTCACCGAGATCTGGGAGACGCCCGGCGCTCCCGCGGTCTTCGCCGAGTGGCCGTCCGACGACCCGGACGCCCCGACGGTCCTCGTCTACGGGCACCACGACGTGCAGCCCGCCGCCCGCGAGGACGGCTGGGACACCGACCCGTTCGAGCCGGTGATCCGCGACGGCCGCATGTACGGGCGGGGCGCCGCCGACGACAAGGGGCAGGTGTTCTTCCACACCCTCGGCGTCCGGGCCCACCTCGCCACCACCGGCCGCACCACCCCGGCCGTCAACCTCAAGCTGCTGATCGAGGGCGAGGAGGAGTCCGGTTCACCGAACTTCCGCGCCCTGGTCGAGGAGCAGGCCGCCCGGCTCACCGCAGACGCCGTGATCGTTTCCGACACCGGCATGTGGGACGAGAGGACCCCCACGGTCTGCACCGGTATGCGAGGCCTCGCCGAGTGCGAGATCGAGCTGTACGGCCCCGAGCAGGACATCCACTCCGGCTCGTTCGGCGGCGCGGTCCCCAACCCGGCGACCGCCGTGGCCCGGCTCGTCGCCGCACTGCACGACGCGGACGGACGGGTCGCGATCCCCGGTTTCTACGAGGGGGTGACGGAACTCACCGACACCGAGCGCGCGCTCTTCGCCGAGCTGCCCTTCGACGAGGCCACCTGGCTGCGTACCGCCAAGTCACGAGCAGCGTCGGGCGAGGCCGGCCACTCCACGCTGGAACGCATCTGGGCCCGCCCCACCGCCGAGGTCAACGGCATCGGCGGCGGCTACCAGGGTGCCGGAAGCAAGACGATCATTCCGTCCTCCGCTCTGGTGAAGATCAGCTTCCGGCTGGTCGCGGGCCAGGACCCCGACCACATCCAGCAGGTGGTCAGGGCCTGGGCCGAGGCACAGGTCCCGGCCGGTGTCCGTCACCGGATCGCCTTCACTCCCGCCACCCGCCCCTGTCTGACCCCGCTGGACCACCCCGCTCTGCAGGCCGTGGCCCGCGCCATGGGACGGGCCTTCGGCCAGAAGATCCTCTTCACCCGCGAAGGAGGCTCGGGACCCGCCGCCGACCTGCAGGACGTGCTCGGCGCGCCCGTCCTCTTCCTGGGCATCTCCGTACCGTCCGACGGCTGGCACGCCCCCAACGAGAAGGTCGAACTCGACCTCCTGCTCAAGGGCGTGGAGACAGCCGCCCACCTCTGGGGCGAGCTGGCCGCCGCACTCCGCTGAATCCTCTGAACACCCGATCCATACCGGGGGAGTAGGAAGCACCTGTGAGCACCTTCGACAACGCCACCGCAGACCGGCCCATCGGCCTCACGGCGCCCAGCGGCATCGACCGCGCGGCGCACCACCGCCTCGACGAGGCCTGGCTGTCCGCCGCGTGGAGCCACCCGACCACCCGCGTGTTCGTCGTCTCCGGCGGGCAGGTGCTGATCGACGACACCGCCGACGGCGGTACGGAGATCGTCATGACCCCGGCCTTCGAGGCCCCGGTCACCGAGACCCACCGGTACTTCCTCGGCACCGACGAGGACGGCGTCAGCTACTTCGCGCTCCAGAAGGACTCCCTGCCCGGCCGCATGGACCAGCCGGCCCGCCCGGCCGGCCTGCGCGAGGCCGGACTGCTGCTCGGCCCCCGCGACGCGGGCCTGATGGTGCACGCGGTGGCCCTGGAGAACTGGCAGCGCCTGCACCGCTTCTGCTCGCGTTGCGGCGAGCGCACGGTCATCGCGGCAGCCGGCCACATCCGCCGCTGCCCGGCCTGCGGCGCCGAGCACTACCCGCGCACCGACCCCGCGGTCATCATGCTGGTGACGGACGACCAGGACCGCGCCCTGCTGGGCCGCCAGGTGCACTGGCCCGAGGGCCGCTTCTCGACGCTCGCGGGCTTCGTCGAGCCGGGGGAGTCGATCGAGCAGTCCGTGGCCCGCGAGGTGTTCGAGGAGGTGGGCGTCACGGTCGGCGAGGTCGAGTACATCGCCAGCCAGCCCTGGCCGTTCCCGTCCAGCCTGATGCTGGGCTTCATGGCACGGGCGACCTCGTCGGAGATCGACGTGGACGGTGAGGAGATCGAGGAGGCCCGCTGGTTCTCCCGCGAGGACCTGACGGCGGCCTTCGAGTCGGGCGAGATCATGCCCCCGTTCGGCATCTCGATCGCGGCCCGCCTGATCGAACTCTGGTACGGCAAGCCGCTCCCGAGGCCGGGAACCGTCGGCTGACGCACGGCGTACGGGCTGCGGCGCCCCCCGGACGCGTACAGGAACGCCCCCTCCACTAGAACTCAAGCTCGACCGGAGGGGGCGCGACTGTGCTGCGGGAGCGGCGTGATCAGGCGGCGAGCGCCTGCTTCACCTGGGCCAGGGACGGGTTCGTCATGACGGCCTCGACACCCGTGGAGCCGACCACCAGGACGGTGGGAACGGTCTGATTGCCCCCGTTGGCCTTCTCGACGAAGGCCGCGGAGTCCGGGTCCTGCTCGATGTTGATCTCGTTGTACGCGATGCCTTCGCGGTCCATCTGGCTCTTGAGCCGACGGCAGTAGCCGCACCACGTGGTGCTGTACATCGTCACAGTGCCCGACATGTCTTCGCGCTCCTCTGTCTCGTCAGTCTTGTCAGACTCGTCTGTCTCATCCGTCTCATCCGGCACGCGGAGAAGCTGGAAAGTGCGTCGCCGCACGGAAAGGGAACGTACGTGGGCCGACCACCATTCCCGCCACCGCCCCCGCATTAGTACGACAGATGCGGCCCCCTGTGGACAACCTCCGCGCCCGCCTCTTCCGACCTGGCAGCATGGCGGGGTGACAGCAGCAACGCATTCCTCCCTTTTCCCACAGGTTCCCGAGTCGGCCGACGCCGTGCTCGACGGCCTGGACCCCGAGCAGCGCGAGGTCGCCATGGCCCTGCACGGCCCGGTGTGTGTGCTGGCCGGAGCCGGTACGGGCAAGACGCGTGCGATCACGCATCGCATCGCCTACGGGGTGCGCGCGGGGATACTCCAGCCGGCAAGTGTGCTTGCCGTCACGTTCACCAACCGGGCCGCGGGCGAGATGCGGGGACGGCTGCGCCAGCTCGGCGCGGGCGGGGTGCAGGCGCGGACGTTCCACTCCGCCGCCCTGCGCCAGCTCCAGTACTTCTGGCCGAAAGCGGTCGGCGGTGACCTGCCCCGGCTGCTGGAGCGCAAGATCCAGCTGGTCGCCGAGGCCGCGGCCCGCTGCCGCATCCGGCTCGACCGTAACGAGCTGCGCGACGTCACCAGCGAGATCGAGTGGTCCAAGGTCACCCAGACCGTGCCCGCCGACTATCCGGCCGTGGTCGCCAAGACCCAGCGGGACGCCCCGCGCGATCCGGCCGAGATCTCCCAGATCTATGCGATGTACGAGCAGTTGAAGCGCGACCGCTCGTTGATCGACTTCGAGGATGTGCTGCTTCTCACCGTCGCCATCCTTCAGGACCGCCACGACATCGCCGACCACGTCCGCCGCCAGTACCAGCACTTCGTCGTCGACGAGTACCAGGACGTCAGCCCGCTCCAGCAGCGGCTGCTCGACCTCTGGCTCGGCGACAGGGACACTCTGTGCGTCGTCGGTGACGCCAGCCAGACGATCTACTCCTTCACCGGAGCCACCCCCGACCACCTGCTGAATTTCCGCACCCGCCACCCCAACGCGACGGTGGTCAAGCTGGTCAGGGACTACCGCTCCACCCCCCAGGTCGTCCATCTGGCCAACGGGCTGCTCGGCCAGGCCCGCGGCCGCGCCGCCGAGCAGCGGCTCGAACTGGTCTCACAGCGCGAGCCCGGCCCCGAGCCCGTCTATACGGAGTACGCGGACGAGCCCGCGGAGGCCGAAGGCACCGCTCGCCGCATCCGCGATCTGATCGCCGCGGGCGTCCCGGCCGGCGAGATCGCCGTGCTCTACCGGGTCAACTCCCAGTCCGAGGTCTACGAGCAGGCCCTGGCCGACGCGGGCGTGCCGTACCAGCTGCGGGGCGCGGAGCGCTTCTTCGAGCGCGCGGAGGTACGGGAGGCGGGCATCGCCCTGCGCGGCGCGGCCCGCGCGGGGGGCAACGACTCCCTGTTGGACGACGCGGAGGGGCTGCCGGCGGAGGTGCGCGCGGTGCTCTCCACCAAGGGATGGACCACGGAACCGCCCGCAGGCTCAGGCGCGGTGCGCGACCGCTGGGAGTCCCTGGCCGCACTGGTCCGGCTCGCCGAGGATTTCGAACAGGCCAAGCCGGGGGCGACGCTCTCCGATCTGGTGGCGGAGCTCGACGAGCGCGCAGCCGCCCAGCACGCCCCCACGGTCCAGGGAGTCACACTCGCCTCGCTGCACTCGGCGAAGGGCCTGGAGTGGGACGCCGTGTTCCTGGTCGGGCTGAACGAGGGCATGATGCCGATCACCTACGCCAAGACCGACGAGCAGATCGAGGAGGAGCGTCGGCTGTTGTACGTCGGCGTCACCCGGGCGCGCTTCCATCTCTCGTTGTCATGGTCGCTGTCCCGCTCGCCCGGTGGCCGCGCCGGACGGCGCCCGAGCCGGTTCCTGAACGGACTGCGCCCCGGCTCGGTGGCCCTCGGTACGCGCGGCGCGGCCGGAGGCGGCGGGATCGAACGGGGCCCCGGACCGGTCGCCAAACGCGGCCGTCGCGGCCCTGCCCGGTGCCGGGTCTGCGGCAAGACCCTCACCGATGCGGGCGAGATGAAGCTGATGCGCTGCGACAACTGCCCCTCCGACATGGACGAGGCGCTGTACGAGCGGCTGCGCGACTGGCGGGCGGTCCGGGCGAAGGAGATCGGCCAGCCCGCGTACTGCGTATTCACGGACAAGACGCTGATGGCGATCGCCGAGGCGGTGCCGGGCAGCGCGGGCGAACTGGCCGGGATCGCCGGGGTCGGCGCGCGGAAGCTGGACCGGTTCGGGACCGCGGTCCTTGCCATTTGCGCAGGTGAGACGGTGGAAGAAGGGCTCGGGAACGCCGTTGACGAGGTGTGAGAAAAACTCGTCGAAAAAATAGTTTGCGCCCGCCCCAGTCATCACCATAGGTTCTTAACCACGGGAACAGCGACTTCTCTGAAGCCCTGGTCCTGTGCTGTACTTATCCGAATACGCAGGACCGGCCCGCCGGTCCCCCCGAGACGCCGAGAGGAGGCGATTGAAGTGATCAGCATCATCGAGACCAACAAAATGACCGATCTCTCGGTCGTCTCCGCCTGCTCGCTCGGCCTCGCCTGCTCTTCGGAGTTCTCGCTGCGTGGCACCGGTCTGTCCGGCATTTCCGCCGTCAGCCCGCTGTCCCTGTCGAACCTCCCCGTGCGGGAGCGCAATGAGCGACCGACCCAGGCACCGGCAGCAGCAGTAGCGAAGGGACAGGCCCAGGCCTATGCCTTTGCGGCCGTCGGTGCAGGAGCGGAATCCGGCGCCAAGAAGCAGACGATGCACCACACGATGTGGGCCTTCCGTGGGCCTGAACCCTGGAGTGATCCAGCCTGATTCAGAATCAGGCCGGCGCCTTCAGGGCCGCGGAACCCCACTCGGGATCCGCGGCCCTTTTGTTTTGTCCAAACGGACGAGACAGCGCGAAGGAGCCTCGGGACAAGCAACACCCGGTACCAGCCGCCCCCCGGCCAACAGGCCGGAACGACCAGACGAGGACACCACCCACCGTGCAACTCGAAGCGCACGCCCCGTCCGTACCGCCTTCCGAAACGATCCCGCCGCCCGGCCTCACGGAGGACTCCACCTTGATCCCCCTCACCGCGCTCACCGCGCTCGACGACGCCATCGAGAACCTCGGCGTGCCCGTCCCCTGCCGCTCCTACGACCCGGAGGTCTTCTTCGCCGAGTCGCCGGCCGACGTCGAGTACGCCAAGTCCCTCTGCCGCACCTGCCCGCTCGTCGAGGCCTGCCTCGCCGGCGCCAAGGAGCGCCGCGAGCCGTGGGGCGTCTGGGGTGGTGAGCTCTTCATCCAGGGCGTTGTCGTTGCTCGCAAGCGGCCGCGTGGCCGTCCGCGCAAGAACCCGGTCGCGGCGTGACCGCCGGACTGGGGGTCACGGCCCCCAAACCCATGAAGCGCATCGGAACCATCGACCGCCCCCACACCCACGATCCCCGAAATCAGGCACCAATGTCCGTCCCCACGAATGAGCCCGTCGGCTCCGCAACACCGAACGTCACGATCATCGGCGCGAACGACTCGCGTCAGAACAGGACCCGCGAGATGCAACTCATCCCAGAAGCCCTGGCTCGTGCTCATATGCACGACCGCCTGAGGGAAGCCGACTCGCAACGCCAGGCCGTGCGCCTGGTCGCCGCGCGCCGGATGCAGCGCCGGGCCGAGCGCGCCTCGATGCGTGCCCGCCGGGCGCTGGCCATGGCAGTCATGCACTAGTCAGGCCGAACACCAGCAGCACCCGCTGCCGGGCAGCCGCTCTGCCCAGCAGCAATCAGTACCCATAGTCAGTACCCCTTCCGCGGGGCCGGTCCGAACGGGCCGGCCCCGCGGTCGTGCTGTGCGGTCGTGCTGTGTGGTGCCGCGCGGCACAGCAGAGACGGAGTTATCGTCACGAGGTGGACGAGGAGACTCATCACCGGATTCAGCAACCCGCGCAGAGGGACACCGCCGTGGTCGTCTGTGCCCTGTGCGGTACCTCCGCCGACAGCGGGAGCGCACCGCCGACCTGGATCTGCTCCGTGGAGAACGGCAGACACCAGTACTTCTGTGAAGAGTGCGCCCGCACTCATATCAGGGCGATCGAGAGCCGTCTCGACTCTGCCTGGTGGTGACGCCCCTGGTGGCGCCGCCCAGGCATGATGGTCCGGGGCGCGACGCTCCGGGTCGTGAGTACAACCCGGGCCCGGTCCTGGGGGCTCGAAGGCTGCCCTACGTGCCGGCGGCCACGTCGCCCGCCAACTCCTGTACCACGGACTCCTGCTGATCCTCCACCAGGAACCCCGGCACCCAGGACTCCAGTTCGTCACGCAGCCGTACCGTCGCACCCAGCTGGCACAGCACCCCGATCGTGCTCAGCGTCACCCGGTGTATCAGCAGATAGGCGGGCGGCAGATTCAGCTGCTTGCCGAGCTGATGAGCGGGGGAGCGGGGATCCGCAATCCGGGCCGCCTGATTGCGCATCCAGCTCCGGGTGAAGGTGAACTCCTCCACCTGTGCCGGTTCGATGATCGGGAGGAGATATTCGAGCACCTCATCCGGGTCGAGGTCGATCGAGTCCTTGACGAACCCCTCCTCGCGCAACAGTTCGTACACCGCATCCGCATCACCCGACAGGGTCAGCCGCAGGGAGTCCCCGATCGGCCGCGGCAGACCACCCGGCAGCCGGTCAACCGTGCCGAAGTCCAGCACTCCGAGCCGCCATTGCCCGGCCTCGCCGGCATCGTCCTTCGGGGGCAGCAGCCGGAAGTTGCCCGGATGGGGGTCCGCGTGCAGCAGCCCGGTGCGCGCTGGGCCCGAGAAGAGAAAGCGCGCCAGCAACTGGCCGGCCCGGTCCCGCTGCTCCGGCGTGCCCTCCGCGATCACGTCGGCCAGCGGAACACCGTCCATCCACTCAGTCACCAGAACCTGGTCGGACTGGTGCACCACACCGGGAATCGCCACATCCGGGTCGGCCGCGAACTCCTGGGCGTGGTCCCGCTGCGACCGTGCCTCCTGCTCGTAGTCCAGCTCCTCCGAGACCCGGTCGCGCAGCTCCGCGATAAGCGGCTTGATGTCCATTCCGGGGATCAACGGACCGAGCAACCGGGCGAACCTGCTGAGTTGGGTCAGATCCGAGAGCAGCGCCTCTCCGGCGCCCGGATACTGCACCTTCACCGCGACTTCCCGCCCGTCGTGCCACACCGCCCGGTGCACCTGACCGATCGATGCGGCGGCCGACGGCTTGTCCTCGAATTCGAGGAACAGCTCCCGCCAGTCCTCGCCGAGCCGCTCCTCCAGCACCGCGTGCACGGTGCCGCTGGGCATGGGAGGTGCCGCTTCCTGCAGTTTGGTGAGCGCCGCCCTATACGGTCCGGCGACCTCCTCGGGCAGCGCCGACTCGAAGACGGACAGGGCCTGCCCCAGTTTCATCGCCCCGCCCTTCAACTCGCCCAGGACCTTGAAGAGCTGATCCGCAGTGCGCTGCTGCACCTCCCGGGCGACCAACTCCGCCGACTTCCCGCCGATCCGCTTGCCCAGACCCCACGTGGCGCGGCCGGCGAGGCCCAGTGGCAGGGCGGCCAACTTGGCGGTACGGGTGACCGCTTTCCGGGGTAGATCAGACATGAGCCCCTCCAAATCCCAGACTGCCGTACCGCGTGCGGCGGTTACCCGGCCATTGTGTCGTGCGCCGCTTCGACCCCGGAGACGCGCTCCCCCTCAGTGTGCCCAGCCGCTCCGCAGGAACAGCCGAGGTGCGCCAGGATCTGCTCGGACCGCCAGTCCAACAGCGGCAGCGCGGCCTCCCAGCGGGTCCCCGTACTGGCGGGCAGCTCCCCGTCCAGGAAGGACAGTGCGTGGGCGGCCGCCAGACCGGCCACCGCAGTCGCCAGCCCCAGGTCACAGGCCTGCACCGCGGTGCGCCGCCCGGACTGCCACTGAGACAGCATCCTTGGCCACTGCTCATCCCGGTCCGCACGCTCCAGCGCCAGACACCCCGCGCACGCCGTACCCCCGGGCAGGACCAGGGGGCCGACCACTCCCGTCGCCTCCATCACTCCGGCATAGAGATGGGGAGTCCCCGAAGCGATCCACGGTTCGGCCGGACGCGGGTCGGGGGCGTACACCCCTAGGCCGTCGCGAGGGGCGACCACGATCAGTGACAGCCCCGGCTCACCACCCGCCGAGGAACCCGCCGTCTCCGATGCCCGGGGAGCCGAACCCGCGGCGGACCTGCGCACCAACTGCCGGGCGGCGGTGTCCCTGCGCTCCCCGACGGCTGCCGGTGGTAGCCCGCCGGGTGAGACGTCCCACGGCTCGGTGCACCCGCCGTCCAGAACCTCCACCTGGCCCACCCCGGATCCGGACAGCACCGCCGCGATCGCGGCACCGACCCGGCCGGCACCCCGCACCTGGACCCGCATCGCCCGGCGGGCCGCCAGCCGCCGCATCCCGCCGCCCGGCTCGGGATGGACGACGGAGAGCGACGCCAGATCGGGGCGGTGCCGCTCCAGGGCGCCGGGCCGGTTCCGTAGCGCATCGGTCTCCGGGCCGACAGCCCGCACATCGTCGATCAGGCCCGCATCCGTCAATCGGCCCACCAAGGTGTCCACTTGAAGGTCCGACAGATCCAACGCACGGGCTTCCTCGCGCAGCAGCGGCAGGCCGCGCGTACCGTCGAGCAGTTCCAGAAAACAGCCCGTCGCGATATCCATCGGACCGAGCTTCACCGCATGAGCGGGGGTCACCCCGAATTGCACGGTGCCCCGGCCGCGCCATGCACGGCGCAGTGCGGGCTTCAACATCGGATACACGGCGTTCCCCCGGTCTGTGTTCCATGATCTCTGTGCGTGGGCTGTGGCCCGGATCTCCGCGAGATCCGTTGTCAGAATGCAGGCCGGCGTCGAAGTTTGCAGAAAGTTATCCACAGGCATGGGGTATTAGTCGTTCAAATGGTGCATGCCGTGGAGCGGATCAAGCGCGAACCGTCCCGGAGGCGGGACTTCCCCCACTGGCACCGGGTAACGTCATGGCGTGCCCGCCGACCCGTCACCCGGATTCGCCGGGGAGACCCCCGCGCGCAGCGCCGGAACCCATCAGCGCAGCGCGGCGGACCCTCCGCCCCGCGCCTCGGCAACGAGCGCGGTCGAGGTCCGCAGGAGCAATCGCCGCAGCAGAACGGTCTCCGCGTACCGGGAGGGAGACCGCACCATCGTGCTCATCCCTGCCCGGATGTCGGACGCCGAGGAGCAGCGCTGGGTGAACGTGATGCTCGACAAACTCGCGGCCCAGGAGAGCAAACGCATCCTCGGTGACAGCGAACTCGCCGAGCGGGCCGAACGGTTGTCCGCCCAGTATTTTCAGGGCCGGGCAAGACCCGCGTCGGTCCGGTGGGTGACCAATCAGAACACCCGATGGGGGTCCTGCACCCCGGCGGAGGGCAGCATCCGACTGTCGCACCGGCTGCAGGGCATGCCCGAGTACGTTGTCGACTACGTGCTCGTCCATGAGCTCGCGCATCTGCTGGTCCCCGGTCATGGGCCGCGATTCTGGCGGCTGCTGGAGGCGTACCCGCGGACCGAGCGGGCTCGCGGCTACCTCGAAGGGGTGGTGGCGGCCGACCGGCTGCCGCATCTGCCTGCTGCGCGCGGTGAGTGACGTTCGGCGATTCTGTACCGGGTGTGTACCGACTTAGCTCAATGTCGGAGTTTGCGGTTAGCCTGGCGCGACGCATTCACATTCGGGATGGGGGACGGTCGTTACGCATGGCCAGGGAATTCCAACGCGGCCACAAGGCCAAGATCAGCGATCTCACGCCGGGGACGGACCTGTACGTAGGTGTGCAGATCGCCGGCCCGGGACTGACCTTTGACATCAGCTGCTTCGGCCTCGATGCCAATGAGCAGCTCTCCGACGACCGGTATTTCATCTTCTTCAATCAGCCTAAATCGCCCGAGGAGTCCATTCAGCTCCTCGGCGCCCAGGCCGGTGACACCGAGTCGTTCCGCGTCACTCTGGACCGCATTCCGGCGAACATCCACAAGCTGTCGTTCACGGCGACGGTCGACGGCGCCGGGCAGATGTCCCAGGTCGGCCCCGGATACATCCGGATCGTCGCGGGTGGCGAGGAAGTCGTCAGGTACGCCTTCAACGGCTCGGAGTTCACCACCGAGCGTGCGGTGATGCTGGGCGACTTCTACCTGAAGGACGTGTGGCGGTTCGCCGCCGTCGGCCAGGGCTTCGACGGTGGCCTCGACGCGCTGCTGAAGAACTTCGGCGGCGAGGTCGCCGAGGAAGAGCCCGCCGTACCTCAGCCGCAGGCAGCCGCCCCGTCGTTCGCCCCGCCCGCCCAGGCGGCCGCACCGGCTCCCGCCCCGTCCTTCGGCGCCCCGGCCGCACCGCAGGCACCCCAAGCCCCGCAGCCGGCCCCGTCCTTCGGCGCCCCGACCCCCACGCCGCAACAGCAGATGCATTCCGCGCCGACGATGGCAGCCCCGATGGCGCCGTACGGTGGCACGGTGCCGCCGCCCGTCCCCGCCCCGGCTCCGTACGGGCAGCCGGGCCAGCCGTCCCAGCAGCCGCAGTTCGGGCAGATCCCCGGCCAGCAGCCCGCCGCCCCGTACGGGCAGCAGCCGCCCGGTATGCCCCAGGGAGTACCGCAAGGCGTGCCGCAGGCCGGGGCCGGTCTTCAGGCCGCGCTCCAGCCGTACAAGGAGACGGCCACCGGGCAACGTTGGACCCCGCAGAACCAGCAGCTCATGCGGATCGACCTCACCATGGGTGGCACGCCCGTGCTCGCCCGCCAGGGCAGCATGGTGATGTACCAGGGCAAGGTCGACTTCAGCTACAAGGGTGCCGGTTTCGCGGGCCGCATCGTCGGCAATTCCACCGGCCAGGAAATGCAGCTGATGCGCTGCACCGGCCGCGGACAAATCTTCCTGGCCGAGGACGGCTCCCATCTGCACGCCATCGAGCTGCAGGGCGACGGCATCTGCGTCTCGGCGGAGAACGTCCTCGCCTTCGACGAGTCGCTGCAGCACGAGGTCCGCAGGATCGAGGGTCACGGCATCCCCGGCGGCGCCCTGTTCACCATGCAGTTCCAGGGCA
Source organism: Streptomyces sp. NPDC037301 (assembly GCF_055602785.1). Classification (NCBI taxonomy): domain Bacteria; kingdom Bacillati; phylum Actinomycetota; class Actinomycetes; order Kitasatosporales; family Streptomycetaceae; genus Streptomyces; species Streptomyces sp. NPDC037301. Next base: position 227,095 of record NZ_JBVJWD010000002.1, read on the forward strand.
CCGGCACGGTCGTCGTCAAGACTCACGGCGTCCCTGTCGTCCTGCCCGTCACCCCGACCACCTTCGCCGACTGCAATGCCGTCGTGGCCTGGTCATCCGCGTCCCAGGTGATCATCTCCAGCCAGGTCCGGCTGCGCCGCAACGCGTACCCGGGACACAGCGGAGAGACCGTGAACCTTCAGTTCCGGGGCGCCCCCGGCAACTTCATCGTCGTCCAGCCCTACGAGGTCTGAGGGAGCCCGTCATGAACCAGCAACTCGCGGGCTACGCCCCGACCCCCGTCACGGCCCGTATGGAGAACCACGGCCGTACGATGCTCAAGGTCGCCATGGCCACCGGCCAGGACCTCTACGCACGTACCGGCTCGATGGTCGCGTACGAGGGCTTCATCCAGTACGAACCCAACCCGCCCGCCGTCCGCCAGATCGCCTCCCAGTGGATCACCGGCGAGGGCACACCGATCATGAAGTGCTCCGGCGACGGACTGCTCTACCTCGCCGACTACGGCGCTGATGTGGTCGTCATCAACCTCAACAACGACTCCCTCTCGGTCAACGGCACCAACGTCCTCGCCTTCGACGGCCATCTCACCTGGGGCGTGGAGCGGGTCAAGGGCCTCGCCAAGTTCGCCGGCCAGGGCCTGTGGAACGTCTGCATCTCGGGCACCGGCTGGGTCGCCATCACCTCGCGCGGCACACCGATCGTCGTCGACTGCGGACGCGGCGAGGACGAGACCTACGTCGACCCGGACGCCCTCGTGGCGTGGTCCCCGAACCTCAAAGTGAAGGGCAAGCGCAGCTTCAAGGCATCCTCGCTCATCGGGCGCGGCAGCGGCGAGGCGTACCAGATGGCTTTCTCCGGCCAGGGCATCGTCGTCGTACAGCCGAGCGAGGACAGTACCGACCGCCTGCGGATCCGGAACTGAGGGGGGAGAACACACCGTGCAGAGTCCGCTTTTCAGCTACACGGAACAGCAGTCCCAGGACAGGTACACCGTCCAGAACCCGCAGCTCCTGCGGGTCTCGCTGACCGGCCAGGACGACGTCCTCGCCCGCAAGGGTGCCATGGTCGCCTATCAGGGACTGATGGAGTTCGACGGCGAGTACCAGTCGCACGGGCAGCGCCGCGCCCGCGCGAGCACCGGTGAGGGCCTGGACCTGATGCGCTGTTCCGGGCAGGGCACCGTCTACCTCGCCAACCTCGCGCAGTACATCCATGTCGTGGACGTCGACCATGACGGCATGACGGTGGACAGCGCCTACGTCCTGGCGCTCGACTCCTCGCTGCACACCGAGGTCATCGCGGTGGACAGCCAGTACGGCATTTCGGGCACCGGCAAGTACCAGCTCAACATCTCCGGCACCGGCAAGGTCGCTCTGATGACCTCGGGCCAGCCGCTGATGATGCAGGTCACGCCGGACAAGTACGTCAACGCCGATGCCGACGCGATCGTCGCCTGGTCCAGCTCGCTGCGCGTGCAGATGCAGGCCCAGACGCACTCCTCGGGCGTCTGGCGGCGGAGTGGCAACACCGGCGAGGGCTGGGAGCTCAGTTTCCTGGGCCAGGGCTTCGCCCTGGTCCAGCCGAGCGAGGTGCTGCCCCCGCAGAACCACGAGATCGGCCAGGGCGCCCGGGCCCAGTACGGAATGGGCCAGCACGGCGCCCACGGCCAGAACCAGAACAACTCCTGGAACTGAGCCGCAGCGCACCGGCACGGACGACACGGCTGAGGGGCGGTCTTCCCGGAGACCGCCCCTCAGCCGTGCCGCATGTTGCTCCCTACCCGCGCTGCTCCAGGGCTGCGCGGACGCGCGTCATCAGCCGCACGACCGATGTATCGGCCACCGACGCGACCTCGTCGTACGCGAACCAGCGCAGGTCCAGCGACTCGTCGCTGATCTGCTCCGTCGCGCCCGACGGCGCCAGCGCCGCGTACTGCACATCCAGATGCCAGTGACAGGGCGCGGGGATCGGGTGGCGGTCCAGCGTCACCGGCCCGCCCGCGAGCAGGGTCAGGCCGCTGATGCCGGACTCCTCGGTGGCCTCACGCAGCGCCGCGGCGGCCAGCGTGCTGTCCTGCGGCTCGCAGTGGCCGCCCATCTGCAGCCACATCTGCAGCTTGCGGTGCAGGGTGAGCAGGACCCGGCCGCGCTCCGGATCGATCACCAGTGCGCTGGCCGTCAGATGTCCGGCTTCGCAGGCCTTCCACATGCCGTCGGCATGCCGGACCAGGTGGTCCAGATAGACCTGGCGCAGTTCCTCCTGGGCCGGGTCCACCCGGTTCTCATACCCCTTCAGCACGAGAACGGCGTCGTCGTACAGGCTCACTGGTCGGTTTCGCCCTTGCCGTCGCCCTTGCCGTCGCTCTTCCGGTCGCCGGCTTCCTCGGAGCCCGCGTCGCCCGTTGCGGCCCCGGGCCTCTGCGGACCCTTCGCGGCCTCTCCGAGCATCTTGTCCAGCTCGGAGAAGTCCAGCTGCTCGTGATGCACAAAGCCGTCCGGATCGTCCAGGTCCTGGGCGGTCGGCAGCATGTCGGGGTGCTCCCACAGGGCGTCGCGCCCGTCGAGACCGCGGGCGTCCGTGAGCGACGCCCACAGGCGCGAGGCGTCACGAAGCCGCCGCGGACGCAGCTGAAGGCCGATGAGCGTGGCGAACGTCTGCTCGGCCGGCCCGCCGGAGGCGCGGCGCCTGCGCATGGTCTCGCGCAGTGCGTCCGCCGAGGTCAGACGGGACTTCGCCGCCTCGTGCACCACCGCGTCCACCCAGCCCTCGACCAGTGCGAGCGCCGTCTCCAGCCTGGCCAGAGCGGCCTTCTGCTCCGGCGTGTCCTCAGGCTGGAACATGCCCTGCTGAAGGGCGTCCTGCAGCTGCTCCGGCTGCGACGGGTCGAACTGGCCGACCACATCCTCAAGCTTGCTGGTGTCGACCTTGATGCCGCGCGCATACCCCTCGACGGCGCCGAACAGATGCGAGCGCAGCCACGGAACATGGGCGAAAAGCCGCTGGTGGGCGGCCTCGCGCAGGGCCAGATACAGACGCACCTCGTCCTGCGGCACGCTGAGGTCCTTGCCGAACCTCTCCACATTCAGCGGAAGGAGCGCGGCCTTGCCCGCCGGACCCAGCGGCAGCCCGATGTCGGTCGAACCGACCACCTCGCCCGCCAGCACACCGACGGCCTGCCCGATCTGCTGGCCGAACATCGCGCCGCCCATGGACCGCATCATGCCGATCAGCGGGCCCGCCATCGCCTGCATCTCCTCGGGCAGCACATCGCCCATGGCCAGACCGACGCGCTCGGCCACCGGGTCCACCAGCTTCTGCCAGGCGGGGAGGGACGCCTCGACCCACTCCGCACGGCTCCACGCCACGGTGGAGACCGAACCGGAGGGCAGCGACGTCACGCCGTCCAGCCAGAGGTCGGCAAGCCGCAGCGCCTCGTCCACCGCGGACCGCTCGGACTGGCCGACGCTCGCGTCCTTGGTGCCGTCCGGCGTGCCCTGCGAGACCGTCTGGCGGGCGATCTGCTTGGCCATGTCCCAGTTCACGGGGCCGCCCTCGTAGCTCAGCATCTGGCCGAGCTGCTGGAAGGCCGCACCCAGGTCGTTGGGGTTCATCGTGCCGAACATCGCCGCGAACGGGTTGTCCCCGCCCGCGCCGGGCCCGAAGCCGAACGGGTTCGCCGGCCCGCCGGAACCCTGCCCACCTCCGGTGGGGTCCTTCTTCTTGCCCTCGTCGCCGTTCTCCGGCTCCTCCGGCGGAAGGCCGAATCCGAATGGGGTGTCACTCACGGGTTTCCTCGGCTCGTAGGGCCGCCGGCTCGAACCGACGGCGACTGCCCGACATCACCATCCAGCGTAGACACCAAAAGTCCGCTTGGGGCCTCAGTGCTCCGCCGGCTCCCGGCCTGCGGCAGGATGGACGCCACCTGGTACGTACGCGTCATTCGGGTACGTACTGAAGACAACCGCTGGAGACGCCCGGTGAGTTCCCCAGATCCTCAGGTTCGCGCAGCGCGAAACCTGTCCGACCCCTCGACCGAGAACAAGCCCGTAAAGAGCCGCTCCAGGAACCGTGGCCCCGTCGTCGCGGTCACCGGAGCCGCGGGGGGCGTCGGTGAGCTGCTCACCGCACGCCTCGCGGCGTCCGAGGAGATCAAGCAGGTCATCGCCATCGACGAACGCCGAGGAGAAGCCTCCGAGGCGACCTGGCACATCCTCGACGTACGGGATCCCGCCATCGCGGAGAAACTGCGTGGCGCAGATGTCGTCGTGCATCTGGCACTCGATCTCGACCTGGAGACCGACCCCGCCGCCCGCACCGCCTACAACGTGCGCGGCACCCAGACCGTGCTGACGGCCGCCGCGGCCGTCGGGGTCCACCGGGTCGTCCTGTGCACCTCGGCGATGGTCTACGGGGCGCTGCCCGACAACGACATCCCGCTCGCCGAGGACGCCGAACTGCGTGCCACGGCGGAGGCCACCGGCGTCGGCGACCTCCTGGAGATCGAACGGCTCGGGCGTCGCGCACCCCGCGCCCACCCCGGCCTCAATGTCACCGTGGTCCGCCCCGCCGTCCTGGTCGGCGGTACGGACACCGCGCTGACCCGCTACTTCGAGTCGCCGCGCCTCCTGGTCGTCGCCGGATCACGCCCCACCTGGCAGTTCTGCCACGTCGACGACCTGGTCACGGCCCTGGAGTACGCCGCGCTGGAGAAGATCGACGGCGAGTTCGCGGTCGGCTGCGACGGCTGGCTCGAACAGGAGGAGGTCGAGGAGCTCAGTGGCGTCCGCCGGATGGAACTGCCCTCCGCAGTGGCACTCGGAGCCGCCGCCCGGCTGCACCGGATCGGCCTCACCCCGTCCCCGGCGGGCGATCTGGCGTACACGATGCACCCCTGGGTGGTCAGCGTGAGCCGACTGCACGACGCGGGCTGGCGCCCGAGCTGGACCAACGAGGAGGTGCTCGCCGCGCTCCTCGAAGAGGTCGAGGGCCGGCACACCGTCGCCGGACGCCGACTCGGCCGCAAGGACGCCACCGCGGCAGGTGCCGCCGGTGCGACCGTGGCGCTGCTCGGCACCGCCGCCCTGGTCCGCCGCGCCCGCAAGGCCCGCCGCCGGATCTAAGGCCCGCCGCCGGATCTAAGGCCCGCCGCCGGATCTAGGGGGCTGCGGTCCGTCTGTAGAAGGCTCCAAGGTCAGAGGCGGTCCGCCGGTGGAAAACGCTATTCCACGATGTCGGTGCGGTACGGCACCATGGGCCCCATGGCTTCCACCCACGACCACCCCGGCGAGCAGGCGGCAAGCGACCCCATCCGGCTGCTGGCGATTCGCGACACGCCGTTGTCGGTCGACGAGATCTTCCGGGCGGTCGGGGACGACGCCGCGGGCGGCACGGCGTTCTTCGTCGGTACGGTGCGCAACCACGACGGCGGTCAGGACGTCGGTGCGCTCGGGTACTCCTGCCACCCCTCGGCTCAGGACGAATTGCGCCGGGTGGCCGAGAAGGTCGTCGCGGAATTCCCGGTCCGGGCGCTGGCCGCCGTCCACCGGGTGGGCGACCTCCGAGTGGGCGACCTCGCTGTGGTCGTCGCCGTCTCCTGCCCCCACCGCGCCGAGGCGTTCGAGGCGTGCCGCAAGTTGATCGACGACCTCAAGCACGAGGTTCCGATCTGGAAGCACCAGCGCTTTTCGGACGGCACCGAGGAGTGGGTGGGCGCCTGCTGAGCGCAAGCCGATCGGGTGGTCGGCCGCCCCGATTTGCGTAACCGCACCCCTGCCGTGAGCGTTGGTCCTGCAGATGGTTAATCTGCTGATCGGTCAGTTGCGGTCGCTCATGGGGTAGGGAGGTCGTAATGGCAGCACTCGCTTGGTTGCTGATTCCGCTTTTCGCTGCACTCGGCGCTGCGATATGGGGAAGCTGGGTCGCCCGTAATCGCACGGCCGGTGATGTCTCAGAACTCGCCGGGTACGCCCGGTTCCGTGAGGCGATGGAGAAATCGCACTCCGGTTCCGATGTTGTCTGATCCTCCGTTGCTCCGTCGAATGTCCGCAGTCGCCAATCCGCACAGCGGTGCAGGCTGCCGACGCCCTCCGGCACAGCGCCACGCCGGGCTCCACGCCCCGTCCGGACCGGCCCCGACGGTGCACTGACAGACCCTTCCCGTACTGTCGTTCCATGCCACGCCGCACCGCGACGATGCTCGCCTCCATGCTGATCCTCATCGCGCTGCTCTGCGCAGGCGTGCTGATTCCCGTGCCGTATTCGGAGATGTCTCCGGGCCCGACCGTGAACACCCTCGGCAAGGTCGAAGGGGAACCGGTCCTGCAGATTTCCGGACACAAGACGTACCCGACGTCCGGCAACCTCAATATGACGACGGTCAGGGTCACCGGCGCCGACTACAACATGAACCTCGTCGAGGCCGTCTATGGCTGGCTGGCCCACGACAGTGTGGTCGTACCGCACGACACGCTCTACCCCGACGGCAAGACCGAGCAGCAGTCGACGCAGGAGAACGCCGAGGAGTTCAGCCAGTCGCAGGAGAGCGCCAAGGTTGCCGCCCTGACCGAGCTGGGCATCCCGGTGTCGTCGCGCGTCGTGGTCTCCACGGTCATCAAGGGCAGTCCCGCCCAGGGCAAGCTGCACGCCGGCGATGTGATCAAGCAGGTCGACGGCAACGCGGTGAAGCAGCCCGAGGACGTCGCGAAGCTCGTCACCCGTCACAAGCCCGGCGAGGACGTCACGTTCACGATCATCCCGGCGAAGACGGCGCAGGCGGCCGAGAAGGCAGACAAGGCAGACAAGGAGCCCGAGGGCAGCCGGAAGATCGTCATCACCACCGCGAAGGCTCCCAAGGAGAACCGCGCGATCGTCGGCATCCAGGCCGGGACGGACCATACGTTCCCGTTCCGGATCGATATCAAGCTCGCCGATGTCGGCGGCCCGAGCGCCGGTCTGATGTTCTCCTTGGGCATCGTCGACAAGCTCACGCCCGGGCAGCTGACCGGCGGCAAGTTCATCGCGGGCACCGGCACGATCGACGACAAGGGCAAGGTCGGCCCGATCGGCGGCATCAACATGAAGCTGGTCGGCGCGCGTGACGCGGGCGCCCGGTACTTCCTGACGCCGAACGACAACTGCAAGGCCGCAGCCTCAGACACCCCGAGCGGACTCACGCTGGTGAAGGTGAAGACGATCGACGACGCGAAGAAGTCGCTGGAGAAGATCCAGGCGGGGGACACGGCCGGCCTGCCGAGCTGCTCGGCAGGCTGACCGCGCCCCCTCGGCGGGGACGCGGCGGGGTCAGGCCTCGAAGGTCGCGGCCAGGGCGTCGGCCAGCCCGGGCACCAGGCCGGCGCCGGTCCGCACCTCGCTCGGGGAGTCCTTCTCGCGGAGCCGTACAGCCGACTCGCGCGTACCGTCCCGAAGGACGGCCACGGTCATCCGCACCTCCTGGCGCTCCGGGTGTTTGGCGACCCACTTGGTCAGCCGGGCATCGCTGAGCCCCTCCGGCACGGAGGCCTCGGCGGACGGCGGCAGCATCAGCCGCTCCACCGTCATCGCGCATCCGATCACCGCGTCGGGCCAGGCGATTGTGGCGAGGAACTCGTCCAGGGCGGTGCCCGGCGGAAGCTCCTCCTGCTCGATGGGGGTGAGTGAGGCGGTCGGGGAGTCGGAGCTGTCGAGACCGAGCTGGGCGGCGAGACCCGGCTCCTGGGTCCGCAGCCGGGCGGTGTCGACGAGAGCGAACAGCCGGGCCGGCTGGTCCCAGCCGAGGCCGGAGATGTACTCGTCGATTTCGAGCACGGCGACGGTGAGGGGGCTAGCGGCCATCGGGGGGCCTGAGGGGGAAACGTTGGGCATGGCCAACATCCTGCCTCCTTCCGCCCCGGGAACGGGAACTAGGTAAAGCCTCAGTAAGTTGCATAGGTGGGCTCTACGATCGCTGGGCCCGCTTCACACGACCCGCGAACTTCGAGGTGCGCACGTTGGCTTTCCAGATGCCGGACCGCGGCGGAGGCCCGACCGGGCCACGGATCAGAGTCGGCCGCCCGTCCCGGCGCGCCCGTACCCTGCTCATGACACTGGGCGTCCTGGCGGTTCTCGCCATGGCGTTCGTCATGTTCGCCGGGTTCTGGACGGACTGGCTCTGGTACCGGTCGGTCGACTATTCGTCCGTCTTCACCACCACCCTGTGGACCAAGATCGGGCTGTTCCTCGTCTTCGGACTGCTGATGGCGATCGCCGTCGGCCTGAACATCTGGCTCGCGCACCGGCTCCGGCCGCCGCTGAGCGCGATGTCGCTGGAGCAGCAGAGCCTGGACCGCTACCGGATGAGCCTCGCCCCGTACAAGAAGTGGGTGCTGCTCGCGATCACCGCGCTCGTCGGACTGATCGCCGGAGCATCAGCCTCCGGTCAGTGGCGCACCTGGCTGATGTATGTGAACGGCGTGGCGTTCAACCAGAAGGACCCCCAGTTCCATCTGGATGTGTCCTTCTACGCCTTCGACCTGCCCTGGTACCGCTTCCTGCTGGGCTTCGGCTTCGCGGCCACGGTGCTCTCGCTGATCGCCGCCGCGCTGACCCACTATCTGTACGGCGGCCTCCGCATCACCAGCCCCGGCGCGCGGGCGACCGGCGCGGCCACCGGCCATCTGTCGGTGCTGCTCGGTGTCTTCGTCTCGCTGAAGGCCGTGGCGTACTGGCTCGACCGGTACGGCCTGGCCGTGAAGTCCAGCGACTTCAAGGCCACGGACAACTGGACGGGCCTGCGGTACGTGGACGCCAACGCCTACCTTCCGGCGAAGACCATCCTGTTCTGCATCGCCGCGATCTGCGCCGTGCTCTTCTTCGCCACGCTCTGGCGCCGTACCTGGCAGCTCCCGATGATCGGCTTGGGTCTGATGGTGCTCTCGGCGATCCTGATCGGCGGGCTGTACCCGGCGATCGTGCAGAAGTTCCAGGTCCAGCCGAACGAGCAGGCCAAGGAAGCGCCGTTCATCCGGAAGAACATCGAAGCGACGCGTGACGCGTACGACATCGACAACGCGCAGGTCGACGACTACTCGGGCAAGAGCACGACGAACGACGACGCCAAGCTGCGTGCCAGTGCGGACGATGCGGCCAGTTACCGGGTGATGGACCCCAACGTCGTCTCCCCGGCCTTCCAGCAGCTCCAGCAGAAGAGGAACTACTACCAGTTCCCCAAGACGCTGGACGTGGACCGCTACAAGGACGCCGCCGGCAAGGACCAGGACACGGTCATCGGTCTGCGTGAGCTCAACCTCGACGGCATCCCCAAGCGCAACTGGATCAACGACCACTTCACCTACACCCACGGCTACGGCGCCATCGCGGCCCGGGGCACGACGACCGGCAAGAACCCGAAGGGCTCCCCGGACTTCACCGAGTCAGGTCTGCCGACCACGGGTGAGCTCGGCAAGTACGAGCAGCAGATCTACTACGGCGAGAAGACCGAGCAGTACTCCATCGTCGGCGGGCCCCAGAAGGAGCTCGACTACGAGGAGGACGGCGAGAAGACCACCAGCTACCAGGGCAACAGCGGGGTCAGTCTCTCCAACGCCTTCAACCGTGCCGCGTACGCGGTGTCGTTCAGTGAGCCGCAGATCCTCTACTCGGGGGCCATCGGCGAGGGCTCGCGGATTCTCTACAACCGCACGCCCAAGGAGCGCGTCGAGGCGGTCGCCCCGTGGCTGACCATCGACGGCGACGCCTACCCGGCCGTGGTGAACGGCCGCATCCAGTGGGTCGTCGACGCGTACACCACCACCAATGGCTACCCGTACGCCTCCCGTACGACGCTCGGTGACACCACGGCCGACTCGCTGACCACCAACCAGCGCGCGGTCGTCGCCCAGCAGAACCAGGTCAACTACATCCGAAACTCGGTGAAGGCCACCGTCGACGCGTACGACGGCAAGGTCAAGCTCTACGAGTGGGACACCGAGGACCCGGTCCTCAAGACCTGGCGCAAGGCGTTCCCGGGGACGGTGGAGCCGCGGGCCGATATCCCCAAGGACCTGATGGACCACCTGCGGTACCCGCAGGACCTGTTCAAGGTGCAGCGCGAGCTGCTCACCCGCTACCACGTCACCAACCCCGCACAGTTCTACAGCGGCAGTGACGCCTGGCAGGTCCCGGACGACCCGACCAACAAGGAGTCCGGCGCCGTCCCGCCGTACTACCTGAGCATAAAGATGCCGGACCAGACGGCCCAGAAGTTCTCGCTGACCACCACCTTCACTCCGAAGGGGCGGCCCGACCTCGGGGCGTTCATGGCGGTGGACGCGGATGCGGCCAGCAAGGACTACGGCACGATAAGGCTGTTGAGAGTCACCACCACGGTGAAGGGCCCCGGTCAGGTACAGAGTGAGCTCAACGGCAACGACGATGTCGCCGAGTTCGTGAGAAACCTCAAGGGAACCGACTCCGACATCGAGTACGGCAACCTGCTGACCGTGCCGCTCGAAGGAGGCTTCCTCTACATCGAGCCGGTGTATACGCGCGGCGGCACGCAGAACTATCCGCTGCTGCGCAAGGTCGCCGCCTCCTACGGGTCGAAGACCGTATTCGAGAACAGCCTCGGGGAGGCGCTCAACGCGGTCTTCGGGGTGACGGGCTCCGGCACCACCGAGCCGCCTGCGGAGACCACCCGGCCACCAGGCACCACGCAGCCACCGGCCACCGGTGACGCGGCGCTGAAGAAGGCGATCGCGGATGCGCAGAAGGCCTACGCGGAAGGCGAGGCAGCCCTGAAGAAGCAGGACTGGAGCGCCTACGGCAAGGCCCAGGCGGATCTGCAGGACGCGTTGCAGCGTGCGGCGGCCGCCCAGCCCAAGTCGGGTAGTGCGAATAATGCGGGCAATTCGGATAGTGCGGATAAAGCGTCCGATGCCGGCAGTGGTGGCTGAGTAACTCGGTAAAGACTCACCCCCGCGTCGTGGTACGGTTTGAACACAACGACGCGGGGTGGAGCAGCTCGGTAGCTCGCTGGGCTCATAACCCAGAGGTCGCAGGTTCAAATCCTGTCCCCGCTACTGAAAGACGAAGGCCCGGATCCTTTCGAGGATCCGGGCCTTCGTCGTGCCGCGACGACTTTCTTGTGCGGTGGGTGTGAAGTGCGGTTCGCGGGGCACGAGTTGAGCTCGGACGTGTTTGACTTATCTCTCTGTGGGCATGTCGACAAAACGCTGAAGTGACCTCACTGGCCGCGATATACCAGGTGTACGCGGGTTGTAGGTGGTGCGACGATGGTATTTATGGGGGACAGGGCAACTCTGTTGGAGACAGGGCGGTTTGTGCAGCGTCACGTTCATCGGCCGGATAGCGTGATGAATGCGGCTTTTGGTGTTGCCGCCGCGGAGAGCAGCGAGACCACTGAAACCACTGAGATCATCGGGACGACCGAGACCGCCGAGACTGTGGGGTGTGCCGCGACCGTCGAGAGCACAGAGGGTGCAGAGAGCACGGGGAGCACTGGGGTCGCCGGGAGCGCCGGGGCCATTGAGGCCGCAGAGAATTCCGAGCCCCCGGAGAGCCTCGAGACCCGGGAGAGCCCGGAGAGCGCCGAGAGCGAGGCGCGCCACCGTCGCGCCGCCGACGCCGGGGACACCACGTCGATGAGCGTCCTCGGTGCCCTGCTGCTGCGCCGCGGCGATCTGGACGGTGCCGAGCCCTACCTGCGTGCGGCCACCGCCGACGGCGACCGGGCCGCGGCCAACAACCTGGGCGTCCTCCTCCATCAGCGCGGATACACCGACGACGCGGCCGGCTGGTGGCGTATCGCAGCCGTTGCGGGTTCCGCCGCCGCCGCGCACGCCCTCGGTCGCCACTACCGCGAGCGGGGCGACGAGCCCGGCGCCGAGTACTGGCTGCGGCAGTCCGCCGAGCAGGGCCATGCCCTGGGTGCATACGCCCTTGCCGACCTGCTGGAACACCGTAGCGACGTCGGCGCCCAGCGCTGGCTGCGTGCCGCCGCCGAGCAGGGGCACCGGGAGGCCGCGTACCGCCTCGCGCGCATGCTGGACCGCAACACCGCCGACGACCCGCACGACGCCTTCGGCCGCCCGGGCCTGGGTCCCGGACCCGGCGCGGGCGCAGCCGGTCGTCCGGGTGCCACCCCCCGTTCCGCGGTGCGCTCGGACGACGGCCCCGTGGCCGGTCCGGCGACCGGGCGCGTGGGCGAGGCCGAGCAGTGGTACCGGCAGGCCGCCGCGCGCGGCCACCGGCGTGCCGCCCTGCACCTCGGCGCCATCCTCGAACAGCGCGGCGAGCCCAAGGAGGCCGGCCGCTGGTACCTCATCTCCGCGAAGGCCGGCGAGGCGCGGGCCGCCTGCGCGCTCGGATTCCTGCTGCGTGACGCGGGCGACGAGGAGAGCGCCGCCGTGTGGTGGCTGCGCGCCGCCCAGGACGGCGACGGGAACGCCGCCAACGCCCTGGGCGCCCTGCACGCCGCCCGTGGCGAGCAGCAGACCGCCGAGCGCTGGTACCGCGCCGCCATGGACGCGGGCGATGTCAACGGTGCCTACAACCTGGGGCTGCTCTGCGCGGCCCAGGACCGTACGGCGCAGGCCGAGCAGTGGTACCGCCGCGCCGCGTACGCGGGCCACCGCGAGGCCGCCAACGCACTGGCCGTACTCCTGCTCCAGGCGGGCGACGCGACCGGCGCCGAGCCCTGGTTCTCCAAGGCGGCCGAGGCGGGCAGCGTCGACGCGGCCTTCAACCTCGGCATCCTGTACGCCGGACGCGACGAGGACCGTACGGCACTGGTCTGGTACGAGCGGGCCGCCGCGGCAGGTCACACCGAGGCCGCGCTCCAGGTCGGCATGGCCCTGCTGCACCACGGGGAGGAGCAGGCGGCCGAGCGCCATCTGCGCTGCGCGGCGGGCGGCGGCAGCGCCGAGGCCGCCTTCCGGCTGGCCGGCGTGCTGGACTCGCGGCAGCCGCCGCCCGGACCTCCCGCGCTCGGCGAGCCGATGCCGGAGAAGACCGAGTGCGAGGAGTGGTACGAGCGGGCCGCCGAGCAGGGGCACCGCCGCGCCCAGGTGCGGGTCGGGATGCTCGCGGCGGCCCGTGGTGACGTGGACAGCGCCGCCCGCTGGTACGGCGAGGCCGCCGAGTCGGGCAGCCGCAACGGCGCCTTCAACCTCGGGCTGCTGCTGGCCCGCGAGGGCAGCGAGCGCGAGGCCGCGCTGTGGTGGAGCCGTGCCGCGAACGACGGGCACGGTCGGGCCGCCCTGCGCCTCGCCTTGCTGGCCGCCCGCCGCGGGGAGCTCGCCGAGGGGCAGCGCTGGTGCGCACGGGCGGTCGAACTGGGCCCGGCGGAGGTCGCCGAGCGGGCTGCCCGGCTGCGCGAGGCGCTGCATCAGGAGCTGACCGCGTAGCGGTGCGCGGCGGCCGGCGCACGGCCCGCAGAAACGGATTTGCGCTGGTCCAGGGCGTCACGTACTGTTGGGTTCAACGACGCGGGGTGGAGCAGCTCGGTAGCTCGCTGGGCTCATAACCCAGAGGTCGCAGGTTCAAATCCTGTCCCCGCTACTGAACGCAGAAGGCCGGATCCTTTAGAGGGTCCGGCCTTCTGCGTATAACCCTGCGCGCGAGTCAGAGCTTGTGGCCCACCGCCTCCGAGTACATCGCCCGGTCGACGGCCTTCGTCTCCGGCACCGGGGTGCCCTTCGAGACGCCCGAATCGGCGTATGCCTTCTGCAGCCGGTCCGTCGTGCCCTTCCGTATCTCCCAGTCCATGCGCATCGACGGGGTCGACCGCAGCGTGGCCTCATCGGTCTTCATCAGTTTCGCCAGCTCGGCGACGAAGGCGGGATCGGACTTGTAGTCGCCGGCGAAATAGGTGTTCACCGTCCGGATGTAGGCGCGGAGAAAGGCGACGCCCGCGTCCGGGTCCTTGTCCAGCAGCGTCGGGCCGAAGAGCAGGCCGCCGAGCGGTTCACCGACGGGCTGGCCGCCCAGGAACGCGTACTTCTTGTCGCCGTCCACCTTGCGCCAGATCGGGTCGAGCAGCCAGGCCGAGTCCACGCCGCCGTTCTGCAGCGCGGTCAGCACATCCGCGGAACCGAGCTGCTGGAAGCTGATCTTGTCGAGGCCGCCGCCGTGCTTCTTCAGGGAGGTGTCCATCGGGTACGCGATGACCGAGCCCTTGCCGATCATCGTGCCCATCTTCCGGCCCGCCATCTCGACGTGATCGGTGCTCTCGCCGTCCTTGAGACGCACCCACAGGCCGCTCTTGGAGGTGGGATCGGGGGAGAAGTTCCCTGCCACCCACTTGATGTCGAAGCCGCCGTTGATGCCGTTCATCACGGCTGCCTCGGGAGCCGCCCACTGGGCGTCCACATCGCCCTTGGCGAGCAGCGGAAGGGCGTCCGGGGTGGGCAGCACCTTCAGTTCGACGTCCAGCCCCTCTTTCGCGAACTCGCCCTTCGCCACCGCGACCTGGAGCGGAGCGACGTACTCCGCGCTCAGGGTGCCGGTGGCGACGGTGATCTTCCGCTTCTTCGCCAGGGGCTGGGCCGCCGGGGCCCCCTTGACGCAGCGGGCCGGTTTCCGGTCGGGGGCGAGGCCGGCCGGGTCGGTCCAGCTGCCGGCGCCACAGCCCGCGACGGGCTTGACGGTACGCGGTGCGGCGGCGCTGTTGTCGGCGGAGTCCTTGCCGGCGCAGCCTGCCGCGCCGAGCAGGGATGCCGTGACGAGCACGACGGTGCGGGTGAAGGGGGTATGTGTACGCACAGTGCCTCCGTACGAAGAACATGGGGAGCCGTTCAGGACTGGCTGCGGCCGCGGTCGCGCGGGGCCCACGGTGTGAGCAGCCGCCCGGCGATCCGCACCACTTCGGAGAAGACGACACCGAGGACCGCCACACACACGATGCCGACGAACATCACGTCGTTCTGGAACAGCGCCCGGGAGTCGAAGATCAGATGGCCGAGACCGTCGGCCGCGGCGATCTGTTCGGAGGCGACGATGACGAGCACGGCCACCCCTGCCGCGATCCGTGCCCCGACCAGGACCGCGGGCAGCGACGCGGGCAGCAGCACATGGCGGAACATCTGCCAGGGCGAGGCGCCGAAGACCTGACCGGCATCACGGTGGCCGACCGGGACGGCGAGCACGGCCGCCATGGTGGAGATCCAGACGAAGAAGAAGACGGTCGCGGCGACCAGGGCGATCTGCGGTCCTTCACCGAGGCCGAACATATTGAGGAAGACCGGCAGCAGGGCCAGCTTCGGCACGACGTACAGGGCATCGAGCAACGGCTCCAGCGCTGCCCGTACGAGTGAGAGCGAGCCCATCAGCAGGCCGAGCGCGTATCCCGCGACGGTGCCGATCGCATAGCCGCCGAGGACCCGCTTGAGCGTGGCCCACACATCCGGCCACAGTTCACCGGCGCCCGCCCGGTCCCAGCCGTCCGCCAGGATGGTGGAGGGGGCGGGGTAGACCCGGTCGTCGATCCAGGACTGTGCCGCCGCCAGTTGCCAGAGCAGTACGAGGAGCAGCGGTACGGCGACGGCGAGCGTGAGCTCCAGGGCGCGGCGCCTGCGGTGGGTGCGTACCGGATGCAACTCCTGCGGGCCCGGTCTGCGGATCAGGACGCCGTCGTCGGGCTTCGTGGCGTTCACGGTGATGGTCATGCCGGGACCGCCTCCCTGCGCACCTCGCCGCGCAGAAGTTCCCACAACTCGCTCTTCAGCGCGGTGAATTCGGGTGCCGACCGGACCCCGCCGGTGCGCGGCCGGCCGAACGGCGGGCGGCGCTCGGCGATGATCCGCCCCGGTCTGGCGGACATCACCAGCACCCTGTCCCCGAGCACGATCGCCTCTTCGAGGCTGTGGGTGATGAAGAGGGTGGTGGTACGGGTGGTCTGGGTGAGGTCGAGCAGCTCGTCCTGGAGGATCGTGCGCAGCTGGGCGTCGAGCGCCGCGAACGGCTCGTCCATCAGCAGCATCTCGGGTTCGACGGCGAGGGCGCGGGCGATCGCGACCCGTTGCCGCATCCCGCCGGAGAGGGCGGCCGGATACGCCCCCGCGAAGTCGGAGAGCCCCATCCGGGCCAGCCAGTCGCGCGCCCTGGCGTCGGCCTCCTTGCGCGGTATGCGCTGGATGTCGAGACCGAACCGGACATTGGCGAGCACGGTCTTCCAGTCGTAGATTCCGTAGTCCTGGAAGATCATCGCCGCCGGACGGGGTGAGGTCGTGCGGATGGACAGCTCGCCGGAGCTGGGGCGGAGCAGTCCGGCGGCAATCCTGAGCAGCGTGGACTTGCCGCAGCCGGACGGGCCGACGATGCAGGTGAACTCGCCCGGCGCGATGGAGAGATCGAGCGGGCCGAGGGCGGACAGGGCCTTGGCGCCGCGCCCGAACGAGCGGGTGAGCGCGTCGGCGCGGAGTTTGGGACTGGTGGCTGCGGTGGTGGGTGGGGTCGGGTGCGGATCTCCCACGGGTCTCTCCTCGCGCGTATCGAGGTGCGGATCCGCCGCGGGGCGGACGTGATCGCCGCAGACGATATGACTACCCGTCAGATTCGGGAAGGGGGTGCGCGCGTGCTGGGGCGGGGATGTGCGTCGTCCCCTGTGGGTGTTCATGCGGAAGGCCCCGGTGCGCGTGACGCTCGCACCGGGGCCTTCCGCGGCAGGATTCAGGTCGTCGCGGCGCAGTGCGGGCAGATGCCGCGGTAGGTCACCTCGACATTGGAGACCGTGAAACCGAACCGCTCGTCGCTCGGCAGATCCGCCAGCGGGTCGCCCGCCGGGTGTACGTCGCGGATGGTGCCGCAGCTCGCGCAGACGAGGTGGTGGTGGGGGCGGTGTGCGTTCGGGTCGTACCGCTTGGCCCGGCGATCCGTGGAGACCTCGATGACCTCGCCGAGCGTCACCATCTCGCCCAGGGTGTTGTAGACGGTGGCGCGGGAGATCTCGGGCAGCTTGGCGACGGCCCGGGCGTGGACCTCGTCAGCCGTCAGGTGTACATGGTCCCCGTCGAGGACCTCGGCCACGACGCGCCGTTGCGCAGTCATGCGCCAGCCGCGTCCGCGAAGTCGTTCCAACAGGTCACTCATGGGAACAAGCCTAACAGTGGGGGGACCGGATCCCGAACGGGTGTGACTTTGGATGTTCACTTGACTTGGACTATGTCCATTGTAGGATCGGGACCGGCATACGCCAAGGGACAGGCTGTGCAGGACATGACGAATGTGCAGGAACGACGCAGGAGGCGCACGTGACGCAGGGACCGCTCACCACGGAGGCCGGCGCGCCGGTCGCCGACAACCAGAACAGCCAGACCGCGGGCGTCGGCGGTCCGGTCCTGGTGCAGGACCAGTCGCTGCTGGAGAAGCTCGCGCACTTCAACCGCGAGCGCATTCCGGAGCGCATCGTGCACGCCCGCGGCGCCGGTGCATACGGCACGTTCACGCTGACCCGCGACGTCTCGCAGTGGACGCGGGCGAAGTTCCTCTCCGAGGTCGGCAAGCAGACCGAGACGTTCCTTCGCTTCTCGACCGTCGCGGGCAACCTCGGCTCCGCCGACGCGGTACGCGACCCCCGCGGCTTCGCGCTGAAGTTCTACACCGAAGAGGGCAACTACGACCTCGTAGGCAACAACACCCCGGTGTTCTTCATCAAGGACGCCATCAAGTTCCCGGACTTCATCCACACCCAGAAGCGCGACCCGTACACCGGCTCGCAGGAGGCCGACAACGTCTGGGACTTCTGGGGTCTGTCGCCCGAGTCCACCCACCAGGTGACCTGGCTCTTCGGTGACCGCGGCATCCCGGCAACGCTGCGCCACATGAACGGGTACGGCTCGCACACGTACCAGTGGAACAACGAGGCCGGCGAGGTCTTCTGGGTCAAGTACCACTTCAAGACCGACCAGGGCATCAAGAACCTCACCCAGGCCGAGGCCAACAAGCTGGCCGGTGAGGACCCGGACAGCCACCAGCGCGATCTGCGCGAGGCGATCGAGCGCGGCGACTTCCCGTCCTGGACGGTGCAGGTCCAGATCATGCCGGCGGCCGAGGCGGCCACGTACCGCTTCAACCCGTTCGACCTCACCAAGGTGTGGCCGCACGCGGACTACCCGCCGATCGAGATCGGGAAGCTGGAGCTCAACCGCAACCCGGAGAACATCTTCGCGGAGACCGAGCAGTCGATCTTCAGCCCCGCGCACTTCGTGCCGGGCATCGGTCCGTCCCCCGACAAGATGCTCCAGGGCCGGCTCTTCGCCTATGGCGACGCCCACCGCTACCGCGTCGGCATCAACGCCGACCACCTGCCGGTGAACCGCCCGCACGCCACCGAGGCGCGCACCAACAGCCGTGACGGCTACCTGTACGACGGCCGCCACAAGGGCGCGAAGAACTACGAGCCGAACAGCTTCGGTGGCCCGGTGCAGACGGACCGGCCCCTGTGGGAGCCCACCTCGGTCACGGGTGAGATCGGCACGCACGAGGCCCCGAGCCACGCCGAGGACAACGACTTCGTGCAGGCCGGAAACCTCTACCGGCTCTTCTCCGAGGACGAGAAGGCCCGGCTGATCGACAACCTCGCCGGGTTCATCGCCAAGGTGTCGCGCGATGACATCGCCGAGCGTGCGATCAACAACTTCCGCCAGGCGGACGGCGACTTCGGCAAGCGTCTGGAGGCCGCGGTCCAGGCCCTGCGCGGCTGATAAGGACGCCTGTCGTCGACGGTGGGCCGGTTCCCTCTTCGGAGGGGGCCGGCCCACCGGTCGTTCATGGCGGCTCAGCCGACGAGTTCCGCGTGGTGGCGGCGCCTGGTGGGCGCCCAGCAACGCAGGATGTCGCGGACCGAGACGATGCCGACGGGTCCGTGGCCGTCCAGCACGATCAGATGGCGGAAACCGCCGTGCGTCATGGCCTCCGCGGCCTCTTCCAGGGTCCAGGTGGGCGCGGCGAAGACCACATCGGTGGTGGTGTGGGTGGCGGCGGTCTCGACGTCCGGGTTCTGGCCGGAGCCGACCGCGTTGAGGATGTCGCGCTCGGTGAGAATGCCGAGCCCGCTGGTGTCCCGGTCGAGGACGACTGCGGCTCCGATGCGGCGGACCGACATCAGCCGGGCGGCCTGGCGGAGCGTATGAGTGGGTCCGATGGTGAGGACCAGCGTGCTCATGGCGTCACGGACGAGCATGAAGAGAGCCACCTCCTTCGTGAAGCGACTGCGTGAGTCGGTTCACAAGTTCACAAGCGGGGGGACTCTCAGAGTTGCACCGATGCGAGACCGGAACAAGGGGGGACGAGATCATCCGAGGGGCGTGCGGTGGTGCGCGACGCCCCTCGGGGGCGCGATCCGGATCAGTAGCGCTGGTTCAGATAGCCCAGGAGTTCGTGGTGGAGCAGTCCGTTCGAGGCCGCCGCGTTGCCGCCGCCGGGGCCGGACACTCCGTCCAGGCTGGTGAACTTCCCGCCCGCCTCCTGGACGATGATCGCGTTGGCGGCCATGTCCCAGAGCGAGAGCTCCGGCTCCGCGCAGATGTCGACCGATCCCTCGGCGACCATCATGTACGGCCAGAAATCCCCGTACCCGCGAGTGCGCCAGCAGGCCCTGGTCAGATCCATGAACCCGTCGAGCCGGCCCTGCTCCTCCCAGCCGCTCAGCGACGCGTACGCGAACGAGGCGTCCGCGATCCGCTCCACCTTCGACACATGCAGCCGGGTCGCGGACGTCAGACTGCGGCCGGAGAACGCCCCCGCACCCTTCGCCGCCCACCAGCGCCGGTTCAGCGCGGGGGCCGATACCACGCCGACCACCGGCTGGAACCCTTCCTCACCGGCCTCCATCAGGGAGATCAGCGTCGCCCAGACCGGCACGCCGCGTACATAGTTCTTGGTGCCGTCGATCGGGTCGACGACCCAGCGCCGCGAGCCGGTGCCCTCGATTCCGTACTCCTCGCCCAGAATCGCATCGCGTGGGCGCGCCCGATGGAGGTGGCCGCGGATCAGTTCCTCGGCGGCCTTGTCGGCCTCGCTCACCGGCGTCATGTCCGGCTTGGTCTCGACCTTGAGATCCAGAGCCTTGAACCGGTCCATCGTCGCCGCGTCGGCGGCGTCCGCCAGCACATGGGCGAGGCGCAGATCATCGTGGTAATCGGGCATGTCGTCACAGTATCGACCGCAGGTGAACAGAGCTACAGGACCCCGCTGCCGCTCGGACCATTGACAGTCCCCGCAAGCGCGTCAACTCTGGGACGCAGAGCCCTTGGTGTGGGAGGCGATGATGCCCACAGCGCGAGACGCATTGCTGGACGCCGCCCTCTCGGCGCTGGCCGGCCTGCCCTGGTCGGCGGTGCGCATGGTCGATGTCGCGTCCGCCGCCGGAGTCTCCCGGCAGACCCTCTACAACGAGTTCGGCAGCAAGGACGGCATGGCCCGCGCCCTGGTCCGGAGCGCCGCCGACGGCTATCTGGCCGGAGTCGACCGGGCACTGGGATCAGCAGGCGGTACGGGGGACAGGCTGGCGGTCACCGCTGCCTGGACCGTCCGCGCCGTTCGAGCGAATGCCCTGGTCAGAGGGTTGCTCACGGGCTGCTGGGATGAGCGATTACCCCGTCCCGTACACCCCGTGGCGCCGACCGCATCGCTCGCGCCCGCCCAGCGGCGCGCCGATGCCGGGACGCCGACGCCCGCCGAGCTGCTCGGCCAGGTCGGAGCGCGAGCGGTGGCCGCCCTCGACGAGGGACGGCCACCGCACGACCCGGAGCTACTGGCCGCTACCTGCGAGATCGCGCTGAGGCTCGCACTGAGTTACGCGCTGGTGCCGGCTCCCCCGGGGACGGAGGGGGAGGCGGCACCGCTGGTGCGCGAGGTGGCGGAGTGGCGGCCGACCGGGTGAGCGCTCGGTGCGCGAGGCGGAGCAGCGGTGGCGGGCCGGGAGCCGCCGGCGCCGCTCACACGGCCGCGTGCCGCTTCCCGCGAACGGTTGCCGAGGTGTGAGCGCGACGCGCGGTCAGTGGGACGAGCCCGACAGCTGCAGTCCGATCACTCCGACGATCACCAGCGAGATCGAGACCAGCTTGAGGGTGGAGACCACGTCGTCGAGAAAGACCATGCCGTAGATCGCCGTGCCCGCCGCGCCGATGCCCGTCCATACGGCGTAGGCGGGCCCCACGTCGAGTTTCTTCAGCGACAGCGTCAGCAGACCGAAGCTGCCGAGGGCGAAGACGCAGAACGCGACCGTCGGCCAGAGCCGGGTGAAACCGTGCGAGAGCTTCAGACAGACGGCGAAGCCGGTCTCCAGAAGTCCTGCGACCACGACCAGCAGCCACGCCATCGTCAGTGCCCTCCCACATCGGTGACCGCCATGCCTCGCTGGGCGTGATTATGCACTTACCTGCGGCAGCAGATCGCAAACGTGCCGGGGTCAGTCGCCTTCGCGTCGCTCCCGGGTGGACATCAGCCGCCGCAGCGATTCCAGCCGCGCCGGATCTGCGTGGCCGTCCGCCACCCAGGCATCCAGGGCGCATTCCGGCTGTTCGCTGTCGTGGGTGCAGCCGCGCGGGCAGTCCTCGGTGCCCGGCTCCAGGTCCGAGAACGCGTGGATCACCCGGGAGGGGTCGATGTGGTTGAGCCCGAAGGAGCGCACACCGGGGGTGTCGATCACCCAGCCGCGATAGTCGGGCAGGGGGAGCGCCAGTGCCGATGTGGTGGTGTGCCGGCCACGGCCGGTGACCGCGTTGACGACCCCGGTGGTACGCCGCCGGTCCTTCGGCACGAGTGCGTTGACCAGCGTCGTCTTCCCGACACCGGAGTGGCCGACGAACGCGGTCACCCGGTCGTGCAGCTGCTCGCGGACCCGCTCCGCCGCGTCGCCGTTCTCCAGCTCCTCGCGGCTGGTGACGATGAACGGGACGCCCAGCGGGGTGTATGCCTCCAGCAGCTTGTCCGGGGAGGCCAGATCGGACTTGGTCAGCACCAGGAGCGGGGAGAGCCCGCCGTCGTACGCGGCGACCAGACAGCGGTCGATCATCCGCGGGCGGGGTTCGGGATCGGCCAGGGCGGTGACGATCGCCAGCTGGTCGGCGTTGGCGACGACCACCCGCTCGTACGGATCGTCGTCGTCCGCGGTCCGGCGCAGCACCGAGCGGCGCTCACCGATGCGGACGATGCGGGCGAGGGTGTCCTTGTCGCCGGACAGATCGCCGACGATGGAGACGGTGTCACCCACCACGGCGGCCTTCCGTCCCAGCTCACGGGCCTTCATCGCCATGACCGTACGGCCGTCGACGAGACAGGTGAGGCGGCCGCGGTCGACGGTGAGGACCATGCCCTCCTCGGCGTCCTCGTGCTTCGGGCGGGTATGAGTGCGAGGCCGGTTGCCCTTCGGGTTGGGGCGGAACCGGATGTCGTCCTCGTCGGGGTTCTTGCCGTAGCGGCGCATGTCTCAGGCCCCGAGCATTCCGGTCCACATCTGCGGGAAGTCCGGCAGGGTCTTGGCGGTTGTCGCCACGTTCTCGATCTCCACTCCGGGGACGGCAAGGCCGATGATCGACCCCGCGGTTGCCATCCGGTGGTCGTCGTACGTATGGAAGGTACCGCCGTGCAGCGGCCGGGGCCGGATGTGGAGCCCGTCGGCGGTCTCGGTGACGTCGCCGCCGAGCTCGTTGATCTCCTTGGTGAGCGCGGCCAGCCGGTCCGTCTCGTGCAGCCGCAGATGAGCGACACCGCTCAGGGTGGACGGGCCGTCGGCGAGGGCCGCGACCGCCGCGATGCCCGGGGTCAGCTCGCCGACCTCGCCGAGGTCGACGTCGATGCCGTGGATACGGCCCGAACCGGTGAACGTGAGGCCGCGCTCGGTCAGCTCGCAGCTGCCGCCCATCGCGGTGAAGATCTCCCGCAGGGCGTCACCGGGCTGGGTGGTGCGCTCGGGCCAGTCCGGGATGCTGACCCGGCCGCCGGTGACCAGTGCGGCGGCGAGGAACGGCTGGGCGTTGGAGAGGTCGGGCTCGACGGTCAGATCGCGGCCGAGCAGGGCGGAGGGGGAGACCCGCCAGACGTTCGGCTCGCCGCCCGTCTCCGGCTCGTCGACCTGGGCGCCGACGGCCCGCAGCATGTCGACGGTCATCCGGATGTGCGGCATGGAGGGGAGCCTCGCGCCGGTGTGGCGCACCTCCACCCCCTGGTTGCAGCGAGGCGCCGACAGCAGCAGCGCCGAGACGAACTGGGAGGACGAGGAGGCGTCGATCGACACCGGTCCGCCGTCCAGCGCACCGCCGCCGTGCACGGTCAACGGCAGCGAGCCGCGCCCGTCGTCGTCGATCCGGGCACCCAGTACCCGCAGCGCGTCGATCACGCCGTTGAGCGGGCGTTCGTACGAACGGGGGTCGCCGTCGAAGCGGATCGGGCCGTCGGCGAGGGCCGCGACCGGCGGCAGGAAGCGCATGACCGTCCCGGCATTGCCGACATCGATCGTGGCGGGGCCGTGCAGCCCGGCGGGGATGACCCGCCAGGCCTCGCCGGAGCCGTCCGGCCCGACGCCTTCCTCGATGCCGACGCCCATCGCGCGCAGCGCCTCGGCCATCAGCAGGGTGTCGCGGGAGCGCAACGGGCGGCGCAGCCAGCCGGGCTCGGCGGCGAGAGAGGCGAGGACGAGGGCGCGATTGGTGACCGATTTCGATCCGGGCACGGTGACGGTCGCGTCGACGGCACCGCTCGCTCGGGGGGCGGGCCAGAGGGCGGGGTGCACGGCACTTTCGGTCATGGACCTCACTTTAGTGGCTCACCGCAAACCCGAATCTCGATCAAATAAGACGAAACCGGTACGTAACGTGAGCGTGGTAGGCGTCGCTGCGCGGCAGTGGCCCTCACAGGCCGAGCAGCCAGCGCCCGCCGCCGATCAGTGAGCAGAGCGACACCGCGTGGAAGAGGAACAGCCAGAGCGCGGCCGGCACATCCGTCAGCCGCGACAACTGGTCCGCGTCCGAGTCCGGTGCACCGCCGTGCCGGCGCTTCGACTGGAGCTCGAAGGCCGGGCGTACGCCGCCGAGCAGCAGGAACCAGACCACGGTGTATGCGAACAGCGACTGCACGGCGGGCGAGGCGAGCCAGGACACCAGCAGGAAGGCCGATCCGGTGAAGATCACCGTCAGTGCCCCGTACACATTGCGGATCATCACCAGCATCACGGCGAGCAGTGCGGTGGCCACCCACAGCAACAGCGTGATCCTGCCGTCGACCAGCAGCCACGCCCCGCCCAGCCCCAGCAGCGGCGGGGCGGTGTAGCCCGCAGCCGCGGTCAGGATCATCCCGATGCCGGTCGGCTTGCCGCGGCTGACTGTCAGCCCGCTGGTGTCCGAGTGCAGCCGGATGCCGGACAGCTGCCGTCCGGTGAGCAGCGCGATCAGCCCGTGCCCGCCCTCGTGCGCGATGGTGATCGCGTTGCGGCTCAGCCGCCATATCGGGTTCGGTACGACGGCGATCAGTGCGAGCGTTCCGGTCACCACCACCAGCCACTGCTCGGGCGCGGGCTGGGTGCCGAAGACGCGGTCCCACAGATTGCCCAGATCGGTGCTGTCCATGGCGTGGGCGGCTCCTTGCGGTATCGGCGTCTGTCGTCGTGACGGTCGTGGCAGTCTGGCACTTATGTGCGGACGGTATGCAGCGAGTCGGCGGCCCGAGGATCTGACCGGACTCTTCCAGGTCGAGAAGTGGGAACCGGCGGAGACCTTGGCGCCCGATTGGAACGTGGCGCCGACCAAGGAGGTCTACGCCGTACTGGAACGTCCTGTGAAAGACGCAGATGATCAGCGTCCGGTTCGCCAGCTGCGCGCCCTGAAATGGGGGCTCGTGCCGTCCTGGGCGAAGTCCCCCGAGGGTGCCGCACGCATGATCAACGCCCGTGCGGAGACCGTCCACGAGAAGCCGTCCTTCCGCCGCCCCTTCGTCTCCCGGCGCTGCATCCTGCCCGCCGACGGCTACTACGAGTGGGTCACCGGTGCGGATGAGCGGCAGCTGGAGGAGAAGGGGAAGAAGAAGCGGCCGCGCAAGCAGCCCTACTTCGTGACACCCGCCGACGGATCGGTCTTCGCGATGGCCGGACTGTACGAGTTCTGGCGCGACCGGACGCTGCCGGACGATCATCCGATGGCCTGGTGGGTGACGTGCTCGGTGATCACGACCGAGGCGGAGACCACCCCGCTCGCCGTCGCCCCCGCCGAGGGCCCGGCCACGCTCGCCGACATCCACCCCCGGATGCCGCTGATGCTGACCCCGGACCGGTGGGACGCCTGGCTCGACCCGTCGCGCACCGGCATCGAGGAGCTGAAGGGGCTGCTCACACCGCCGCCGGGCGGGCTGATGCGGGCCTATCCGGTGGCCACGGCCGTCAGCAACGTCCGCAACAACGGTCCCGAGCTGCTGGAGGAACTGGCCGCTCCGGAAGCGAGCACGCTCTTCTGAGCCTCTTGTGACCGGGCAGGATGGGGTGTGTGAGTACTGCAGAGACAGGCCGCAGGGCCGAGACGGTCGACACGGAAGCCGGGCCGGCCAGGATCACCTGGCTGCCCGCGGAGAACGCGAAGAACGCCCGCCTGGTGCTCGCGCTCAGCCATGGCGCTGGTGGCGGCATCGAGACCCGCGACCTGCGCGCCCTGGCCGCCGCGCTGCCCGCCCACGGGGTGACCGTAGCCCTGGTGGAGCAGCCGTGGCGGGTCGCCGGTAGGAAACTCGCGCCCGCCCCGAAGACCCTGGACACCGGATGGCGAGGCCTGTGGCCCGCGCTCACCGCCGCGGGGCTGCCCGTCGTCGCGGGAGGGCGCAGCGCCGGGGCACGGGTGGCCTGCCGTACGGCGGCGGAGCTCGGTGCCCACGCCGTCCTCGCGCTCAGCTTTCCGCTGCATCCTTCCCCAAGCTCTCAGCTCCGTTCGAGCAGGGGAGACCCCATCGGGAAGCCGGAGAAGTCCCGCAAGGACGAACTCCTCGGATCCGGAGTACCCACGCTCGTCGTGCAGGGCGGCAACGACCCGTTCGGGCGGCCCGCCGAATTCCCTCCGGGGGAGTACGAGATCACCGAGGTGCCGTACGGCGACCACGGGTTCGCCGTACCGAAGAAGTCCGGCCTGACCGAGGATCAGGCGATGGAGATCCTCACCACCGCCGTGACCGTGTGGCTGTCCACCCTCCTCTGACGTACGCCCCTGCGGGTGGAGCCGGTCACAGCCACCGCGGAAGCCCGGGCACACCCACGGGAATGTTGGGCGAGGGGCCACTGTTGTGGGTGACATCGGTACATCAACGTCGTATGTGGAGAGGGAGTCCGTCGCATGGGTTCGACCATCTGCCCGCGCCGCTCGAACGCCGCTGACCTGGAGTGGACGGTCCTGCATGCGGCCAAGACCACTCCCGAGCGGGCACTGAGCGGATCGGATCGACAGCCCGTCTCGAAGCAAGGTCGACTATTCTCCGATTCGAGCGGGTCCGGTTTCGGCTCCGCCACAGCGTTGGAGGAGGTGGGTCCGGTCACTGGGACCGACACAGGGACCGACGACGGCCGCGCACAGGAGACGACTGCCGAGCGCAACGCGCGCTTCGAGCGGGACGCTCTCGGTTTCCTCGACCAGATGTACTCGGCTGCGCTGCGCATGACGCGCAACCCCGCAGACGCCGAGGACCTGGTCCAGGAGACGTATGCCAAGGCGTACGGATCCTTCCACCAGTTCCGTGAGGGCACCAACCTCAAGGCGTGGATGTACCGCATCCTCACCAATACGTTCATCAACTCGTACCGCAAGAAGCAGCGCGAACCTCAGCGCAGCGCCGCCGAGGAGATCGAGGACTGGCAGCTGGCGCGCGCCGAGTCGCACATGTCGACCGGTCTGCGCTCCGCGGAGTCGCAGGCTCTCGACCACCTGCCCGACTCGGATGTGAAGTCCGCTCTGCAGGCGATCCCCGAAGAGTTCCGCATCGCCGTGTATCTCGCCGATGTAGAGGGCTTTGCCTACAAGGAGATCGCGGACATCATGGGGACTCCCATCGGTACGGTGATGTCCCGACTGCACCGGGGCCGCCGCCAACTGCGCGGCATGCTGGAGGACTACGCCCGTGAGCGCGGGCTCGTCCCGGCCGGTGCCGGAGAGTCGGACGATCGGAAAGGCTCGGGCTCATGAGCTGCGGAGAGCCGCACGAGACGGACTGCTCAGAGGTCCTCGATCATCTCTACGAGTTTCTCGACCACGAGATGCCCGACAGCGACTGCTCCAAGTTCGAGGTGCACTTTGAGGAGTGCTCCCCGTGCCTGGAGAAGTACGGCCTGGAACAGGCCGTGAAGAAGCTGGTGAAGCGCTGCTGCGGCCAGGACGACGTGCCGACCGATCTGCGCTCCAAGGTGATGGGCCGGATCGACCTGATCCGCTCGGGGCAGGCGGTGCCCGAGCAGGACGTGACGGCGTCGGAGACCGGTCAGCCGACCGTCGCCAAGGAGTGACGCCCGGCGGCCGTCACTCGTAGCCGCGCCCCCGTATCGCCCGCGTCCCGCGCACATCACCCGAATGTGCTAATCGGGCTCATCGACGCTCGACGGGACACACAACTCGCTAGCCTGGCGCCTTCATTGACCATGTTGGGGGGCGGGCGGGGCGGGTGGGAGCCACACGCGGGGCGGCGCGCGCGTACATTCTGACGGCCGCGGTCGGCGCCCTGTTATGTGTGCTCCCCGCGCTGGGAACGGGCGCCGGGACCCCGTGGGCCACTGTCGGACTGCTCGCCGGGCTCTATCTGGTCTGTGAACTCCCCGGGCGCTGCCCCTTCTTCAGCAGCTCCGTGCCGATCGGCACCGGATCGTTCTTTCCGCTGCTGCTTGCCACCGCCTTTCTGCTGCCGCCCGCCGCGGCCGCCCTGGTCGCGATCCCCGGATCACTCGTCGGCCCGGTGGAGGCCCCGCCCGCCACTGCACGGCGTGCCTGGCGGACCGCGCAGCTCGCCGTCACAGTCTGGGCGGCCTCGTCCGTACACGGCCTGCTCGGCGGCACCGCCACGCTCGGCGGCACCGGTACCGGCCCCGACCGGCTCCCCGACCTCCCGTACGCCCTGCTGCCCGCCTGTGCCGCCGCTCTGGCCTTCAGTCTCGTCCTGACCGCTCTGGACGGTTCCATCCTGGTCGCGGCCGAACGGCTGCCCGTCCGGCGTGCCTGGAGCGGACTGCTGTCCCGCTCGCTGGGACCGCATCTGGTGCACGGCCTCGCCGGGCTGATGATGGCCGTCCTGTGGCGCGGGCCGTACGGGCCGTTGTCCGCGCTCATCGTCCTGCTGCCGATGTACATCTCCTGCTGGGTCTTCGCCCAGTACCACCGCGAGCACGCCGCCCACCGCGCCACTATCAGGGCACTGGTACAGGCAGTCGACATCAAGGACACGTACACCCGCGGCCACAGCGAACGGGTCGGGCAGGCCTCCGTCCTCATCGCCCGCGAACTGGGCATGGACCAGGGCCGGCTGGAGGTCCTCCGGTTCGCCGGCATCCTGCACGACGTGGGCAAGCTCGGCGTCCCCACCCGGGTGCTCCGCAAGGACGGACCGCTCACCCCTCAGGAGCGGCGGGTGATCGAACTGCATCCGGAGTACGGGCACGAGATCGTCCGCGGCATCGGCTTCCTCGGCGAGGCACGGGCCGCGATCCTGCACCACCACGAACGACTCGACGGCAGCGGCTACCCGTACGGGCTCAGCGGGCGGGAGATCCCCGAGTTCGCACGGGTCGTCGCGGTGGCGGACGCCTTCGACGCGATGACGTCGACCCGGTCGTACCGGCGGGGGAGGCCGGTGCCCGCGGCGCTGGAAGAGCTGAAGCGGTGTGCGGGTACGCAGTTCGATCCGCAGATGGTGCGGGCGTTGGTGCGGGCGGTGGACCGGCACGGGTGGTCGGCGGCGACAGTGGTGGTGACGGCGGACGAGGCGATTTGGCGGCCGCGGAGGGACGGGGCGGCGGGCGGGGGTGCCGGGGCCGTCCGGGGGCTGGTTCGTCCTCAACCGCCGGACGGCCCCGACACCCCCGGTCTGCAGCCGTCCGCGGACCGTCGCCGGTGACCCGGGTCGGGTCGCGGTTGCCCCCCGTCGTCCTCGCCGTCCGCGGCGCAGCTGCGATGCTCGCCGTCGCCGGGCTGGGCCACACCCTCTGGGACGGTGTCCACGAACCCGGACACGCCCTCGCCTTCGGGGTGCTCATCACCGTCGGTGAACTGGCCCGCTGGGGCGCGCTGCCCGGCGAGCGCGAGCCCGCGCCGCTCGGAGCCGCCGGAGCGCTCGCGTACGCACTCCTCGGTCGCAGCGGCGGCATACCCACCACCCACGGCGTCCTCCAGGTGGTAGCCGTACTCATTGCGGCACAGCTCGTCGCCTGTGTGCCCCATGTGGCACGCGGCAGCGGACCCGCGCCCGACCGGGTGGCCCGCCGCATCCTGACCGTCACCTTCGCCGCCGTGTGCTTCCAGCCGCTGTACAACTCCGGCCGCACCGCGGACTGGTTCGGCGAAGGCCCGTACTACGTGCTCTTCATGCTCCTGTTCCTCGTCCTGACCGCCCTGTGCGACGCCGTGCTCGCCGCCCTGCTGCTGCGCTCGCGCACCGTCCCCCATGGCTTCAAGAGCATGGGAGGTACCCCCCTCCCGTACGGACCGCTGCTCCGCGACGAGCTGCGCGCCCTGATCGGCATCGGGTCGGCGGTCTGCGCGACCGGGGTCGTGATGGCCCTCGGGGTCGCCGTCGCCGGGCTGTGGGCGCTGCCCGTCCTGTGCGTACCGCTTCTGCTGACCCAGGTCTCCTTCCGCCGGTTCGTCGCCGTGCGCACCACCTACCGGCAGACGATCACCTCGCTCGCCCGGTCCACCGAGATCGCCGGATACACCCCGCACGGGCATGCCCGCAGGGTCGCGGAGCTCTGCACGGCCGTCGGACGTGAACTGAGGCTCTCCGGGAACGAGCTGACCGTGCTGGAGTATGCGGCCCTGATGCACGACATCGGCCAGCTCTCCCTCGTCGACCCGGTCCCGGACGGGGCGACGGCCACCCTGCCCGCCGCCGAGCAGCGACGCATCGCACTGCTCGGAGGGGCCGTCGTCCGGCAGACCGGGGTGGACACCGAGGTTGCCGTCGTGGTGGAACGGCAGGCCGACCCCTACCGCGAGCAGCCGTTGTCCGCCAGGATCGTCAGGGCCGTCAACGCATACGACGACCTCTGCGGGGAAAGTCTCATCGGGCCGCTGGGTGCGCTGGAACAACTCAGGCTCGGTACCGGTCACGACTATCATCCCGAGGTCGTGGAATCCCTGGCCAGGGTCCTGGCCAGGGGCGGTCCGACCCCCGTCCTGCCCGGGTAACCCATGGGTAATGAGCGGGTGTCCGGCCCGGCATGGTTGGATGCGAAGAAGAGCGGAAAACGAGGGTGTCCAGTCGGGACAGGCGGGAATCGTGAGGATCTTCGGGAAGGTACGGCATCGGCCCTCCGCCTCTTGGCGGCAGGCCACGGACCGCGCGTTCACGCTGATCGGCGACGGCCGGTACGAGGACGCGGGCGCGCTGCTGACACGTGCGGCGGACCTGGAACCCTGGCTCTCCGAGTCGTGGTTCAACCTGGCGCTGCTGCACAAATTCCGGCATGACTGGGAACAGGCGAGAGCCGCCGGCCTGAGAGCCGTCGCGCTGCTCGACAAGGAATCCGGTGCTCCCGACTGGTGGAACGTCGGGATCGCCGCCACCGCATTGCAGGACTGGCCGCTGGCGCGCCGGGCCTGGCAGGCGTACGGCCTCAAGGTGCCGGGCGCGGGCCAGTACACCTCGGCGGCCAACAGCGAGCCGGTCGGCATGGAGCTGGGCAGCGCCGCGGTACGGCTGTCGCCGGAGGGCGAGGCAGAGGTCGTCTGGGGCCGCAGGCTCGATCCGGCCCGGATGGAAGTGCTCTCCATCCCGCTGCCGTCGTCCGGCCGACGCTGGGGCGAGGTCGTCCTGCACGACGGCGTGCCGCACGGAGAGCGGGTCACCGCGGCCGGCCCCTCGTACCCGGTCTTCGACGAGATCGAGCTGTGGGCGCCGTCCCCCGTACCCACCTGGGTCGTGCTGCTCGAAGCGGCCACCGAGGCGGACCGGGACGCCCTGGAGCAGCTGGCGTCCGACGCCGGGTTCGCCGCCGAGGACTGGTCGTCCTCCGTGCGGCTGCTCTGCCGGGCCTGCTCGGAGAGCCGGATGGAGAGCGACGAGGGCGACGGCGAGCACCTGGATCCGCACGACCACAGTGAGCCGGGGCATCCGGGCCCGCTGGGGCACCGCACCGCCGGTGCGCTGTGGGTGCCCGAGCGCGAGTGCGGGATAGCGGCACCGGCCGGGCTGGTGCGCGGACTGCTGGACGGCTGGGTGGCGGACAGCCCGGACAGCCGTGAGTGGCGGGATCTCGAAGAAGTCTGCTGATCGGTGCCCGTAGGCTGTACGGGCACCGATCGCGGTGCTCGGGTGCCCGGGACCCGGTCGATCGGACGTCCGGGTTTCAGGTTTTGAGGAAGGCGTACGGCGGAGATGGCGCAGCAGGAGACGGACGAGCAGATCAGCGTCGACGACGAAGGTTTCGTCGTGGATACCGAGGACTGTGAGGCGCGCGAGGCGGCACACCGTGAGCGCGGCACCTCCCGTCCGATCACGGTCGTGGGCAACCCGGTGCTGCACAAGGAGTGCAAGGACGTCACCGAGTTCGACGACGAGCTGGGCCGGCTGATCGACGACATGTTCGCGAGCCAGCGGACGGCGGAGGGTGTGGGCCTTGCCGCCAACCAGATCGGCGTCGACCTGAAGGTCTTCGTCTACGACTGCCCGGACGACGACGGTGTGCGGCACGTGGGCGCCGTCTGCAACCCGGTGCTGGAGGAGCTGGCGCCCGAGGACCGGATCCTGGACGACTCCAACGAGGGCTGCCTCTCCGTCCCGACGGCGTACGCCTCGCTGGCCCGTCCGGACTACGCGGTGGTCCGGGGGCAGGACGCCAAGGGCAACCCGGTCAAGATCCGCGGCAACGGCTACTTCGCCCGCTGCCTCCAGCACGAGACGGACCACCTGTACGGATACCTGTACATCGACCGGCTCTCGAAGCGGGACCGCAAGGACGCGCTGCGGCAGATGGCGGAGAACACGCCGCGCTACGAGACCGTGCCGAACGACTGAGCATCCGGTTGCCGCCGGGCGGGCCCGGTCTCCCTTGCGAGGGCGACCGGGCCCGCCGTTTCCATCCCCGGGCGGATCGTCAACTATCGTTCGTCCATGCGTAGTTGACGCGCGTCGACTCGTCCGACAAGCTCTCTCGCCACATCTACGTCGTGCCTCGTGCTCAGACGAACCGCAAAACTCCTGCTGGCTCTTGTCATGACCATGGCTTTCGCCTTGGGTGGGGCCGTGGTGACCGCCGGCACCGCACAGGCCGACGGCTGCTACCGGGATTATTCGCAGTGCTCCGTCCTTCGGGGCGGAGGTGAAGCGAATCTCAAGGCTGTTCTGATCCGCAGGTCAGAGCGGACGGTTCTGCTGTTCGATGTACTGGCGGACGATCGACAGCAGGGCTCCTCCTGCTGATCCTGCGAAGTACGAGCCGGACCGGAGCCATTTGGAGCGCCAGTAGTGGCGGACCAGCTCGGGGTGCTCCTGCCGCAGGCGGCGGGAGGTTACGCCCTTGAGGGAGTTGACCGGCTTGGAGAGGGGCACCTTGGGCGGGAAGTTCACCAGGAGGTGGACGTGGTTGCCCCGGCTACCCCGGCTACAACTCCGTGCTTGCCGTCGACGGCTCCTACGGGCCGGCCACCACCGCCGCCGTCAAGCGCTTCCAGGCCGCCTACGGCCTCGCCGCCGACGGCATCGCGGGCCCGGCCACCCAGGCCAAGATCTATGAGCTCCAGGACAACGACTGCACCCCGATCCACTTCACGTACGCCTAGCACAACCAGTGCAACACGACCTGGGCGGGTGGTGCCGTCGCGGCGGGCACGGCGAAGGCCAACGCCCTGAGCACCATGTGGAAGCTGGAGGCGCTGCGGCACGCGCTCGGTGACCAGTCGATCCGGATCACCAGCTGCTTCCGCTCCACCTCCTGCAACAGTGCGGTCGGCGGCGCGTCCGACAGTCGTCATCTGTACGGGGGCGCGGCCGACCTCGGCGCCGGACCGCACGCCCTGTGCACCCTCGCCAAGGAGGCCCGCAACCACGGCTTCAACGGGATCCTCGGCCCGGGCTACCCGGACCACGGCGGCCACGTCCACGTCAACCAGGGCCCCAGTCACTTCTGGTCGGCGCCGAACTGCGGCAGCTGACGCACGAGGGCTCCGTACGCCGGTCCGTCCGAACCGGCGTACGGGGCCCTTCCGTGCTCCGTCAGGCTACTTCGGTCATCGCGCTCGGGCCGCGGAAGGTGCGACGGTATGCATTCGGCGTCGTGCTCAACGATCGTACGAACTGATGGCGCAGCGCGGCGGCAGTTCCGAAGCCGGTGCGACCGGCGATCGTGTCCACCGTTTCATCGGATGTCTCCAGCAGATGCTGTGCCAGCAGTACCCGCTGGCGGAGCAGCCAGCGGTACGGAGTGGTACCCGTCTCCTGCTGGAAGCGACGGGCGAAGGTGCGCGGCGACATGTGCGCCTGTACGGCGAGCTGTTCGACGGTCATCTCCTGATCGAGGTGGCGCTCCATCCAGACCAGCGTCTCGCCGACCGTGTCGCACCGGGTGCGGGGCAGCGGACGCTTGATGTACTGCGCCTGCCCGCCGTCCCGGTGCGGCGGCACCACCATGCGGCGGGCGATCGCGTTGGCGGCATCGGGGCCGTACGCCTG
The DNA here is from genome assembly GCF_055602785.1 of Streptomyces sp. NPDC037301. Taxonomy (NCBI): domain Bacteria; kingdom Bacillati; phylum Actinomycetota; class Actinomycetes; order Kitasatosporales; family Streptomycetaceae; genus Streptomyces; species Streptomyces sp. NPDC037301. The sequence continues at coordinate 260,926 of NZ_JBVJWD010000002.1, forward strand.
CCGGACCAGATGCAGACAGGCGTCGATCCCGGCCGCCGTGCCCGCCGATGTGATGACCGGGCCCTCGTCCACGTACAGCACATCGGGTTCGACGACGGCCCGCGGGAAGCGGCGGGCCAGCTCCGAGGCGTGGCGCCAGTGGGTGGTGCAGCGGCGCCCGTCCAGCAGTCCGGCCGCGCCGAGCACATACGCGCCGGAGCAGACGCTCAGTACGCGTGCGCCCCGGTCCACCGCCCGGCGCAGGGCGTCGAGGACCTCCTCGGGGTAGTCCCGCTCGATGAAGTGGCTGCCGGCCGGCACGGCGATGAGGTCGGCCTCGTCCAGACGGTCGAGTCCGTGCGGCGTACTGATGGTGAACCCGGCATGGGTCCGCAGCACCGGGCCCTCGGCGGAGACCACGGCGAAATCGTGGACCGGCAGGCCCTCGTCGCTGCGGTCGAGGCCGAAGACCTCGCACAGCACACCCAGTTCGAAGGGGTGGACCTCGTCGAGCAGCAGGGCGGCGACATTCTTCAGCATGGAGCAAGTGTGGCAGTAATTCGATGCTCCATGACAGTCCTGCCACTGCCGCAATCCGTCCGTGCGGACGAGAGTAGAGACATGAACGCATTCCTGAACGTCCTGGTCATAGTTGCACTTATCGCCCTCTTTCTGCTGCCCACCCTCGCCGGGCTCGCCCGGGAGCGCCGTATAGACCGCCAGCTGCGGGAAGCGGAACGGGAGCGGAGGGAGGCGCCCCCGGAAACGGCGGACGCGGGGGGGGGGGGGGGGGGGGGGGGGGGGGCCCCCCCCCCAGAATGGGGGAAGGGCTTGAAAGCCGTGTCTACAGAGACCCAAACCCCCCCCCCCCCCCCTCCGATAG
>NZ_JBVJWD010000002.1:261797-311381 GCF_055602785.1 Streptomyces sp. NPDC037301
CATCCGGCCCACCCACCCGACCAGAGGGAGAGGGGGAAGAGGAGAAGAGCACAAACCCCCCCCCCCCCCCCCCCCCCCCCCCCCCCCCCCCCCCCCCCCCCCCCCCCCGCCCCTACCTCAGAAGCTGGGCCAGGATCTAGAAGTCGTCGTCGAAGGCGACCGAGCCCTCCACCGCCACCTGGTAGGCGGACGGCCGACGTTCGAAGAAGTTCGTCAGTTCCTGCACACCCTGCAGCTCCATGAACGAGAACGGGTTCTCGGAGCCGTAGACGGCCGGGAAGCCCAGCCGGGTGAGCCGCTGGTCGGCCACACATTCCAGGTACTGGCGCATGGACTCGGTGTTCATGCCCGGCAGCCCGTCGCCGCACAGATCCCGGCCGAACTGCAGCTCCGCGTCGACAGCCTCCTTCAGCATGTCGGTGACCTGCTGCTGGAGTTCGTCGTCGAAGAGGTCCGGCTCCTCCTTGCGAACGGTGTCCACGACCTCGAACGCGAAGTTCATGTGCATCGTCTCGTCACGGAACACCCAGTTGGTGCCCGTGGCGAGCCCGTGCAGCAGACCCCGCGAGCGGAACCAGTAGACGTACGCGAACGCGCCGTAGAAGAACAGCCCCTCGATGCACGCCGCGAAGCAGATCAGGTTCAGCAGGAAGCGACGGCGGTCGGCCTTCGTCTCCAGCCGCTCGATCTTCTCGACCGAATCCATCCACTTGAAGCAGAACTGCGCCTTCTCACGGATCGACGGAATCTCCTCGACCGCGTCGAACGCGGCGGCACGGTCGTCCGGATCGGGCAGATACGTGTCGAGCAGCGTCAGATAGAACTGGACGTGCACGGCCTCCTCGAAGAGCTGCCGCGACAGATACAGCCGCGCCTCGGGGGAGTTGATGTGCTTGTACAGCGTCAGCACGAGGTTGTTCGAGACGATCGAGTCTCCGGTCGCGAAGAACGCGACGAGCCGGCCGATCATGTGCTGCTCGCCGGGCGACAGCTTGGCGAGATCGGCCACGTCGGAGTGGAGATCGACCTCCTCGACCGTCCACGTGTTCTTGATGGCGTCGCGGTAGCGCTCGTAGAAGTCCGGGTAGCGCATGGGGCGCAGAGTCAGCTCGAAGCCGGGGTCGAGCAGGTTCTTCTCGGTTGAGCTCATTACTGACAGGCCTCGCAGGACTCGGGGTTTTCGAGGGAGCAGGCGATCGCGTCCGCGTCGGGGCCCGATGTCTGCTGTACGGGAATAGGGGCGGCGGCCGCGGCCTGGCCGGATGCCGCGCGGGCGATCCGGGTCGCCGGGCGCGAGCGCAGGTAGTACGTCGTCTTCAGCCCCTGCTTCCAGGCGTACGCGTACATTGAGGAGAGCTTGCCGATCGTCGGCGTCTCCATGAACAGGTTCAGCGACTGGCTCTGGTCGAGGAACGGCGTACGGGCCGCTGCCATGTCGATCAGACCGCGCTGCGGGATCTCCCACGCCGTGCGGTACAGCGCCCGCACATCCTCCGGGATCCAGGCGAAGCCCTGCACGGAACCGCTCGCCTCGCGCAGTGCCTCACGGGTCCGCGCGTCCCACACGCCGAGCTGCTTCAGCTCATCTACCAGATATGCGTTGACCTGGAGGAACTCACCGCTGAGCGTCTCGCGCTTGAAGAGGTTGGAGACCTGCGGCTCGATGCACTCATACACACCTGCGATCGAGGCGATCGTCGCCGTCGGCGCGATGGCGAGCAGCAGCGAGTTGCGCATCCCGGTCTTCGCGACCCGGGCGCGCAGCGCGTCCCAGCGCTCCGGCCAGTTCAGCTCGGTGTCGTAGTGGTCGGGGTGCAGCACACCGCGCGCGGCACGCGTCTGCGACCACGCGGGCAGCGGGCCGGAGCGCTCGGCGAGCTCGCAGGAGGCCTCGTACGCCGCGAGCATGATCCGCTCGGAGATCTTCGTGGAGAGCGCGCGGGCCTCGGGGGAGTCGAACGGCAGCCGCAGCTGGAAGAAGACGTCCTGCAGACCCATCGCACCCAGGCCGACGGGGCGCCACTTCGCATTGGACCGGCCGGCCTGCTCGGTCGGGTAGAAGTTGATGTCGACGACCCGGTCGAGGAAGGTCACGGCGGTGCGGACGGTCGCGTCCAGCCGCTCCCAGTCGATGCCACCGTCGGCGACGAACGCACCGAGGTTGACCGAACCCAGGTTGCAGACGGCCGTCTCGCCGTCATCGGTGACTTCGAGGATCTCGGTGCACAGATTCGACGAGTGGACGACGCGGCCCGGCTCGGCGGTCTGGTTCGCGGTCCGGTTGGAGGCGTCCTTGAACGTCATCCAGCCCTGGCCGGTCTGCGCGAGGGTACGCATCATCCGGCCGTACAGCTCACGGGCCGGCATCGACTTGCGGGCCAGCCCCTTGGCCTCGGCTGCCCGGTACGCGGCGTCGAACTCGTCGCCCCACAGGTCGACCAGCTCGGGCACATCGGCGGGCGAGAACAGTGACCAGTCGCCGTCCGCGTCGACCCGGCGCATGAACTCGTCCGGGATCCAGTGCGCCAGGTTGAGGTTGTGCGTACGCCGCTGGTCCTCACCCGTGTTGTCGCGCAGCTCCAGGAACTCCTCGATGTCCGCGTGCCAGGTCTCCAGGTAGACGGCGGCGGCGCCCTTGCGGCGGCCACCCTGGTTGACCGCGGCGACGGAGGCGTCGAGCGTCTTCAGGAACGGCACGATGCCGTTGGAGTGCCCGTTGGTGCCGCGGATCAGTGAACCGCGGGCGCGGATGCGGGAGTACGAGAGACCGATTCCGCCCGCGTGCTTGGAGAGCCGCGCCACCTGGTGGTAGCGGTCATAGATCGAGTCGAGCTCGTCGAGCGGGGAGTCCAGCAGATAGCAGGAGGACATCTGCGGATGCCGGGTGCCGGAGTTGAACAGGGTCGGCGAGGACGGCAGGTAGTCGAGCCGGCTCATCAGCCCGTACAGTGCCGCGACTTCGTCCAGGGCGCGCTTCGAGTCGTCCTCGGCGAGTCCGGCCGCGACGCGCAGCATGAAGTGCTGCGGCGTCTCGATGACCTGGCGGGTGTGCGGGTGACGCAGCAGATAGCGGCTGTGCAGGGTCCGCAGCCCGAAGTAACCGAAGCGGTCGTCGGCGCCGTCGGCGAGCGAACGCTCCACCAGCGCGTCGAGTGCGGCCGCGTGCAGCGCGACGAACCCGGCGGTACGGTCCGCGATCAGGCCCTCGCGGTGCCCGACGGCGACCGCGGCGGAGAAGGAGACCGCGCCCTGGCTCGCCGCCTCGTCCGCGATGGTGCGGGTCAGCAGCCTGGCCGCGAGCCGGGAGTAGGCGGGGTCCTCGGAGATCAGCCCCGCGGCGGCCTCCGTTGCCAGCGAGCGCAACTCCGCCTCGTCCGACCGGGCGCTACGGCCGCGCAGCGCGGCGGCGGCGACGCGACCGGGGTCGGTGTCGGGCAGATCGACGGTGAGGTCGGTCAGGGTCCGCAGCAGTGCGGTCCCCGGTCCGTCGTGTGCGGTTCCCTCGGACTCGGCCGCTTCGGACACAGCGACTGAAGCCGGATCGGCTGGCGCGATGGTCACGTGGTGCTCTCCCTCGCTCGGCTCGGGGCCGGCGGGGAGCGGGGCAGCCGGGCAGAGGCGGGCCCGCGTCGGGGCAGCACTCATTACGGCGTCCACCGGCCCATCCGCGAGGCCCGGACGTCTGGCATCCGGTTCGGTCGAGCCGGATGCGCTGTCGGCAGGTCCTCGGACTTACTTGAAGGTGCGCAAAAGCACACTGAATACACCGTTGCGGGACAGTTCCGGATTCGCACCGGATTTCCCTGCGACGACAGCGAGCACGAGCATACATGTGGGGGCCGCTGGATGGGACGGCCCCCACATGTTGTGTCGCGCAACAGAAGTCGAGTCGACGGGACAAGCCGTGCGATCCCCTGTCGGAGCAGACGGACGGCCCGCCACGCCCCGCTGAAGGGGGCGCGACGGGCCGTCATCCGGCCGTGGGAGCGGTCGTCAGTGGCCGCCGCCCGGGGCTCCCGCCGTGGCCGGCGGGAGCTCCGCCCGGACGCCCGGGTCGCCCGCGTCGGCCGTGTAGTCGGCCGGGGAGGTCTCGTCGATCCCGGCGGGTGCCTTCACGGCGTTCAGGACGAAGGTGAGCACCACCGTCACCACCACGTTCAGCACGAACGCGGTCAGGCCGATGTAGCCGATCTCGCCGATGCCCGGGATCTCCTTGGACGACCCGCCGAAGTGTGCCTGGGTCGGGCTGGCGACCCCGTACGCGGCCACCGTCCCGTACACCATGCCGACCGCCCAGCCCGCGAGCAGTGCCCAGCGGTGGAACCAGCGGGTGAACAGACCGCCGACCAGGGCCGGCATCGTCTGGAGGATCCAGATCCCGCCGAGCAGCTGGAAGTTGATCGCGACCGTCTTGTCCATGGTGAGGACGAAGGCGAGCGCGCCGACCTTCACCAGCAGCGACACCAGCTTGGAGACCTTGGTCTCCTGTTCCGGGGTCGCGTCCGGCTTCAGGAAGTCCTTGTAGATGTTGCGGGTGAAGAGGTTCGCCGCGGCGATCGACATGATCGCGGCGGGCACCAGAGCACCGATGCCGATGGCGGCGAACGCGACCCCTGCGAACCAGTCGGGGAACATGTTCTCGAACAGCTGGGGGATGGCCAACTGCCCGTTGTCCACCTTGATCCCGGCGGCGATCGCCATGAAGCCGAGCAGCGCCAGCAGGCCCAGCATCAGCGAGTACAGCGGCAGGATCGTGGTGTTGCGCCGGATCACATTGCGGCTGCGGCTGGAGAGCGTCGCCGTGATCGAGTGCGGATACATGAAGAGCGCCAGCGCCGAGCCCAGCGCCAGTGTGGCGTAACCCCATTGGCCCGCTTCACCCGGCGCGAGCGCGCCGCGCGGCTTGCCGGTTGCCGGGTTGGTCTGGGAGAACGCATCGCCCGCCTTGGCGAAGATGTCGTCGAAGCCGCCGAGCTTGATCGGGATGTAGATGATCGCCACCGCGATGACCAGGTAGATCAGTCCGTCCTTGACGAACGCGATCAGCGCCGGCGCGCGCAGACCGGACGAGTAGGTGTACGCGGCGAGCACCGCGAACGCGATCAGCAGCGGCAGGTCCTTGACGAACCAGTGGGTGTTCTCTCCACCGCCCACGCCCATCACGTCCAGCACGGCCTGGATGCCGACGAGCTGGAGCGCGATGTACGGCATCGTGGCGAGGATGCCCGTGACGGCGACCGCCAGCGAGAGCCCCTTCGAGCCGAAGCGCCCGCGGACGAAGTCCGAGGTCGTCACGTACCCGTGCTTGTGCGAGACCGACCACAGCCGCGGCAGGAAGGTGAAGATCAGCGGGTACACGAGGATCGTGTACGGCACGGCGAAGAAGCCTGCCGCGCCCGCCGCGTAGATCGCCGCGGGAACGGCGACGAAGGTGTACGCGGTGTACAGGTCGCCGCCGAGCAGGAACCAGGTGACCCAGGTTCCGAACGAACGTCCGCCCAGGCCCCATTCGTCGAGGCTGGCGTCGTTCTCGGCCTTCCGCCAGCGCGCCGCCAGGAAGCCCATGACCGTGACGGCCAGGAAGAAGAAGATGAAGACGCCGAGCGCGACGCCGTTCACGCCGTCCTTCATGCCGACGCACCCCCCTTGCGGGCGCGCTGGTCACGCTGCCACAGCTTGTACGCGATCACCGTGAGTGCGGTGGAGATCAGCACCCAGAGCATCTGGTACCAGTAGAAGAACGGGATACCGATGAAGGTGGGGTCCACCTTCGCGTACGAACTCACCCAGAGCATCGCCACGAACGGCGCGATGAGACAGAGGGCGATGACCACCCGCACGGGTGTGACGGTGGGCGGTTTTCCTTCTGGGTCTGCTGGCATGTGGCGACTCCGTCCCCTCGCTGATCACCTGGTGTAATGCGCAGGAAATCTAGGGGAGGCTTCCGGTCACCGTCACCCCCTGTCCGCATTGCGGTCCGGCAACGGTCCCGTGTGCGGGCGCGAATGTTCGGAATGTTGTCAAACGTACGACGCATGGTCTGTGCCAAGGTGTGCCAACGGCCCCCGCTGAGTGTGGATTCCACGGGGGCCGCGACGGTTGCGCCCAGGGGTGCATGGCCGGAATCAGCCGGTCGACGCACCTGGACCTCAGTCCGTCGGCCGCTTCAGGCGCGCCACGAACTTGTACCGGTCGCCCCGGTAGACCGAGCGCACCCACTCCACCGGCTCGCCCTGCCCGTCGAGCGAGTGCCGGGACAGCATCAGCATCGGCAGGCCCACATCCGTACCGAGCAGTCCGGCCTCGCGCGGGGTGGCGAGCGAGGTCTCGATGGTCTCCTCGGCCTCGGCCAGCCGGACGTCGTACACCTCCGCCAAAGCGGTGTAGAGCGAGGTGTACTTCACCAGCGAACGGCGCAGTGCCGGAAAGCGTTTGGCCGAAAGGTGCGTGGTCTCGATCGCCATCGGCTCCCCGCTGGCGAGCCGCAGCCGCTCGATCCGCAGCACTCGCCCACCGGTCGTGATGTCGAGCAGCCCGGCGAGCGTGTCGTCAGCCGTGACATAGCCGATGTCCAGCAACTGGGACGTCGGTTCGAGTCCCTGGGCGCGCATGTCCTCGGTGTACGAGGTGAGCTGCAGGGCCTGTGAGACCTTCGGCTTGGCGACGAAGGTGCCCTTGCCCTGGATGCGCTCCAGCCGGCCCTCGACGACCAGCTCCTGGAGCGCCTGGCGCACGGTCGTGCGCGAGGTGTCGAACTCGGCGGCCAGGGTCCGCTCCGGCGGCACGGGAGTGCCCGGCGGCATGGTGTCCGTCATGTCGAGGAGATGTCGCTTCAGCCGGTAGTACTTCGGGACGCGCGCCGTCCGTGTGGCCGCGCCCGTCTCGTTCTCCGTACTGCCCCCGTCGGCACCCATGGTCCGCCTTCCCGACTGCTGCGTTGCTGCCGTCACCGGCTCCTCCGTCTGTCGCGGCTCACATGGTGGCACGGTCCGGGCACGGCTCGTCGCCCTCCCTCAGGTGTCGGTCCTGTAACGGACGCGAGTGCACTTCTTATACACCCTTGACACCCCTAAAGGTCTAGGCCAAGCTCCCGGTGCTGGTCTAAACCATTAAAGACCAGGTCCAGCCCCAGCAGTACTCGTCGAATGTCTTCGCGGTGGGCGGGGTTGCAGTTTCCCTGAGGAGGGTTTGGCGTGAAGCGCAAGCTCATCGCGGCGGTCGGCGTCGCGGGCATGATGATCGGCCTCGCGGCGTGTGGGTCCGACGACGGCGACAGCAACAGCGGTAAGAAGACCGGCCCGGACAGCTACAAGGGCGAGACGCTCACCGTCTGGACGATGTCAGGATCGAACCCGCCCGGGTGGACCAAGACGGTCACCGATGAGTTCGAGAAGAAGACCAAGGCCAAGCTGGAGATCGAAGTCCAGGACTGGAACGGTATTCAGCAGAAGGTCACCACGGCCCTCTCCGAGTCCAACCCGCCGGACGTCCTGGAGATCGGCAACACCCAGACCCCGGCGTACGCCAAGACCGGTGGCCTCGCCGACCTCGGTGACCTGAAGAAGGAGATCGGCTCCGCCTGGGCCGACGGCGTCAACCAGCCCTCCATATACGACGGCAAGCAGTACGCCCTGCCGTGGTACGTGGGCAACCGCGTCGTCATGTACAACAAGAAGGTCTTCAAGGACGCCGGTATCACCGAGACGCCGAAGACCCGTGCCGACCTCTTCAAGGCGTTCGACGCCATCAAGGCGAAGGGCGACGCCGAGCCCATCTACCTGCCCGGCCAGAACTGGTACTTCTTCGACGGTCTGCTCGTCGGCAAGGACGTCTCGCCGGTCAAGAAGGAGGGCGACAAGTACGTCTCCAACCTGGCCGACCCGAAGGTCGGCCAGGCCATGGACGTGTACAGGCAGTACCAGTCCTACTCCAAGGCTCCCAAGGACAAGGACGAGGCCACTCCGCAGCAGGCCGAGGTCTTCGCCAAGGGCAAGACCGGCGCCATCATCGCCATGGGCTACGAGGCCGGCACCGCCATCAAGGCCAACCCGAAGCTCAAGGACGACATCGGCTTCTTCACCATCCCCGGTGAGACGGCGGACAAGCCCGAGGGGGTCTTCCTCGGTGGCTCCAACCTCGCCGTTGCCGCGGGCAGCAAGAAGCAGGAGCTGGCCAAGGAGTTCCTGAAGATCGCGCTCTCCGAGAAGAACGACGGCGCGCTCATCAAGGAGGCCGGCTGGTCTCCGAAGAACGACGCCATGCAGCAGTACACCGTCGGCCAGCCCGCCGCCGAGGCGGCCGGCCCGGCCGCCGCCAAGTCCGGTGGCACCACCCCGCTGATCCCTGAGTGGGCGCCGGTCGAGAACCCGCCGAACCCGATCAAGACCTACATGACGCTGGTCCTGCAGGGCAAGTCGCCCGCCGACGCCGCCAAGCAGGTCGAGGGCGAGCTCAACAAGCGCCTCAGCCAGCAGCAGTAATCGCAGTAGCGCGTCCCGCGCCGGGGCGGCGGTTCTCGACCCGCCGCCCCGGTTGTACGCACCGTTCCGTGTAGGGCTTTGTTGGAAGAGATGGCGAGCATGGCAGTGCAAACCGACCCCTCGGATGTGGCCAAGACGGTCGCAGTCCGCGGGCAGGACGGGAAAACACCCGTCGGGCAGCACGGGGGAAGCAAGCGGAAGGCGGGTATCGGCACAGCGCCGTACCTGTTGATGGTCCCCGCGCTTGCGGTGACGGCGATCTTCCTCGGGTATCCCTTGGTCAAGAACGCCATGCTGTCGTTCCAGAACCTCAATATGGGACAGCTGATCCAGCACGTCACCGAGTGGAACGGCTTCAAGAACTACCAGGAGATCCTCACCGGTGAGGACTTCTGGAAAGTCACGCTCCGCACGATCGTGTTCACCGGCGTCAACGTCGTTCTGATCATGATCATCGGCACGCTGGTCGGACTGCTGCTCGCCCGTCTCGGCAAGAAGATGCGCCTCACCCTGATGGTCGGTCTGGTGCTCGCCTGGGCGATGCCGGTCGTGGCCGCGTCCACCGTGTTCCAGTGGCTGTTCGCCTCGCGCTTCGGCGTCATCAACTACACGCTGGACAAGCTCGGCTGGCACTCGATGGCCGACTTCAACTGGACCGGCTCGCAGTTCTCCACCTTCTTCGTGGTCACCCTGATGATCGTCTGGCAGTCGATCCCGTTCGTGGCGATCAACCTGTACGCGGCGACCACCACCATCGCCAAGGAACTGTACGAAGCCGCGTCACTCGACGGCGCCGGCGTCTGGAAGAGCTTCACATCGGTGACGTTCCCGTTCCTGCGGCCCTTCCTCTACGCCACGACCTTCCTCGAGGTCATCTGGGTCTTCAAGGCCTTCCCGCAGATCTTCACCATCAGTGAGGGCGGCCCCAACCGCCTCACCGAGACACTGCCGATCTACGCCTTCGTCGAGGGTGTCGGCAACCAGCACTACGGCATGGGCGCGGCGATCTCCCTGCTGACCATTCTGATCATGCTGGGGCTGACCTCGTACTACCTCCGCATCGTTCTCAAGCAAGAGGAGGACGAGCTGTGAAGCGCTCACTGCTCGGCCGCATCTGGCCCAACGCAACGGCGATCGTCCTCCTCGCCGCACTGGTCTTCCCCGTCTACTGGATGTTCAGTACGGCGTTCAAGCCGACCGGCGACATCATCACCGAGACGCCGGTCTGGTTCCCGACCGACGTCACGTTCGAGCATTTCAAGACGGCGTACCACGCACCGAACTTCCTGACCCTGGTCAGGAACTCGCTCACCGTCACGCTGCTCGCCGTGGTCTTCTCGCTGATCATCGCGCTCTTCGCGTCGTTCGCGCTGGCCCGGATGCGGTTCAAGGGCCGCAAGGGCATGATCCTGGTCTTCATGATTGCGCAGATGGCCCCCTGGGAAGTCATGGTCATCGCGATCTACATGCTGGTCCGCGATGCCGACATGCTCAACAGCCTGGTCCCGCTGACGCTCTTCTACATGGTGATGGTGCTTCCCTTCACGATCCTGACGCTGCGCGGCTATGTTGCCGCGGTGCCCAAGGAGTTGGAGGAGTCGGCCATGGTCGACGGCTGCACCCGCCCGCAGGCCTTCATCAAGGTGATCCTGCCGCTGCTCGCCCCCGGCCTGATGGCCACCTCGCTCTTCGGCTTCATCACGGCGTGGAACGAATTCCCGCTGGTTCTGATCCTCAACAAGGACCCCGAGGCCAAGACACTTCCGCTGTGGCTCTCCCAGTTCCAGAGCCAGTTCGGCGACGACTGGGGTGCCACCATGGCGGCGGCCTCGATCTTCGCCATCCCGATCCTCATCCTCTTCGTCTTCCTGCAGCGCAAGGCCGTCAGCGGCCTCACCGACGGCGCCGTGAAGGGATAACACCGCTCCATGACCACGCTGATATCCACCACGGACACCATCACCCGCGACGCTCTCGCCGTCCTGCAGCCCGGATTCACCGGCACCACCGCCCCGGACTGGGTGCTGCGCCGGGTCGACGAAGGCCTCGCCTCCGTCGCCCTGTTCGGCCGCAACATCCGGACGCCCGAGCAGGTTGCCTCGCTCACCGCCCGGCTCAGGGCCGAGCGCGACGACCTCCTCGTCGCGATCGACGAGGAGGGCGGTGACGTCACCCGACTCGAGGTGCGTACCGGCTCCTCCTTCCCCGGCAACCTCGCGCTCGGCCACGTCGACGACGTGGCGCTGACCCGTGCGGTCGCCCAGGAACTGGGCCGACGGCTCGCCGAGTGCGGCGTCAACCTCAACTGGGCGCCGTCCGCGGACGTCAACTCCAACCCGGGTAACCCGATCATCGGTGTGCGGTCCTTCGGCGCCGAGACCGAGCTCGTGGCCCGGCACACCGCCGCGTACATCGAGGGCCTCCAGACCGCCGGAGTCGCCGCCTGCACCAAGCACTTCCCCGGGCACGGCGACACCGCGATCGACTCGCACCACGCGATGCCGCGCATCGACGTGGACCTGGAGACGCTGCACACCCGTGAACTGACGCCCTTCCGGGCGGCCATCGCCGCGGGTTCCAAGTGCGTGATGAGCGCGCACATTCTGCTGCCCGCCCTCGACCCGGACCGCCCCGCGACGGTGAGCCCGCAGATCCTCACCGGTCTGCTGCGCGAGGAGCTGGGGTACGACGGCCTGATCGTCACCGACGCCGTGGAGATGCAGGCCATCGCCGGGACGTACGGCATCGAGCGCGGCTCCGTCCTCGCGATCGCCGCGGGGGCCGACGCCCTGTGCATCGGTGGCGGCCTGGAGGACGACGGCACGGTGCAGCGGCTGCGCGACGCGCTGGTCGCGGCGGTGCGCAGCGGTGAACTCGCCGAGGAGCGGCTCGCGGACGCGGCGGCACGGGTACGCGCCCTCGCGTCCTGGACGCGGGGGGCCGAGGGAGCCGGTTCGCAGCCGGGCGCGACGACGCAGGGGGGGACCGCGCCCGGCACCGGGATCGGTTCCGACATCGGCCTGGTCGCCGCCCGCCGCGCGGTGAAGGTGACCGGCTCCGCCGAGCCGCTGACCGACCCCGCTTACGTTGCCGCGTTCACCTCCGCGTCGAACATCGCGGTCGGCGACGAGACCCCGTGGGGCGTCGCCGCGGAGCTGGGCCGGCTGCTGCCGGGCACGGAGACCGACACGTACAGCAGCGAGACCGAGGCACCCGTCGCCGCTGTGCTGCGGGCCGCGGGGGAGCGGCGCATCGTCGTGGTCGTCCGCGACGCCCACCGCCATGCCTGGATGGCCGAGACCCTCGACGCCCTGGTGGCGGAGCGCCCCGACATAGTCGTGGTCGAAATGGGCGTCCCGCAGGCGGCCCCCAGGGGCTCCCTGCACATCGCCACCCACGGCGCGGCCCGCGTCTGCGGCCTCGCGGCCGCGGAGATCATCGCCAGGGGTACGGACCGCCCCCAGGCCTGAAAGCAGGGCGTGATGCAGCACGAGGGGCCGCATCACGCCTGCCCCACCACCGGTCGGCCCAACGCCCTTTCAGACGGACGGGCGTTGCCTGCTGCACGGCCGGTCCAAGCCGACCGGGCGCTTCAAGCCGCTCCGGCGAGTCAAGCCGGTCCGGCGTTTGAGGACACCCCGTCCACCCGGACACGCCTCCCCACGGCGCGAGGGTCAAATCAAGCCCGTCCGGCGATTGAGGACAAGCACGTCCGCAGGACGCGTAACGGCATACGAGAGGGCCGGGACACCCACCACGGGTGTCCCGGGCCCTCTCCCCACGTCCGGTCGGTCTAAAGACCCTGCCACAGCGGCTTCGCCGCATACGTGGCGCGGAAGTAGTCCGCCAGCCTCAACTTCGACGCGGCAGCCTCGTCCACCACCACCGTCGCATGCGGATGCAACTGCAGCGCCGACGCGGGCACGATCGAGGCCACCGGCCCCTCCACCGTCTGCGCCACGGCGTCCGCCTTGCCCTCCCCGGTGGCGAGCAGGATCGGGTGGCGGGACTCCAGGATGGTGCCGATGCCCTGGGTGATCACGTGGTGCGGCACCTGCGTGATGTCGTTGTCGAAGAAGCGCGCGTTGTCGACCCGGGTCTGCTCGGTGAGCGTCTTGATCCGGGTACGGGAGGCGAGCGAGGAGCACGGTTCGTTGAAGCCGATGTGCCCGTCGGTGCCGATGCCGAGGAGCTGAAGGTCCACCCCGCCGGCCTCGGCGAGCGCCTTGTCGTATGCCTGGCAGGCGGCCAGGACGTCCTCGGCGGAGCCGTCGGGGCCCATGAAGGACGCCTCGGACAGGCCGAGCGGTTCGACGACCTCGCGCAGCACCACGGAGCGGTAGGACTCGGGGTGGCCCGCGGGCAGCCCGACGTACTCGTCGAGCTGGCAGATGCGGGCGCGCGAGGCGTCGACGGCGCCGGAGCGGACCTTGGCCGCCAGCGCCTGGTAGATGGGCAGCGGGGTAGAGCCGGTGGCAACGCCGAGAAGGGCGTCGGGCTTGCGGCTCAGCAGGGCGCCGATGGCCTCCGCGATGAGTTCGCCGCCTGCCTTGGCATCCGGGACGATGACAACTTCCACGCGGGGCCTGCCGATCTGAAGAGTTGAATTATGTGGTATAGACCAATCAGGATCCAATCTAGCAGAATCCGGTAACGCGGACACGACGGCCGTACCCGTCCCGGCCGTGGCCCGCTGGCGAGTCTCCGGTTCGCCGTGGTCGACTGGGTCGAACGGCGTTCCTGACACACCGGGACACCCCTGGGAGGCACTCGACATGTCCGCCACGATTTCGGCAGGGAAGAGCGAGCGGCCGGGCCGGATCATGTCCGGCGAGATGGCCGAACAGCCCGGAGTGCTGCGGCGCATCCTCGACCTGGGTGCGGCGTCCGCGGGTTTCGTGCTGCCGACGGCGGGGGTCGCCGAAGAGGTCCAGCCGATCCTGGAGATCCTGCCGCTGCAGATGCTGGCATACGAGGTGACGATCGCACGCGGTCAGGACCCGGACGCGCCGCGTGCGCTGGCCAAGGTCACCGAGACCCGCTGATCACGGGGCGGGGCACGGGCGACGCCCGTAGAACACCCGCGGGCCGCGGCGCCGGGACGGGACCCTCAGCCCGTCCGGCACCGCAGCCCGGAGTTAAGACCGACCACCACCTGGGGGGCGGCGTCGCGGGGTTGGGCACGCACATCTGCGGCGTTGTCGTCAATCACCAACGCTCCGCGTTGGCTCAATCCTCCGCCTTGCAGCTGCACGCACCCAACCCCGCTCCTTCTCCCACCCCCCAGGCGCCGGGCGGTCTGCTCGGCCGGCGGTGTGCGGTGCCCCCGGCCGGGGAGAGGTGCCTGCGCAGTCAGGGCAGAGAGCGCGGGTACCTCGATCCACTCTCCTGTGCGGGGAGAGCGGAAGCTCTGTCTTGAGCATTGTGGACTAGACCATTCTCCCCTGTCTATCCATCGGAAGGCCGCAATTTTCCGGGCCTCCTACCCTTGCACGTACGGCAGGGTCGTTCGGTTCGGAACCATTGCCCGTCCGCGGGTACGCTCGCACATGTGCCCTCCATGAACGACCTCGTCCGCCAGCACACAGCCCTCAGTGACACCGACCTGGAGTGGCTGCATCTGCTGGTCTCGGAGTGGCAGCTGCTCTCCGATCTGTCCTTCGCCGACCTCGTGCTGTGGGTTCCCACCCGCGACGGCACCCGCTATGTGTCCGTGGCCCAGATGCGGCCCAACACCGGCCCCACCTCCTACCAGGACGACATGGTCGGCCACTTGGTGCCGCGCGGCCGCCGCCCACTGCTCGACGCGGCGCTGGACGAGGGCCGGATCGTGCGCGAGGGCGATCCGGAGTGGCGCGAGGAGGTGCCGGTACGGGTCGAGTCGATCCCCGTACGCCGTGAGGGCCGGGTCCTCGGAGTCATCGCCCGCAACACCAACCTCCTGACCGTCCGTACACCGTCCCGGCTGGAGCTCACCTACCTCCAGTCGGCCTCCGATCTGGCCCAGATGATCGCCGCCGGGTCCTTCCCGTTCCCCGGCCAGCAGGTCGACATGGACGCATCGCCGCGCGTCGGTGACGGGCTGATCAGGCTCGACGCCGACGGAGTCGTCCAGTACGCCAGTCCCAACGGTCTCTCCGCGTACCACCGCCTCGGCCTCGCCTCCGACCTGGTCGGCCACCACCTGGGTGGGATCACCGCCGAACTCGCCCCCTCCCGCGGCCCGGTTGACGAGGCCCTGGTCAAACTCGCCAGCGGATACGCGCCCCGTGAGTTCGAGGTCGAGTGCGCGGGCGGGGTGATCCAGCTCCGGGCGATCCCGCTCAAGCCCAAGGGGGTCAGGATCGGTTCCCTGGTCCTCCTCCGGGACGTCACCGAACTGCGCCGCCGCGAGCGGGAGTTGATCACCAAGGATGCCACCATCCGGGAGATCCACCACCGGGTGAAGAACAACCTCCAGACGGTCGCTGCCCTGTTGCGGCTCCAGGCCCGCAGGATGGACTCCGCCCAGGGCCGCGAGGCGCTCAACGAGGCGGTACGGCGCGTCGGTTCGATCGCCATCGTTCATGAGACGCTGTCCCAGAATCTGGACGAGCGGGTGGAGTTCGACGAGATCGCCGACCGGGTCATCGCGATGGTCGCCGAGATCTCGCCGGGCAAGGTCACCTGTCGCCGTGCGGGACGCTTCGGCATTCTCGACGCCGAAGTGGCCACACCGCTGGCGATGGTGCTCACGGAGGTTCTGCAGAACGCCCTGGAGCACGCCTTCACCCTCGCCGAGTCCGGCACGGTGGAGGTGTCGGCGGTACGCGGCGGTTCCCCCGCCGGGAAGCGGCTGCTGATCACGATCCAGGACGACGGCTGCGGACTGCCCGAGGGATTCGACCCGCAGCGCGCCGGCAACCTGGGGCTGCAGATCGTGAGGACGCTGGTGGAGGGCGAGTTGAGCGGCACCTTCGGCATGGTCCCCGCCCCGGACCGCGGCACCCAGGTCGTCCTCGACATCCCGGTTCGCGCCGAGAAGTAGTCCCGGCTGCAGGCAAGGCACGAACACAGCAGTGAGCCCGGACCGTTGATCACGGTCCGGGCTCACTGTTCATGCATGCGCTTCGGGGGTACTGCGCGCTGCGACTCGGGGGGCGGGGTTGTGCGTACGCTCTGTACGCGCCGCCTGGCTGAGGCTCGTAGCGGTGGCGTCGGATCAGGCGCTGGCGTTACGCGCCCGGTTGCGAGCGGCACGGCGCTTCATCGCGCGGCGCTCGTCCTCGCTGAGGCCACCCCAGACGCCGGAGTCCTGGCCGGACTCGAGCGCCCACTGCAGGCACTGCTCCATGACGGGGCAGCGACGGCAGACGGCCTTGGCTTCCTCGATCTGCAGCAGCGCAGGACCGGTGTTGCCGATGGGGAAGAACAGCTCGGGGTCTTCCTCACGACAAACGGCGTTGTGACGCCAGTCCATGGCTGCTACCTCTCCTTGGTATTACATACTGTTGCTTGTGAATGTGAACGCTTTCACGAATCCCCCCGCAGATGACGGGCCGACGCCCAGATGAACTGGTTGCGGTCCTGTGAAGTGAGGAGGGGTTCTGGCTCTCAGTGGAGGCCGTTGTTGCGGGCCGTCCCGATCGCCATGTAGAGATTCGCAAACCTCAGCTGCGGATACAACCCCTTCTGGAAACTTTTTTTTGATTCCTCGGTGTCGACTAGGTCACAGCCGTACTTCTATGGGGTGGAGCCCAGCCCAAACGTTCGAGTTAAAGGACTTTGGTCCCTTCCACTCACACAATCACACGCAGTGCACGGCGTACGCCTGTGAACGTCACACTGGTACGCACTCCCAGATGGTCGCCGTCCATCTGGAAGGGGAGTGGCACCTTTGAATGCAAGGTGAAGTCCGTGAGGTCATGAAGTGAAACGGCGTGCTTGCCGGACGGGCCCTTCTCCGGGCTCGAAGTGAGCAGCTGGGTGCCGTAGCGGGCGACCGCCGGGGCGGAGAGCCGCTTCAGTCCGAGCACGTCCAGGCCGGTGTCGAAGGTGGCCTTCGGGGACGCGTACATGGGGCGACTCCCCAGGTACGTCCACGGAGCCGTGTTGGAAATTATGGACAGCGCGAGGTCGGTGACCGGTTCCCGTCCGGGCCTCTCCAGTGTCATCACCCCGTGCCGCCGGTGCGGCTCCTCCAGGAATTGCCGGACCACCTGGCGTACATACAGCGCATGCGTCGAGCGCTTACCGCGTTCGCGTTGCTGTTCGACCCGGCCGACCACGCCCGCGTCGAACCCGAGCCCCGCGCAGAAAGTGAACCAGCGTTCCGGAACCGACTCGTCCTCGGTACCGGGGGTACCGGCCGCCAGCCCGAGACCGACCGTGCGTTCGGTGCGGTTGGCGAGTGCGTCCAGGATCGCGCCGGTCGCCTCCACCGCATCATTGGGCAGGCCCAGGGCGCGCGCGAAAACATTGGTGGAGCCACCGGGAACCACCGCGAGACTCGGCAGGTTGTCCAGGTCGGGGCCGTTGTGAAGCAGACCGTTGACGACCTCGTTGACCGTGCCGTCGCCGCCCAGGGCGACCACCAGGTCGATCTCTCCGGAGTCCGCGGCCTGCCGCCCCAGGTCCCGGGCGTGGCCGCGGTACTCCGTGGTCACGGCCTCCAGCTTCATCTCGCTGGCCAGCGCGTGGATGAGCACATCACGCGTCCGCGCACTGGTGGTGGTAGCAGCTGGATTGACCACAAGGAGTGCGCGCATGACGGCCAGACTACCTACCGCGTGGTATCGCTCTGAAGTCCTGCCCCATGACCTTCACTCCCGGTGACGACCCGGGCGCGGTCGGACGGGGGATGTCCGTTTCCCGTACGGTTCCCGACCCCGGCTTCGCTTTCGCAGGGCCGGGATGTCAACCTGCAAGGGTGAGTACTCAGCAGAACACGCCTTCCTCGTCGCCTTCGCCGTCGGTCGGACCGGCGAAGCCGAGCAGGATCACTCTCGTGGCCGGACTCACCGCCTTGGAAGGGGCGGCGCTCGTCGGCGGCGGTATCTACATGCTGGTGATGGGGCTGCTCGGGCACCCCGAGAGCCCGCAGCAGGCGGAGATGGGCGGCCTCACGCTGATCGCGCTCGGCCTGATCCCGCTGTTCGCCGCACGTGGTCTGCTGCGGCGGCGCAGCTGGAGCCGCGGCCCCGCGCTCATCACGCAGATCATCGCGCTTCCGGTGGCCTGGACGCTGCTGAAGTCCCACGGCGCACTGATCCCCGCCGGGATCGTTCTCGCCGCGGTGGTCCTGACGGCGCTCTACCAGCTGGTCAGGCCGACGACGGTCGAGGCACTCGGTATCCGCCGACCGGGCACCACGCCGGACGCCTGAGCCGGATGCCCGGCGTCCGGGCCGGGTGAGGCGGCCTTCGGGTGCCGGCGACTCCCCGGGCGCAGGTGCTGCACGCACGAGCCGACCGCCGGGCGGCCGCTGCCCCGCGGGCACGGCCGTTTCCGTCGGCCCCCGCGCCCGAATCGGCCCTTCGTGCTACTCCTCGACGAGCAGCCGCTCGCGCAGCTGCGCCAGTGTGCGGGCCAGCAGCCGCGAGACGTGCATCTGCGAGATGCCGACCTCCTGCGCGATCTGCGACTGGGTCATGTTGCCGAAGAAGCGCAGCAGCAGAATCCGCTTCTCGCGCGGCGGCAGGTCCTCCAGCAGCGGCTTGAGCGACTCCCGGTACTCGACGCCCTCCAGCGCCTCGTCCTCGGAGCCCAGCGTGTCCGCGACCGCCGGGGACTCGTCGTCCGTGTCCGGTACGTCCAGCGAGAGCGTGCTGTACGCATTGGCCGATTCCAGGCCCTCCAGGACCTCTTCCTCGGAGATACCCAGCCGCTCCGCCAGCTCGTGCACCGTCGGCGAGCGGCCGTGCTGCTGGGAGAGTTCGGCGGTGGCCGTGGTGAGCGAGAGCCGCAGCTCCTGGAGCCGGCGCGGCACCCGGACCGCCCAGCCCTTGTCACGGAAGTGGCGCTTGATCTCGCCGACGACCGTGGGGGTCGCGTACGTCGAGAACTCGACGCCGCGGTCCGGGTCGAACCGGTCCACCGACTTGATCAGACCGATCGTGGCGACCTGGGTCAGATCATCCAGCGGCTCGCCGCGATTGCGGAACCGGCGGGCCAGATGCTCCACGAGCGGCAGATGCATCCGCACCAGCTGATTGCGCAGCTCCGCCTTCTCGGCCGACCCGTCGGGAAGCTCGCGCAGTTCGATGAACAGCGCCCGCGCCCCGCTGCGGTCGTGTGGATCGTGGTGCCCGTGCTCGCTCATCTGGCCTGCCTGCTCCGCCTGCGACTGCTCCACCGCGACCGTACGGCCCGCAGGCCCGTCCGCCCCGTCCTCCGGATGGGGCAGGGCCTGCTGTTCCGGGATGCCTGCTGGTCGCACCACCCCTGGTCGGATCGTCTCGTCCCGCACAGGACCGTCCCCGTTCCCGTTGCTCACGCCGGCCCGGGTCCCGCGCCGCGCTGTTTGTAGAGGCTGATACTGACAGTACGGTCGTCGGCGACCGAGGAGTCGACCTTTCCGGCCAGTGCGGAGAGCACCGTCCATGCGAAGGTGTCTCGCTCCGGCGCCCGGCCGTCCGTCGTCGGGGCCGAGACCGTCACCTCGAGAGAATCCTCGATGAGCCGGAAGACGCAGCTGAGGACGGAGCCCGGCACGGCCTGCTGAAGCAGGATCGCGCAGGCCTCGTCGACCGCGATGCGAAGATCCTCGATCTCGTCGAGAGTGAAGTCCAAGCGCGCTGCGAGACCGGCCGTTGCCGTACGCAGCACCGACAGGTAGGCACCCGCAGCGGGCAGCCGGACCTCTACGAAGTCCTGATTCCCGGGCTCGCCTGCGATCTGGGACACCCTCACCTCCAAGGTGGCACAAACTCTTTCGAGGATCCGGGAAGGGTGCCCCGGAGCCATGCGGTACGTCTTCGGTTCTGGTCCGGCGACGCTATCGCGATCCATGATGCCGTGTCGCCGGACCCCCAGCCCATGGCTGTCACTCATGGTAAACCCATGAGTACACACAGTGGGTAGGGGCTTGCGGCGGTCAATTACGAACAACCGGCGCCGGTTTGACGTACCCAGGCGTCAGACGATCGAACCGTCCTCGAAGCACCAGCGCCAGCTTTCGCCCGCCTCGAAGCTCCGCATCACCGGATGACCGGTCTCCTTGAAGTGCCCGGTGGCGTGCTGCAGCGGCGACGAATCGCAGCAGCCGACATGACCGCAGAGCAGACAGAGCCGTAGCTGCACCGGGTGGGTGCCCGCCTCGAGGCACCCGAGGCAGGTCCCGCTGAGCGGGGCCGGCTCGGGGCGCGGCAGTTCGGACACGTGCGCGCAATCACTCATGATTGTCAGGTTACGACGGATGCGAGGACCGTGAAATGGACGCATTGCCGCTGGTGGCATTGGTCGCGGCCAGTGCGGCCGTGGCGGGGGCCGCTCGCCGTACCCCCGTGCCGGCCCCCCTGCTGCTGGTCACGGTGGGACTGATCGCCTCGTATCTGCCAGGGGTGCCGACGTACACCCTGGACGCGCACATCGTGCTGCCGCTGCTGCTGCCGCCGTTGCTCTATACGGCGGCCGTCGACAGCTCGTACCTCGACCTGCGGGCCAATCTCCGGCCGGTGGCGCTGCTCTCCGTCGGTTACGTCCTGTTCGCGACCGTCGCGGTCGGCTGGCTGGCGTACCGCCTCGTGCCGGACCTGCCGCTCACCGCCGCGCTGGTGCTCGGCGCGGTCGTCGCTCCGCCGGACGCCGTCACGGCCGCCGCGATCGCCCGCCGGGTCGGGCTGCCCGGCCGGGTCACGACGATCCTGCAGGGCGAGTCCCTGGTGAACGACGCCACCGCGATCACCGCCTACAAGGTGGCGCTCGCCGCCGCCGTCGGCGAGGGCATGAGCTGGGGTGCCGGGATCGGCGAATTCCTCCTCGCCGCGGTCGGCGGCGTCGTGGTCGGCCTGGCGCTGATGGTGCCGCTGCACTGGCTCCGTACGCACCTCAAGGAAGCCCTGCTGCAGAACACGCTGTCGCTGCTGATCCCCTTCGTGGCGTACGCGGCGGCCGAACGCGTACACGCCTCCGGAGTGCTCGCCGTGGTCGTCGTCGCGCTCTATCTGGGCCACCGCTCCTGGCAGGTCGACTTCGCGACCCGGCTCCAGGAGGCGGCCGTCTGGAAGATGGTCGCGTTCATCCTGGAGTCCGCGGTCTTCGCGCTGATCGGGCTCCAGCTGCCCTTCGTGCTGAAGGGTCTCGGCACATACGCAGTGGCAGATGCCCTCTGGTACGCGGTGGCCGTGTTCCTCGCCGTCGTCGTGGTCCGCTTCATCTGGGTCTACCCGGCGACGTATCTGCCCAGGTGGCTGTCGAAACGGATCAGGGAGCGCGAGACCGAGACCAACTGGACGGGGCCGCTGATCGTCGGCTGGGCCGGGATGCGCGGAGTCGTCTCGCTCGCCATCGCCTTCTCCATCCCCCTGCTCGCGACCGACGGGCGTGCCTTCCCGGCCCGCAATCTGGTGCTGTTCCTGACCTTCACCACCGTCATCGGCACCCTCGTCGTCCAGGGGCTCAGCCTGCCGCTGCTGGTACGCGTCCTGAAGCTTCCGGGGCGCGATGCGACGGCGGAGACCCTGGCCGAGGCGCAGGCGCAGAGCGAGGCGTCCACGGCCGCCGAGGCGCGTCTGGAAGAGCTGCTCACCGACCGGCGCAACTGGCTGCCGGGACCGCTCACCGACCGGCTGCGCACCGTCCTGGAGCGCCGCCGCAACGCGGTGTGGGAGCGGCTGGGTGCGGCCAATCCGGTGACCGGGGAGTCTGCGGACGACACGTACCGGCGCCTGGCCGGGGAGATGATCGAAGCCGAGCGCGAGGTCTTCGTACGGTTGCGGGACGAGCGGCAGATCGACGACGAGATGCTCCGCACGCTGCTCAGACGGCTCGACCTGGAGGAGGCGGCGGCCTACCGGGAGGAGTCGGAGGCGCCTTAGGCCGACCGGTGGGATGCGCCTACGGCCGGCCCGTGACGACGGCCGCGACCGTGGTTCCCGCGGGGAACGCGCCCTCCTCGGCCAGCGCGGTGAGTGCGTACAGCAGCTTGGCGACATAGAGGCGCTCGACGGCCAGCCCGTGCCGCTGCTCGAAGTCGTCCGCGAAGGCGTGCAGTTGCGGGGTCGTACGGGCGTAGCCGCCGAAGTGGAAGCGCTCGTCCAGGGACCACGACCCGGCGGGCCCGCCGAACGCCTCCTGCTGCAGTTCCCGTACCGCGTCGCCGAGGAAGCCGCCGCGCAGCACCGGGATGCCGAGCGCGCGCTGCCCCGGTGCGAGGCCGGCGGCCAGTCCGGCGAGGGTGCCGCCGGTGCCGCAGGCGACCGCGACCACGTCGGCCCGGCCGTGCAGTTCGCGGCCCAGCTCCGTACAGCCCTGTGCGGCCAGGGCATTGCTGCCGCCCTCCGGGATGACGCGGCACTCCCCGAAGGCGTTCAGCAGCCCCGCCAGGACCTCTGGATCGCCCTTCGCGCGGTACGTCGTACGGTCCACGAAATGCAGGGTCATCCCGTCGGCGGCGCAGCGGGCGAGCGAGGGGTTGAGGGGACGGCCGGCCAGTTCGTCACCGCGCACGACCCCGATGGTGGGGAAGCCGAGCAGCCGCCCGGCGGCGGCGGTGGCCCGCAGATGGTTGGAGTACGCGCCGCCGAAGGTCAGCACGGTGCGCCCGGCGGCGGCCCGCAGGTTGGGGGAGAGTTTGCGCCATTTGTTGCCCGGGAGATCGGGGTGGATCAGATCGTCGCGTTTGAGCAGCAGCCGTACGCCGTGGCGCGCGAAACGTACGTCCTCGGCCGGTTGCAGGGGCGAGGGGAGCACCGGCTGCAGGCGGGAGAGGTCGAGTGCTTCGGAGGGCATGCCGCAATTGTCGCTGTGCCATGCCGTGCCGGGTGGGCGCGGGTCATTTCAGGCGGTCGTGGATCCGGTCCCGCATGGAGTCCATCGAGAAGCCGCGGGGATCGATCTTGCCGGGCTGCCACTCCTTGTGGCCGATCACTGAGCGGGACGTCCAGCTGTGTTGACGGCAGACCGCGGCGGCGGCCTTCTCGATCGCTTCGAGCTGTTCGTCGGGCCAGGGGTCCTCGCCATCGCCGAGGTTCTCGCACTCGAAGCCGTGGAAGTGCCTGTTCCAGTCGGTGTTGGCCTCGTTGTCGGACGGGAGGCGCTTCTCGGCGACGACGGCGCGCAGAACGTCGTCGTCGCCGAGTCCGGCGTGGTGGGCGCGGCCGTAGCCGACCAGGTGGACCCGGCCGTCCTTGGCGATCACGCCGTGGCACAGCGGGCCGGGCAGCTCCGGATAGCCGTCGCGGCAGATGCGGACGGTGGCGGCGGTGCCCTCGGTGACCGTGTGGTGGATCATCACGCTGTTGACCGGGCCCCAGGGGCCCTGGTGGTTGCGGTTGTGGGTGCGCCGGTCGCCGATCTGGACGACGGTGAGCCCCTCGTCCATCAGGGCTTCCAGAAAGGTGCTCGCGGACATGGGTGAGGACATGGCCGACTCCTTTTGCGCGTGGGGGACCGGGCCTTGACGCGCTTGTACCGGAATGTCGGTCTCCGGGCCATCCCCGGACCGGTTGTTCGGGCCGTGTGCGAGCCGTTCCGGTCAATTCCGCGAGCAGTGGGCCGGGGTCAGCCCTGGGCGAGCCACAGGTCGGGGCCGAACACCTCGTAGTGGATGTCCGCAGCCGGGACGCCCTTGGCCAGCAACTGGGTACGTACGGCGCGCATGAAGGGCAGTGGTCCGCAGAGGTAGGCGTGGGTGCCGGGGGCGATCGCGAGGCCGCTCAGGTCGACCCGGCCGGTGCGGTCGGCGGGGTGGCCGGGCTCCGGGGTCTCGTACCAGAAGTGGGCGATGGCGTCGGGGAGTTTGCCGGTGAGCAGGGCGTGGTCGGTGCGCATCGCGTGGTCCGCGGGGGAGCGGTCGCCGTGCACGACGGTGACCGGGGTGCGGTGTCCGGTCGCCGCGAGGTGTTCCAGCATCGACAGCATGGGGGTGCAGCCGATGCCCGCGGAGGCGAGCAGGAGCGGGGCGTCGGCGGAGTCGAGTACGAGATCGCCGTACGGGGCGGAGACGCGCAGCCGGTCGCCCGCCCCGACCTCGGCGTGCAGATGACGGGAGACCTCGCCGTCGGGCGATCCGTTGCCGTGCACCCGCTTGACGGTGATCGAGCGGAGCGGGGAGCCGGGGGCGCTGGAGAGGCTGTACTGGCGGATCTGGCGGGCCCCGTCGGGGAGCTTCACCTGTACGGAGACGTACTGGCCGGGGCGGAAGGCGGGGGCGGGTGCGCCGTCTGCCGGGCGGAGCTGGAAGGTGGCCGCATCCGCCGTCTCCTCGATCCGGGTGGCCACCTCCCACTCGCGCCACACGTCACCGGCGACGACGCCCTGCTGTGCGTACAGCCGCTCCTCGATCGAGATCAGGGCGCCCGCCATCAGCCAGTAGACCTCGTCCCAGGCGGCGGCGACCTCCAGGGTGACCGCGTCGCCGAGCACCTCGGCGATGGCGGCGAACAGATGGGTGTGCACGATGTCGTACTGCGCGGCGGTGACGCCGAGCGAGGCGTGCTTGTGCGCGATCCGGCTGAGCATCACGTCGGGACGGGTGTCCGGGTGCTCGACCAGCTGGGTCGCGAAGGCGGCGATGGAGCCCGCGAGAGCCTGGCGCTGGGCACCGGACGCCTGGTTGCCGCGGTTGAAGAGGTCGCGCAGCAGCTCGGGGTGGGCGTCGAAGAGCTTGCGGTAGAAGAGATCGGCGATGTCTCCGATGGCCGCTCCCACGGCGGGGAGGGTGGCACGGACGGTGGCGGTCGACGTCTCGGAGAGCATCGTGACTCCTTGGCTCTTGAATTGGTATCTGAGATTCGTATTTTTGGACGGTGTGAAACCGGGCGATGGCGCCCGTGGTGCGGTGTGCGGTGGCTCAGAGCCTGTCGGGTGACCTCTGATCGGGCGGCCACGGCATGGCACGCACTCCCCCAAGGCCTTAAGGGCCAGGGGGCCCCTCCGGCGTTGCCGAAATGCCCTAGTAGCTCCGCTACGAGGCCATCCCGGCGCCTTGGAATCGCACGCACCATGCCGCGTCCGCTCTCCGGCCGAAGGGCACCCGACGGGCTCTCAGTCGGCGGCCGGGTGGCCGCTGCTGATGCCGATGAGCAGCGGTCCGGTGGGGGAGGTGACGAGTTCGCCGACGGTGATCGGATCGAGCGAGGCGTAGAAGGCCTCCTCCGCCCGGCGCAGCGCGCCGCGCAGCCGGCAGGCCGAGCGCAGGGGGCAGGGGGTGGCGCCCTCGCACTCGACGACGTCGCCGGGTCCCTCCAGCTCCCGGACGAGTCCGCCGATCGAGGCGGTCCGGCCCGCTCCGGTGAGGCTGAGCCCGCCGCCGCGGCCCCGGCGCGCCTCGATGAGGCCGAGGTGCTGGAGCTTGGCGACGACCTTCGCGGTGTGGGTGTACGGCACCTGCATGGTCGCCGCCACCTCCCGGGTGGTCGGCGGGTCCTCGTTCTCCACGACGGCGAGGCGCATCAGTACGCGCAGCGCCACGTCGGTGAATCTCGTCAGCCGCATGGTGGACACGGTAGATAATTTGCATCAGGGATGCAAATTAATGGGACCCGTGGACATCGCTGAACGTCGTGCCCAGCCCAAAGCCCGAATAGTCACACTCTTTTGTGTAATGGCGTGCCGACTCTCCGTGCTGAAAGGCTTCTTCACGCAGGTCAGCCGATGATCGAGAGGACGTCAGATGTCCGTTGGTGAAGAGGTTCAGAACGCGCCGGTGCCGCCGCAGCAGAGTCTGGGCACGGCAGCGGCGCGGAACCTCGCGACGACCACCAAGTCCGCTCCGCAGATGCAGGAGATCACCTCACGGTGGCTGCTGAAGATGCTGCCATGGGTGCAGGTGCAAGGTGGCACCTACCGGGTCAACCGCAGGCTGAGCTACTCGGTCGGGGACGGCCGGGTGACCTTCGTGCAGACCGGTGACCGGGTCACGGTCATTCCCGCCGAGCTCGGAGAGCTGCCCGCCCTGCGGGAGTTCGACGACGAGGAGGTGCTCGGCGAACTGGCCCGGCGGTGCGAGCAGCGTGAAATCGCCGCGGGCCAGGTTCTGGCCGGCGCCGGGGACGCGGCGGACCGTGTCTTCCTCCTGGCGCACGGCAAGGTCGAGAAGGTCGGCACCGGCCCGTACGGGGACGAGACGGTGCTCGGGGTCCAGGCCGACGGGGCGTATTTCGGCGACCACGCACTGATCGACGGCGACGCCGTCTGGGAGTACACGGCCCGTGCTGTCACCGCCTGCACGGTGCTGACGCTGAGGCGGGCCGACGTGCTGAATCTCGCCGAGCGCGCGGATTCGCTCCGCACCCATCTCGCCGGACTGCTTAGCATTCCGCAGCAGCGCACCAACAAGTACGGCGAGGCGGAGATCGATCTCTCCGCCGGCCATGTCGGCGAAGCCGTCGTCCCGCATACATACGTGGACTATGAATCGGCGCCGCGCGAGTACGAACTCAGCGTCGCCCAGACCGTGCTGAAGGTCCACAGCAGGGTCGCCGACCTCTACAACCAGCCGATGAACCAGACCGAGCAGCAGTTGCGGCTCACGGTCGAGGCGCTGCGCGAGCGCCAGGAGCACGAGCTGATCAACAACCGCGAGTTCGGTCTGCTCAACAACTGCGACTACGGGCAGCGCCTCCAGCCGCACGACGGAGCGCCCAGCCCCGACGACATGGACGAACTGCTCTCGCGCCGCCGCGGCTCGAAGCTCTTCCTCGCGCATCCGCGGGCCATCGCCGCATTCGGCCGTGAGTGCAACAAGCGCGGTCTGGTGCCGGAGAGCGTGGAGGTCGGCGGACACCATGTGCCGGCCTGGCGGGGCGTACCGATCTTCCCGTCCAACAAGATCCCGGTCACCGACGCCCGGACCACGTCGATCATCTGCATGAGGACGGGTGAGGCCGAGCAGGGCGTCATCGGACTCCAGCAGACCGGCATCCCCGACGAGATCGAGCCCAGCC
This sequence comes from Streptomyces sp. NPDC037301, assembly GCF_055602785.1. Taxonomy (NCBI): domain Bacteria; kingdom Bacillati; phylum Actinomycetota; class Actinomycetes; order Kitasatosporales; family Streptomycetaceae; genus Streptomyces; species Streptomyces sp. NPDC037301. The sequence goes on from NZ_JBVJWD010000002.1 coordinate 288,364, forward strand.
TGTCGGTCCGGTTCATGGGCATCGACGAGCAGGCGATCATCTCCTACCTGGTGACGGCCTACTACTCCGCAGCCATCCTCGTTCCGGACGCCCTCGGCGTACTGGAAAACGTAGAGGTCGGCCGCTGGCGGTAGCCCATCGGGGGCCCGGACGGCGATGTCCGGGCCCCCGTCAACCCCCGCCACCGGGCAGCCGTGCCCGGGGCGGCCTCGGGAGGACGCCCAGTGAAGACCCACCACGCACCTCAACCACCCACACCCCGGGCCCCGGGTGACGACGACCCGGCCGCCCTCGCAACGCAGGGCCATGAGGCCGCAGCCCTCCTGGAGCAGACCCGCACCCTCGTCGATCCTCAACTGCACGCCGCCGTCGACTCCTTGCCCGGATCGATCCGCCGCGTGGCGATGTACCACTTCGGCTGGCAGCAGGCCGACGGCACCCCGTCATCGGGACGGGCGGGCAAGGCGATCAGGCCCGCGCTCGTCCTCGCCGCCGCCCGCGCGCTGGGCGGTGACCCGCAACGGGCGGTACGGGCAGCCGTCGCCGTGGAGCTGGCCCACAACTTCACCCTGCTGCACGACGACGTCATCGACGAGGACCGGACCCGTCGGCACCGGCCCACGGCCTGGGCGGTCTTCGGCATTCCGGACGCGGTCATCGCCGGTGACGCCATGCTCGCCCTCGCCCAGCGGCTGCTCGCCGAGGACACCGGCCCGGCCTCGGTCCGCGCCTCGGCGAGGCTCTCGACCTGTGTCATCGAGCTGTGCGCAGGCCAGCAGGCCGACTGCGACTTCGAGGACCGCGGTCCGGACGAAGTCTCGCTGGACGAGTGCCTGGCCATGGCCACCGCCAAGACGGGCGCCCTGCTCGGCTGCGCCTGCGCACTGGGTGCGCTGTACGCCGGCGCGGGGGAGCGGGCGGTCGGCGCCATGGACGGATTCGGCCGGGAGGCGGGCCTCGCCTTCCAGCTCATCGACGATCTGATCGGCATCTGGGGGGATCCTGCACAGACCGGAAAGCCGGTCGGGGCGGATCTGGTCGCCCACAAGAAGTCCCTGCCCGTGGTCGCAGCACTGACCTCCGGCACGCCCGCAGCAGCCGAACTGGCCGTGCTCTACCGGGGATCGATGAATGCACCTGGTGAGGTGAGTCGCGCCGCCGATGCCGTCGACCGGGCCGGCGGCCGGGACTGGGCGCAGGTCTGCGCGGCCGACCGGATGGCACGCGCGGTCCACCACCTGTCCCGGGCGGTCCCCGACCTGGCCGTGGCGGGCGATCTCCTGACCCTGGCGGAGTTCGTCACCCGCCGGACGCACTGAGCACGGAAAGGAGGGAGCGGGACGCGGAGGGGGATCAAAGGGGCACGGAGAAAGGAACGGAGAGCCGAGACCGGTGAAGGGGGCGGAGGAAGGGGAACGGAGCAAGGTGCCGAGGTCACAAGGCCCGTGAGACGAAAAGGAGGGCGACCGGGCGACTGTCATGCGCACGGGCTACAGTCCGTGCCCATGACAGATGAGTCATGGGCAGGGTGGTACCGGGACCGACAGGGTTCCGACGCCGTCATCCTCACCACCGACGGACAGCAACTCCGCCTCCGCGCCAGAGGCATCGACTTCGAGGGCGAAAGCTTCGACGGCCTCACCCCGGTGGCCGGCACACCACCGGCCGACGACCTGTTCGCCCTGGTGGACGGCGCGTTGGGCGACTGTGTCCTGGAGTGGGACCTGCCGCTCCCGGTCCTCTGGGACGGTGCCGTCCATCAGGCCACGCTCAGCTGCCTGCTGTCGCTGCGCCGCCCCGATCCGTATCTCTACCTGGAGCTGCAGTTCGGCGGGGCGGCCTACCGGTCCCATCGTGCAGAGAGCGATTTCGCGTCCGCCCTCGCCACGATCCAGCGCGTCCTGCCGCCCGGCGTGCGCCTGCAGACCTGCATCGCCTGCGCCTTCTCGGACTACTTCCCGACCCCCGGCCGCGGCCTTTCCGGCGGCCTCGCATGCTTCCGGGGCGCCAAGGACGCCTACCGCGGGGCGGCCGGTGAGGGCGATGTCATGGATCTGTGGGACCGGCGGACCGGATTCGTCCAGGAGATCTGGAGCTGCCGCGAGTACGAGCCCCGCCCGGACCGGGGCGCCGGCACCGGGCACCGGGGTGCGTTCCCGCTGGAACTGGCTTGACCTTCTCTGCCTGACCGGTTGCCGCCTGCCGCCTGCCGCCTGCCCGCCTGCCCGCCTGTCCGCCCGCCTGCCCGCCTGTCCGCCCGGCCGCCCGGCCGGCCGGGCCGGGGCGAGCTCGGTCCCGGGCTCGCCGCCCTCCGGTTGCTCGTCGGGCTGTTCCCGGCCACGACGAGGGCGGTCCGTACCTGATCCCGCCATCCCCGACGGCATGCCATCCCAATGGCATGCCGTCAAAGCTTTGCCGCATCTCCATTGTTCTACTAGCATGCAAACAATGGAGGTTTTCATGATGCGTAAGAATCTGGGCCGCGCGACGCTCGTCGCCCTGCCGTTCCTGCTCGCGCTCGTCGCCGATCTGGTGCTGCTCGCCGTCTTCCGAGACCGGCTTCCCGGACAGCTGGCCAGTCATTTCCGGGCCGATGGCCGGGCGGACGGCTATACGGGGCAGGTGTGGCACGCCGTGGCCGACGTTCTGCTGTTCGCCGTGACCGGTGCTCTGTGGGCCCTCACGGTGCTGCGGGGGAAGTTCTACGGGTGGGCCTACCGCTGGCTGGTGGCCGGTGGATATGCCTTCGCCGGATTCCTCGGCTGGGTGATGGCAGCCGTGCTGCTCGCCAACGTGGATGCCGGTGAGAATGCGCAGGGGGAGGCGCAAGGTGTGTCATTCCCGATGTGGCAGCTCGCGGTCGCCCTGGGAGTCGCAGTGCTCGCCGGAGGGCTGGGGATGGTGCTGGCCGCGCTCGGTCCCGTACCGAAGCAGCCGGCCGCGACCGGGCAGGCCGGGGGCGGCGCGCGGATCGTGCTCGCCGACGGGGAGGTCGCCGGATGGGCGCGCAGCACCGGGAGCTGGTGGCTGCCGCTGATCGCGCTCGCGCTCGTGGCCGGCGGGGTGGTGCTGCTGTTCGTCTCGGGCTGGGCGGCCGCGATTCCGCTGCTCCTCCTCGGTGTGCTGCTGGCCGCCTTCGCCCGGCCGTACGTGGTGGTGGACCGGCGCGGCATCACCATCTCGGGAATGCTGCCCTGGCCGCGCCTCAGAGTGCCGCTCGACCGGATCGAGGCCGCGACCAGCAGGGACATCAACCCCCTTGCTGAGTATGGGGGCTGGGGGTATCGCATCCGCCCGGGACGGAGCGGTGTCATGATCCGCTCCGGTGAGGGAATCGTGGCGACACTGGCCGGCGGCCGGGACTTCGCGGTGACCGTCGACGATTCGGCGACCGGCGCCGCGCTCCTCAACACCCTCATCGACCAGCACCGAGCGGAGCACTGACCATGCTCTTCCGGGTCGATCCCACGTCCACCGTGCCGCTCGGTGATCAGATCGCGGCGTCCGTGCGCCGCGCCGTTGCCGAGGGGGCGGTGGTGCCGGGCGAGCGTCTGCCCGCCGCCCGGGTGCTCGCCGATTCCCTGGGGGTCAATGTCCATACGGTGCTGCGGGGTTATCAGCAGCTCCGCGAGGAGGGGCTGATCGAACTGCGCCGGGGGCGCGGTGCGGTCGTCACCGGCGGCGCATCCCCGCACCGGGCCCGGCTGCTGGAACGCGTACGCGAAGTGGTCGCGGACGCGCGCGAGCTGGGGATGACGGAGGACGAGCTGCTGACCCTGGTCCGTACCGCACTCAACAACCCGTAGGCCGGCGCAGGCCGTCCCAGCCCCAGCGCGGCGTCGGGCCGGGATCGCCGAGGTCCTCGCCGACCGGGGACGCCGACACATCGCGGGCGACGCCCGTGCCCCAGTCGAAGTACTCCAGGACCCGGCGGCGCAGCAGCGCGTCGTCCGGGAGTTCCTTCTCGACGGCGTCCGTCATCAGCTCCATCCAGCGCAGCCGCTGCGGCTCGGTGATGGACAGCCCGAGGTGGGCGCGCAACAGGGCCTGGTGGCCGCCGTGTTGCGCGGTGAAGTCGGTGGGACCGTCGAAGATCTCGGCCAGCCAGACGGCGACATGCTCGATATGGGTCGGGGTGAAATCCGCGAAGACGGGTGCGAGCAGCGGATCCGCCAGCACGTTGTCGTAGAAGGTGTTGCTCAGCCGGCGCAGTGGGTCCATGCCGCCGACGGCTTCGTACAGGGAATCGGGACGCTCGCTCACGCTCGTACCTCCATGGGGGACGGCCCGTCTGTGGCGGCCGTTTCCAGCATCCCCGGGAACGAGTGGCACACCCGGCCCGTTCGCTGCGGGCGGATCGAGTGGGGGCGAGCATTCACCTGTCCGTCGGACGCCCAAGGGGCCACCCCGTCCTACGAGGTGGCCCCCGGTGCCGCTGAGCGGCCGGACAGTGGTCAGGAGCCGCTGCGGGCGAGTGCGGCCGCGAAGCCGTTCTGCCACAGGTTGTTCACCCGGCTGCGCTCGTTCGCGTTGGGGTAGGGATTCGTGCAGGACGTGCCGGGGCCGCCGCCCGACATCAGCTCGCTGCACGGACCGGAGTAGTGGTCCGGCAGGCCGAGCACATGACCGGTCTCGTGCGCGGTGACGCGGGTCGAGTTGTACTGCTGGTTCTGCGCGTAGTCGAGGAAGATGTAGCCGTTGCCGTGCCCGTCGGTGCTGGCGTACGAGCCGCTCGGGTCGTTGCCCTCGTAGTAGGCGAAGTCGGCGTTCGAGCCTTCCTGCAGCCGGACGTTGGAGACCGAGCTGTTCCAGATCTGCGCGCTGTTGGCTATCTGGGTGCGGAAGCTCGGCGCGTTGGCGGTGCTGTAGACGATGGTGACCGCCTGGGCGCCGGGGTTCGCCGCCCGCTTCTTGGCGACGGACTTGGCGACCGCCTCGAAGAACGCCTTGTTCGCGGCGGCGCTCTCGTGCGACCCGGAGCCGGAGGTGTAGCCCGCGTGAGCCTCCGAGGCGGCGGCGGGTGCGGGAGAGGAGGCGATGGCGGGTGCGGTGCCCAGCGCGGCCGCGAGTCCGAAGCCGAGGCCGACCACGGCCGACATGACGGTCCTGGGGTGTCTCATGGGGGGTCTCCTACCGATTGCCTGTCCGATGAACCCGTCCGGTCATCGGACTCGGACGGGGTGCGGTACGGAGAGAGTGTCGGGGAGCGGAAGCCGTGGCGGATGATGTCAACCGGCGATAGCACCGGCCTATCGCCGCCCCCGGTGCCGTTGTCGACGTCTCCACCAACTCCAGTTGAATTAAAGGGCTTTGATGGGATTGGGGCGTCTGGTGCGACAGTGGCCCGCCGTCCTACGCTCGACCGTATGGAGCTTGAGGTGAGACACCTCAGGGCGCTGTGCGCCATCGCTGACACGGGCAGCCTGCACCGAGCGGCCCGCAGGCTGGGCGTGAGCCAGCCCTCCCTGACCACCCAGCTGCGGCGGATCGAGAACACTCTGGGTGCCGAGTTGTTCAGCCGTGAACGGACCGGTTGCCGGCCGACGTTGCTCGGCCGCTCCGTCCTCAGCCGGGCCCGCCCTCTGGTCGACGGAATGACCGCCCTGGTCAGCGAGGCGAAGGCGGAGGCCGGCGCGGTCCGCGCCTCGGGCCCGCGGCTGCGCATCGGCTGCACCGCGAGCCGGGTGATCGGCGGCTGGCTGCGCAGGCTGCGGCTCCGGCTGCCCGGCACGGACATCTCGCTGCGGGTCGACGTATCGGCCAGTGCCCTGCTGCATACGGTCGATGCGGGCGGGCTCGATGTCGCCTTCGTGCACGAGGTCGAGGGCTGTCCGCTGGCCGTCCCGGAGGGCCTGGAGCAACGCGTACTCCTGGACCGTGAGCCGCAGTTCATCTCCATGGCCCGGGACCATCCCGCCGCCGCCCGGCCCGTGGTCGACCTCGGGGACCTGGCCGCCGACCGGTGGATGGTCGACCCCACGGTGGACGGCGAATGGGACGGGCTGCGCCGGGTGTTCGACGAGGCGGGCCTCGCGCCGACCGTCCTGCACGGCGACTACCTCACCGCCGCGTCCCTCGTGGTGCTCGGCGAGGCGGTCGCACCCTGCCAGCCCACCTCCGGGCCGCGCGACGACATGGCGATCCGTCCGCTGCGCGACGACCCCCTGGCCGTACGGCTGCTGCTGGTGTCCCGGCCGGGTGCCGACATGGCGACGGTGTACGGGGAGCTGGAGGCGGCCTACCGGGAGGCGGCCCAGCGGGCGGCCGGGTACCACCAGTGGCTGCTGCGCAACCGCAGCCCGCTCGCCCGCACACCGTGAAGGTCCGCTGTCCGATTCCGCCGAGAGCGAGGAGCTGTTCCGGTCCGGCCGTCCCGCGGGCAGAGTCGGTCCCATGAGGCTTCTGATGCTGGGCGGTACGGAATTCGTCGGTCGCGCCGTCACCGAGGCGGCGCTCGCGCGCGGCTGGGAGGTCACGGTGTTCCACCGAGGCCGTCACGCACCCCCGCAGGGCGTGACGGAACTCCTCGGTGACCGCGCCACCGGCGACGGCCTCGCCGCGCTGGCCGCAGCCGCCGGCCGCCACGGGGGCACGCCCGAGTGGGACCTGGTCGTCGACACCTGGAGCGGCGCCCCCTCGGCCGTACGGGACGCGGCCCGTCTGCTGGCCGACCGGGCCGCCCGCTACGCATACGTTTCCAGCCGTTCCGTGTACGACTACCCGGCCCCGGCCGGTCTGCCCGAGGACGGCCCGCTGGTGGCCGGTGCCTCGCCCGACGCCGGTGGGGACGTCTCGTACCCCCTTGCCAAACGCGGCGGCGAACTGGCCGCACTCGACGCCTTCGGGGACCGGGCCCTGCTGGCCCGAGCGGGACTGATCCTGGGCCCCTGGGAGAACGTGGGCAGACTGCCCTGGTGGCTGCTGCGGATCGCCCGAGGCGGGCGCGTACTGGCCCCGGGGACACCGGACCTGACGCTCCAGTACATCGACGCCCGCGACCTCGCCGATTGGCTCCTGGACGCGGGTCGCGGTGGTCTGCACGGGCCGTACAACCTGGTCAGCCGCCCCGGCCACGCCACCATGGGGCAGCTGCTGGACGCCTGTGTACGCGCCACCGGCTCAGACGCGGAACTTCGCTGGACACCCGCTCGGACCATCCTCGCGGCAGGTGTGGAGCCCTGGAGCGACCTGCCCATCTGGCTGCCGCCGGGCGAGCTGTACGACACCCTGCACCAGGGTGACGTCAGCAAGGCGTACGCGGCCGGTCTGCGGTGCCGGCCGGTCTACGAGACGGTCGCCGATACCTGGAAGTGGCTGGTCGAACTGGACGGCGCGGCCCCGCAACGGCCGGACCGGGCCGCGGTCGGTCTGGACCCGCGGGTGGAGGCCGAGCTGCTGGCGGATACGGCCTGACGCGCGCTCGCCCGCACGGTGTGCCCCGATGCGGCGGCCCTACGTATCGGGGTATTCCCGGGTGCATCGGAAACGGGCCGGCCCACCCTGACCCCCTCGGATTCGGAATCACCCACCCCGGCCCCTACGGAGACGGCCCCCGCACCGAAGCCCACCCCCACCCACTCCCGACCACAATCGGCCGGACGGCGCCGGCCACAGGGGCTCGCTCCCGAACACGGGTTCCCACGGCGGTGAATGGATTCTCGGCAGCATTGCCGCAGTTCTGCTCGCTGCCGGATCGGCGGCCGCGCTGATGGCCCGCAGGGCGCGTCGACGCAGCTAGTTTTGGCCCATGGCCGAACTGCTGCTGCACCTCACCGAAGGCCCCTTGTGGGAGGCGGCCCGCGGGATCGGGACGTACGAGATGTCCACCCGCGGCCGCACCCTGCACGAAGAGGGCTTCATCCACTGCTCGCTGCCGCACCAGCTCGCAGGCGTGGCCGAGATGCTGTACGGCGCCGGGAGCCGGGCCGGGACCGGTGACCAGGATCTGGTGGTCCTCGTCATCGATCCCGCCCGTCTCCCGGCACCCGTACGGTACGAGCCCGTCGCGCCCGGCGGCGAGGAGTTCCCGCACATCTACGGACCCGTCCCGGTGGACGCGGTCGTGGAGGTGCGCCCCTGGCTGCGAAAGGAAGGCGACCCCGCATGAACCCCCCACCCCCCACGGACCCAAGCGCCCCCATCGTCGCCGTCACCGGCGCGAGCGGTGCGGTCGGCGGCCGAGTCGCACAGCGCCTGGTGCGTGCCGGTGTGCCCGTGCGGCTCCTCGGCCGCGACCCGTCCCGGCTGCCGGAGCTGCCCGGCGCCGTCGCCGCACCGCCCGCCCCCTACGGTGACGGGGAGGCCATGCGCCGCGCCCTCGCCGGGGCGCACACGCTGTTCCTCGTTTCGGCGCACGAGAGCCCCGACCGGGTGCGCCAGCACACGACGGCGGTGGACGCGGCGGTCGCGGTGGGCGTCGAACGCATCGTGTACATCTCCTTCCTCGGCGCGGCGCCGGACGCGACGTTCACCTTCGCCCGGGACCACTGGCACACCGAGGCGCACATCCGGGCCGCAGATGTCCGCTACACCTTCCTGCGCGACAGCCTGTACCTCGCCGGGCTCCCGGCGATGACCGGAGCCGACGGGGTGCTGCGCGGTCCGGGTGGCGACGGCCGGGTGGCGGCGGTGGCGCACGAGGACATCGCGGACGCCGCGGCCGCCGTGCTGCCGGCCGACACCGAGAGTACCGACACCCGCCACGACGGGGTCACGTACGACCTCACGGGCCCCGAGGCGTTCACCCTCGCCGAAGCGGCCGAGGAGATCGGCCGGGTCACCGGCCGGACCATCACCTATGTACCGGAGACCCGCGAGGAGGCCTATGCCTCACGGGCGCAGTACGGTGCCGAGGACTGGGAGGTGGCCGGCTGGGTGACGTCGTACGAGGCCATCGCCACCGGCGAGATGTCCACGGTCTCGGACGCCGTACCGAACCTCACCGGGCATCCGGCGATGAGCCTGGCCACCTATCTGAGGGAGCATCCGGACAGCTGTCGGCATCTGCTGAAAACGGACTGACGCCACGGCGGGCGACACCGGAAGAGGAGAGGGGCCGGCAGCCCATGCGTACGGAATCCCCCTGGGGTCCATGGGATCCGGCCCCGCTCGAAGAGGCTGCCCGCCTCTTCGCCCCGTTGCGCGCCTCCTGGTGGATCGCGGGCGGATACGCGGTCGAACTCGCCGTGGGCCACACCTTCCGGGACCACGGCGACATCGACGTACTCCTGCTCCGCCGTGACCAGCTCACCGCCCAGCAGATCCTGGCGGGCTGGGAGTGGTGGGCCGCCGATCCTCCCGGCACCCTGCGCCCCTGGCTCCCCGGCGAAGTCCTGCCGCCGTACGTCCACGACATCTGGTGCCGCCCCGGGCCCGCCGAGCCCTGGCGCATCCAGCTCACGCTCGACGACACGGAGGGCACCGACTGGCTGTTCCGCCGCGATCCCCGCATCCGGCTCCCGCTCGACCGGCTCGGCCGGGTCTCGAAGGACGGCGTCCCATACCTCTCTCCTGAGGTGCAGCTCCTGTACAAGGCCAAGTCCCCGCGACCCAAGGACGAACAGGACTTCGCGACGGCGCTGCCGGCCCTCACCGCGGACCAGCGCGCCTGGCTGACCGAGACGATCACATTGGCCCAGGGCACCGGCCACCCGTGGGCAGCACGTCTGCGTGCCCACCCGGTCGGCTGACCACCCCTCACCTCACGTACGCGCCCGCCCGCGCCGCCGCGGTCGCGGCCGCGGCGGCGCGATCTGCCGCCGCCGCGTCGAGCGGGTCGCCGCTGGCCAGCAGCCGGTAGTAGAGGGGGGCCGATACGGCGCGGATCACCTCTTCCGCGTCCGTGCCCGCGGGCAGCTCCCCGCGTTCGACGGCCTCGGTGACGCAGCCGGACCACTCCTTGATGCGGATCGCGTAGAAGCGGTGCAGGGCCTCGGCCGTGCGTGGGTCGCAGGTTGCCGCGGCGATCACGGACTTGAAGAGGGCCCCCTGCCGTGGATCGGTGAGGGTGGTGACCACCAGCCGCGCATTGGCCCGGAGGTCCTCGGCCAGGGAACCTGTGTCCGTACGGGGTGAGGACTGCTCGGCCATGTCGTCGAGCAGGTCGGCGATCAGGCCGGTGGGGGTGGACCAGCGCCGGTAGACGGTCGTCTTGCCGACTTCCGCGCGGCGCGCGACATCGGCGAGGTCCAGGCGGTCGAAGCCGTGCTCGGCCAAAGCATCGCCTGCGGCCCGCAGGACCGATTCACGGACCCGGGCGGTACGGCCACCGGGCCGGACGGTGCCGGGGTCCACACCCTCAGAAGTCATAACGGGTCTCCAGTTCCATTAGTGAAGCTTCCTCTGCTACGGTGACTCCCACATTAACGGAACCATAGTCCCATTAATACCTCTCCCTGAGGAAGGGCAGTCATGTCCGCACCCAGCCGGGCCCAGTCTCCCGACATCACCGATGCCGCTTCCGCCGTGCCGTCCCCGAAAATCCGTATGACCGGACGGCAGAAGCTGGTCCTCGCTCTTCTCCTCGGCGCCCAGTTCATGATCGCCGTGGACTTCTCGATCCTGAACGTCACACTGCCGGTCGTCGGCGAGGGCCTCGGCTTCTCCCTCTCCCACCTGCAGTGGATCGCCACCGCGTTCGCGCTCGCCGCCGCCGGCTTCACGTTGCTGTTCGGCCGCGTGGCCGATCTCGTGGGCCGTAAAAGGCTGTTCCTGGGCGGCATGGTCGTCCTCGGTCTCTCCTCCGCCCTGGGCGGTCTCGCCACCTCGCCCGAAGTCCTGCTCACCGCCCGGGTGTTGCAGGGTCTCGCGACGGCGGCGGTCACCCCGGCCGGACTCGCGCTGCTGACCACGGCCTTCAAGGAAGGCCCGCTGCGGGAACGCGCGCTGGGTCTCAACGGCGCACTGATGTCCGCCGGATTCACCGCCGGAGCCATCCTCGGCGGCCTGCTCACCGATCTGCTCTCCTGGCGCTGGGCCTTCTTCATCAACGTGCCCGTGGCCGCCCTGGTGGTCTCCCTCGCCCCGGCCGTCATCACCGACTCGCGCCCCGCACGACGCCCCCGGCTCGATGTCCCCGGAGCCGTGACCGTCACCGGCGGACTGCTTCTGCTCGTCTACGGACTGACCCAGGCCGGCGAGTCCGGCTGGACCACGCCCACCACCCTGGCCGCACTCCTCGCAGGTCTCGCGCTCCTCCTCGGCTTCTGGTACGTCGAGAAGAGGGCCGCCTCGCCCCTGGTCCCCGTTCGCATCCTGAAACGGCGCAGCGTCATCTGGGGCAACACCGCCGGCCTGATCGCCTTCGTCACCGAGACCTCACTGGTCTTCCTGCTCACCCTCTATCTGCAAGAGGTCCTCGGCTACTCACCGCTCGCCACCGGTCTCGCCTTCGGTGTCCTGGGCATCGGCACCGTGACCGGCGGCGCGTTCGGCGGCCGTGCGGTCGGCCGGTACGGCAGCCGTACGACCATCGTCGCCGGCGGCGTCATCCAGGCCGTCGCCACGCTCTGCCTGGTGGCGCTCGGGACATCGGGGGCCTGGATCTGGCTTCTGCTGGTGGCCACCTTCATCGGCGGCATCGGCAACATGCTGATGATCGTCGGCTTCATGGTCACCGCGACCTCCGGTCTCCCCGACGAGGAACAGGGCCTGGCCACCGGCCTCGCCACCATGACCCAGCAGGTCGGCATCACCATGGGCATCCCGGTGATGAGCGCCGTCGCCACCGCGCGGATGTCCGCCCTCGGTGACACCGGACCCGAGGGTGTGCTGTCGGGAGTCTCGGTCGCGATCCTGGTCGACTCGGCACTGGTCCTGGCCGGCGCCCTGCTCGCCGGCGCCTTCCTCGGTCCGCGTCGAGCAGGTGGTGGCGCGCGTCGGTGAGCAACGGCCCGCCCGCCGACGACGCGGAGATGCCGGACGGATCGACCCCCGTCCGGCATCTCCGCCCTGTCAGCCCTCGTCGTGCACTTTCTGCAGCGCGGCGATGTCCAGCTTCTTCATGGTCATCATCGCCGCGGTGGTCCGCGCGGCCTTTTCGGCGTCCTGGTCGCCGATCAGAGCGATCAGCGCCTCGGGGACGACCTGCCAGGAGACGCCGTATCTGTCCTTCAGCCAGCCGCAGGGCCCTTCTTCGCCCCCGTCGGTGAGACTGCTCCAGTAGTGGTCCACCTCGTCCTGGTCCGAGCAGTGGATCTGGAACGAGATGGATTCGTTGAAGGTGAACTGCGGTCCGCCGTTCAGCCCGACGAACTTCTGGCCGTTGATCTCGAACTCGACCGCCATCGTCGATCCGGCGGGCCCGGGCCCTGCTTCGGTGTAGCGGCCGATCCTGCCGAGGCGGGAGTTCTTGAAGACCGAGAGGTAGTACTCCGCCGCCTCCTCGGCCTGCCCGTCGAACCACAGACATGTGGTGAAGCCCTTGGTGGTCATCGCTGTCTCCTGTCGTGAGCGCATGTCCGTCGTGTGCGCATGTCCACCCATACCGACTGACCTCGTCCCGGAAACTCGTCGGTCGCATATCGCATATGGGGGGCATTGGCGGCACCCCGGGCCACGGCGGACAGCCGCGGCTCAGCGGGTGTCCGGTCCGGGCCGGGACCATTCCCGTCCGCCACGAAGAGGGGTATCAGCGCCGTTCGGCTCCATACGGCCCCGACTGGACGAGCGCCGGTGAGGTCATGGTGACGGCGGAGACCCCGCCGGGCGGCGTGACCCTTGCGCCGGACAAACAGCTGTCTCCTGCCGGGTGTTGACTCTACGCTTACCGGAACGGGACTGCGCAGTCCCGCAGGTTGCGGAGCCGTGGCAGAGCGGCCCATTGCGATCGGCGTGCGGGAGTTCCCCCGCATGCCGACTGAGGGGGTTCGGGCGGACCTGCCCTCCCCGTCCGCGGGTTCGAATCCCGCCGGCTCCGCAGCCGATCGGCTGACCGCATTTCCCGTACGTCTCCCGGACGTTCCGGGAACGCGGAAGGGCCCGACCGGTCGAAGCGGTCGGGCCCTTCTGACTGTCCGTCCGGCCTGCGGCGGAGCCGCGGTCGCCGGGGCGGGGCGATCAGGCCTTCTTGGTCTCCCAGAAGATCTTGTCGATCTGGGCGATGTAGTCCAGCGCCTTCTGGCCCGTCGCCGGGTCCGTGGAGGCCTTCGCGGCCGACAGCGCCTTCAGGGCGTCGTTGACCAGCTGGTGCAGCTCCGGGTACTTCTCGAAGTGCGGGGGCTTGAAGTAGTCGCTCCACAGCACCGAGACGTGGTGCTTGGCGAGCTCGGCGCGCTGCTCCTTGATGACCACCGCGCGGGCCCGGAAGTGCGGGTCCTCGTTGGCCTGGTACTTCTCCTGGACGGCCTTGACGGACTCCGCCTCGATGCGGGCCTGGGCCGGGTCGTACACGCCGCAGGGCAGGTCGCAGTGGGCGCTGACCTTCACCTTGGGGGCAAACAGGCGGGAAAGCATTGAGCTGTCCTTCCTCGTGATCGTCTTCTCAGGTGGGACATTACTCCGTGAGAGACGGGATTTAGTGGGTGCCCCCATGGGCTTAGGTCAAAAGTCCAGGGTGAGGATGGGCCCAGTGGCCGAATGTACGGAACGCTGTACGGGACGGTGTACCGGACGGACCGGGGAGGTGCCGGAGAGATGCGGGAGGTGCCGGAGTTGCCTGAACTGACGCAGGAGCAGCCCGGGCGGGGGCTGGCTGCGCGCGTGCCGTTCCAGGTGGTGGAGGTGACGGGGCCGTCGATGGTGCCCACGCTCCATCACGGGGACTGGCTGCTCGTGCAGTACGGGGCGACGGTGCGCCCCGGGGACGTGGTGATTCTGCGCCATCCGTTCCAGCAGGATCTGCTGATCGTCAAGCGGGCCGCCGAGCGTCGTCGGGGCGGCTGGTGGGTGCTGGCCGACAATCCCTTCGCGGGCGGTGACAGCACGGATTACGGGACGGTGCCCGAGGAGCTCGTGCTGGCCAGGGTCCGGGCGCGCTATCGACCGCTGAAGGAGGATCAGCGGTCGCTGTGGGGTGTGGTGACCTGGGCGGTTTCCGCGCTGCGGCCGGTGTCGGCGGCCCGTTCCGTCTCCAGGCGCTTGCGGGCCCGGTAGGCGGCCACGTTGGCGCGGGTCGCGCAGCGGTCCGAGCAGTAGCGGCGGGAGCGGTTGGTCGAGGTGTCGAGATAGGCGTTGCGGCACGGCGCCGCCTCGCACACGCCGAGCCGGTCCACACCGTACGAGGTGAGATGGAAGGCGAGGCCCATCGCCGCGATGGCGGCGTACCCGGCCGTCGCGTTCGACGGGTGGTCGGCCAGGTGCATGTGCCAGTCAGGCTTGCCGTCCTCGTCGCGCAGATCGTGCCCGGAGATCTGCGGGCTGACCGGGAATTCCAGCAGCAGTGAGTTGAGCAGGTCGACGGCGAGTGTCTGGTCACCGCCGTCGGCCGCTTCGAAGACCGCGCGCAACCGTGCCCGTACGGACCGGAAGCGGGTCACATCCGCGTCGGTTGCCCGCCGGGCCGCCTGTCCGTTGGCGCCGAACAGCTCGCGGACCGCCTCGACGGAGGTGAGGGAGTCCTTGTTGCGGGCCGGCTCCTCGGTGTTGACCAGACGCACGGCATAGTCCGAGTAATAGGCCAGTTCCACTTGTAGTCCTTACGGCGTCGGTCTAAAGTCGATGCAGCGAACGATGTAATGGTCTTTTACTGTTCCAGGGTATTACATGGGAGGTTCCTCGTGGCGGAGACACTGACAGGTACTGACTGGGCGGCCTGGCAGGAGAGCTGGGACCGGCAGCAGGAGTGGTACATGCCCGACCGCGAGGAACGGTTCCGGGTGATGCTGGACATGGTCGAGGCCATTGTGGGGCCCCGGCCGAGAGTGCTCGACCTCGCATGCGGTACGGGAAGTATTACGGACCGGCTGCTCAAGCGGTTCCCCGAGGCCACCAGCACGGGCGTCGACCTCGACCCGGCGCTCCTCGCCATCGCCCGCGGCTACTTCGACGGCGACGAGCGCGTCACCTTCGTCACCGCCGACCTCAAGGACCCGGACTGGACAGGGCAGTTGCCGTACGACTCGTACGACGCCGTCCTCACCGCCACCGCCCTGCACTGGCTGCACACCGAACCGCTCACCGCGCTCTACCGGCGGATCGGCGGACTCGTCAGGGACGGCGGAGTGTTCATGAACGCCGACCACATGATCGACACCGAGACCCCCCGTATCAACGCGGCCGAACGCGCCCACCGGCACGCGACCATGGACCGTGCCAAGGCCGCCGGCGCTCTCGACTGGGCGGACTGGTGGGCCCTCGCCGCCAAGGACCCGGTTCTCGCCGGGCCGACCGCGGAGCGGTACAAGATCTACGGCGAGCACGCGGACGGCGACATGCCGTCCGTGCGGTGGCACGCCGACACCCTGCGCGGGGCGGGGTTCGGTGAGGCGCGGGCCGTCTGGACATCCCCGTCGGACAGCCTGGTGCTGGCCGTGAAGTAGCGGCGGTATGCGCGGGAAGGGGTGGTACGGGCACGGGGCGGTTTCCAGGGCCCGCGCCGCCCCTTCTCTTTCTGTCTTCTGCCGCAGCCCGCCGCATTGGAAGGGTGAGACAGCCCGCACCCGCAGACCTGGAGAGGGGTGCTGACGATGCGGATCGATGACGATGCCGCGCTGCACGCCTTCGCGTGCCGTTTGTCGCGCGACAGGTGTGCGCGGACGAACGGGCTGCGCTGCTATCCGATCGTGGGAATCGTGCGGCTGTGAACAGCGAAGTGACAATGTCTGCCAATTCTGATCTTGTCGTACCCGTGGGCGGGTGATGGTTGTACGGTCGGATATGTGCAGCTTCGCTACTCCTTCCGCATCGAGCCGACGCCAAGTCAGCGCATCGCGTTGTCAGGGGCGTTCGGTTGTGCGCGGGTGGTGTGGAACGACTGTCTGCGGGCACGGCGGGACGCACACGCTTCGGGCGAGCCGTTCCTGAAGTAGGCGGAGCTGTCGAAGCGGTACATCACCGAGGCGAAGAGGACCACCGAGCGATCGGGCCGGGAAGGTCCGCTGGTCGCGTCGGCTTCCGTCCGCGCCTGCCACGGTAACGGTGATCAAGGACGCGTCCGGCCGGTACTTCTGCTCCTTCGTCGTGGAGACCGACCCGGCGGACGAGATCTTGCCCGCGCTCGATTCGGATCAGGGCGTCGACTTGGGACTGACTCATTTCGCCGTGATGGCGGACGGCTCCCGCGTGAAGTCGCCCCGGTTCCTGCGCCAGGCGGAGAAGAAGCTGAAGAGGGAGCAGCGTCGGCTGTCCCGTAAGGCGAAAGGGTCGAGGAACCGGAACAAGCAGCGGATAAGGGTCGCCCGCGCTTATGCGAAGGTGGCCGATGCGCGCAGGGACTTTCACCACAAGCTGTCCACGAAGCTGATCCGCGAGAACCAAGCCGTCAGCGTGGAGAGCCTGAATGTGAAAGGACTTGCCCGCACCCGCCTGGCCAAGTCGGTGCACGACGCGGGATGGTCCGCCTTTGTGACCATGCTGGACTACAAGGCGACCCGGTACGGGCGCACCCTGACCAAGGTGGACCGCACTTTCCCGTCTTCTCAGGTGTGTTCCGTATGCGGACACCGTGACGGGCCCAAGCCCCTGCGCCTCCGGGCATGGACCTGTAGCGGGTGTGGCACCTGGCATGACCGGGACCACAACGCGGGCCAGAACATCAAGTACGAAGGAAGGCGCATCCGGGCAGCGGCCCAATAGACAGCACCACCCACCCCCGGACCGGGGGCCCTCGCTCGGCAACGGGCAAGGTAAACGCCTGCGGAGCGCACGTAGGACCAGGACACGTCCCGGCAGCGTGCACAACTCCCGCCCGGGGGCGGGGAGGAACCAGGAACCCGGCTCAAGGCGAACCGTGCCAACGGACGCCAGGGAGAGAATTCCCTCACACTTGTGTGCGGGAAGGAGGTCAATGGGAGGACCTGAGCGTCTCAAGGCCACGGGCACACTGCTCGGAACGGAGGGACAAGACGGTCGCAGCGTCGGCTATCCCATCGGCGGCACCGCGGACGCGCCGCGCGGCTCGATAGCTCCGACCGGGCCAAGAACCTGGGCAAGCCGACTAAGGGGCCACCCCCGACGGGCTGCGTACCCGAGGAACCAGGGATACGTGGAAGAGGGCGGTACGAACCCTGTCCGGGTTCGTACCGCCCTCTTCCACGTATCCCTAGAGCACCTTCGACAGGAACGACTTCGTCCGGTCGTGCTGCGGGTTGGTCAGTACGTCGCGCGGGTGGCCCGACTCGACCACCACGCCGTCGTCCATGAAGACCAGCGCATCGCCGACCTCACGGGCGAAGCCCATCTCATGGGTCACGACGATCATCGTCATGCCGTCCTCCGCGAGACCGCGCATGACGTCCAGGACATCGCCCACCAGTTCCGGGTCGAGCGCCGACGTTGGCTCGTCGAAGAGCATCAGCTTCGGCTCCATGGCCAGGGCGCGGGCGATCGCCACCCGCTGCTGCTGGCCGCCGGAGAGCTGGGAGGGGTAGTTCTTCGCCTTGTCGGCGAGTCCCACCCGGTCCAGCAGACGCTCCGCCCGGGCCCTGGCCACTGCTTTCGCCTCGCCCTTGACCTGGACCGGAGCCTCCATGACGTTCTCGATCGCCGTCATATGAGGGAAGAGGTTGAAGCGCTGGAAGACCATGCCGATGTCCCGGCGCTTCAGGGCGACTTCGCTGTCCTTGAGCTCGTAGAGCTTGTCGCCCTTCTGGCGGTAGCCCACCAGCTCGCCGTCGACGTACAGCCGGCCGGCGTTGATCTGCTCCAGGTGGTTGATGCACCGCAGGAAGGTCGACTTGCCGGAACCGGACGGGCCGATCAGACAGAAGACCTCGCGCGGGGCGACCTCCAGGTCGATGCCCTTGAGGATGTGCGCGGCGCCGAAGGACTTGTGGACGCCCTCGGCCTTCACCATGGCGGTCATGCCATGCCTCCCTTCGGGCGGCTCAGGGACAGCAGGTTGGCCCTGATCTTCTGCAGCGGGGTGGGCGGCAGGCTGCGGCTGGACCCGCGTGCGTAGTACCGCTCCAGGTAGAACTGGCCGATGCTCAGCACCGAGGTCATGATCAAGTACCAGGCCGCGGCCAGGAAGTACATCTCGACCGGGGCTCCGGACGACTGCCCGATGTCCTGGGCGTACTTGAACAGCTCGTAGAACTGCACGGCCGCCACCAGCGACGTCGTCTTGAGCATGTTGATGACTTCATTGCCCGTCGGCGGCACGATCACCCGCATCGCCTGCGGGATCACGACGCGCCGCAGGGTCTTGCCGTGGCTCATGCCCAGCGCGTGCGACGCCTCCGTCTGGCCCTCGTCGACCGAGAGCAGACCCGCACGGCAGATCTCCGCCATGTAGGCGGCCTCGTTGAGGCCCAGGCCGAGCAGCGCCGTCAGCAGCGGCGTCATGAAGCTCGACCAGTAGTCCTTGTAGACCGGTCCGAGGTTGATGTACTCGAAGACCAGACCCAGGTTGAACCAGACGAACAGCTGGACCAGGACCGGGGTGCCGCGGAAGAACCAGATGTAGAACCAGGCGATCGACGAGGTCACCGGGTTCTTCGACAGCCGCATGACGGCCAGCAGGACGCCGCCGACGATGCCGATCACCATCGACAGGGCGGTCAGCAGCAGGGTCTGGCCGACGCCCTTGATGATGCGGTCGTCGAAGAAGTAGTCGGGGACCGCACCCCAGTTGATCTTGCCCTGGCTGAACGCGTAGATGATCGCGACGAGCGCGGCGATGGCGATGACGGCCGAGACGTACCGGCCGTAGTGCCGGACCGGAATGGCCTTGATCGCCTCCGGTCCGGCCGGCGGGGTGGTGGGTATGGGCGGCTGGTCGGCCGGGCCCGTCTTCTCGATGTCAGTCACAGGAAGAGCCTTTCAGCGCCGGAGCCGTCTCAGGATCCGCCGTTCAGCTTGGCCTCGGTGACCGCGCCCGCCTCGACGCCCCACTTGGAGATGATCTTTCCGTACTCGCCGTTCTTGATGATCGCGTCCAGGGCCGCCTGAACGGCCTTGGTCAGCTGGTCGTTGCCCTTGGCGACGGCGATGCCGTACGGGGCGGCCTCGACCTGCTCGCCGACGAGCTGGAAGTCCTTGCCGCCGCCCGAGGTCTTCACCGCGTACGCGGCCACCGGGAAGTCGGAGGAGCCGGCGTCGGCGCCGCCGCTGCGCAGCCGGGTCTGGGCCTCCAGGTCGTTGTCGAAGGTCTCCATGGCGATCTTCTTGCCGCCCGTACACTTCTTCGACTCGGACTTGGCGAGGTCGTGCGAGACCGTGCCGCGCTGGACGGCGATCTTCTTGCCGCAGAGGTCCGCCCAGGTCTTGATGCCCTGGTCGTCGCCCTTCCTGGTGTAGATCGAGACACCGGCGCTGAAGTAGTCGACGAAGTCGACACCCTCGCCGACCTTCTTCTTCGTCTCGGAGTCGACGCCCTCCTGGCGGTCCTTGGTGTCGGTCATCGACGACATCGCCAGGTCGTAGCGCTTGGAGCGCAGGCCGGTGATCAGCGTGTCGAACGTGCCGTTCTCGAACTGGAACGTCACGCCGAGCTCCTTGCCGAGCGCGGCACCGAGGTCGGGGTCGATGCCGACCGTCTTGCCGGACTTGTCCTTGAACTCCACCGGCGGGTACGCGATGTCCGAACCGACCTTGATGATGCCCTTGTCCTTGATCTCCTGCGGCAGGAGGGCGGCAGCTGCGGAGTCATTGGTCTTCGTCGAGCCGGAGCTGTTGGATCCGCTCTTGGTCTGGTCGCCGCAGGCGGTCAGCAGCATGGTGCCGGCGACCGCGATGGCGCCGACCGCTGCAATCCGGGACTTCGCGGCCGTACGGCGTGTGGTGCTTGCGGTCATGATCGGGTTCCTCCGGCAGATGAGGGTGGTGCCAGGCGGTATGACACACGATGTCGGATGTCGCCGCCCTGTGCGATTACGGCATCTTGCCATTCGGATTTGCCCAAACAGGGGGCCAGTCATGTCAAAATCGGGTAACGGGCGATCCCCGAACCTCAAGGGGCCGGTACATCAAGGCCGGACCATCTGTGGGGTTTTCTTCTTGACACCGGAGGATTTTCGGCGCGTCTCGACTGGTGAACGCCATTTCGCCAATTGGCTGACTTGTCCAGATATTCGACTATGAGTCACATCACCGCGTCGGTATGGACTCGTCCGTGACGTGGTCCGTCCGGTAAGAAAGACCTTTACACCCCTCATCCGGGGCTCAGGGCGCGTGTGCGGCGCGCCCGCGCGTATGTATCTCCCCCTGCCGGGGCGGGCCAACCGCCGGGCGCAGGGAACGTACGCGGTGCCCGCCCACCCCTCCTCAATCAGGAGTGGCCACCCTCAAACGTTGAAGACTTAAGGGGTCAACACCATGGCAGCGGAGATCGTCAATCCTCGCAGCGACAGCACCACCGACAGCGCCACCGAAGAGCCGTTCGATCCGGCCTTCGCGCTCCACCGCGGCGGCAAGATGGCCGTGCAGGCCACCGTTCCCGTCCGTGACAAGGACGACCTGTCCCTCGCGTACACACCCGGCGTCGCCAAAGTGTGCAGCGCCATCGCCGAGAATCCCGAGCTGGTCCACGACTACACCTGGAAATCGCAGGTCGTCGCCGTCGTGACCGACGGCACCGCGGTGCTCGGCCTCGGCGACATCGGCCCCGAGGCGTCCCTCCCCGTGATGGAGGGCAAGGCAATCCTGTTCAAGCAGTTCGGCGGCGTCGACGCGGTCCCGATCGCGCTCGCGACCACCGACGCGGACGAGATCGTCGAGACGGTCGTCCGGCTCGCGCCGTCCTTCGGCGGCGTGAACCTGGAGGACATCTCGGCGCCGCGCTGCTTCGAGATCGAGCGCAAGCTGCAGGAGCGGCTCGACATCCCGGTCTTCCATGACGACCAGCACGGCACCGCCGTCGTGACGCTCGCGGCCCTGCGCAACGCCGCGAAGCTGTCCGGACGGAGCCTCGGCGAGCTGCGCGGCGTCATCTCCGGCGCCGGTGCGGCAGGGGTGGCCATCGCCAAGTTCCTGCTGGAGGCAGGGCTCGGCGATGTCGCCGTGGCCGACCGCAAGGGCATTGTCAGCCGGGACCGCGAGGACCTGACGGACGTCAAGCGCGAGCTGGCCGAGCTCACGAACCGGGCCGGGATCTCCGGCCCGCTGGAGAGCGCGCTGGCCGGCGCGGACGTCTTCATCGGGGTTTCCGGCGGTACGGTGCCCGAGGCGGCCGTCGCCTCGATGGCGCCGGGTGCGTTCGTCTTCGCCATGGCGAATCCGAACCCCGAGGTCCACCCCGACATCGCGCACAAGTACGCGGCCGTCGTGGCGACCGGGCGTTCCGACTACCCGAACCAGATCAACAACGTGCTGGCCTTCCCCGGCATCTTCGCGGGTGCCCTTCAGGTCCGGGCCTCCCGGATCACCGAGGGCATGAAGATCGCTGCGGCGAATGCGCTGGCGGATGTCGTGGGCGACGAGCTCGCGGCGGACTACGTGATTCCGTCGCCGTTCGACGAGCGGGTGGCTCCGGCGGTCACGGCCGCTGTGGCCGCGGCGGCGCGGGCGGAGGGCGTGGCTCGGCGCTGAGGTCCGGGGCGGGGCGGGGGACGGGTTCCCGGGTGCGGGGTGCGCCTGCGGCGGGCTTGTCCCCACCCCGCCTCTTCCCGTAACCCGGGGCTCCGCCCCCGGACCCCCGCTCCTCAACCGTGGGAGGGGCTGATTCTGCCCCCGCCCCCTGCGCGGTGCGCGTCACACCCGTGGCTGGTTACGTCGGCGCGCGCCCCGGCCTATCGTCAAGGCCATGTTCGCCGCCTACGCATCCCGCATCGACCGCGACCACCCCCTCAACGGCCTTGAGCTGGGCGAACGCCCCGCCCCCGAGGCGCGTCCGGGCTGGACGACCGTCAGCGTCCGGGCCGCTTCCCTCAACCATCACGATCTCTGGTCCCTGCGCGGCGTCGGTCTCGCCGAGGACAAGCTGCCGATGATTCTCGGCTGCGACGCCGCAGGGATCGACGAGGACGGCAACGAGGTCGTCCTGCACTCCGTCATCGGGCAGACCGGGCACGGCGTCGGCCCGAAGGAACCCCGTTCCATCCTCACCGAGCGCTATCAGGGCACCTTCGCCGAGCAGGTCACCGTCCCCAGCTGGAATGTGCTGCCCAAGCCGAAGGAGCTCACCTTCGAGCAGGCCGCCTGTCTGCCGACCGCCTGGCTCACCGCGTACCGGATGCTCTTCACCAACGCCGGGGTGCGTCCCGGCGATTCGGTCCTCGTCCAGGGCGCGGGCGGCGGCGTCGCCACCGCCGCGATCGTGCTCGGCCGGGCGGCCGGGCTGCGGATCTACGCCACCAGCCGCGACGAGGCCAAGCGCAAGCGCGCCGTCGAACTCGGTGCGATCGAGGCGTACGAGCCGGGCGCGCGGCTGCCGCAGCGCGTCGACGCGGTCATCGAAACGGTCGGCGCCGCCACCTGGTCCCACTCGGTGAAGTCGCTGCGCCCCGGCGGCACGCTCGTCATCTCCGGCGCGACCAGCGGTGACCGGCCCTCGCACGCTGAGCTGACCCGGATCTTCTTCCTGGAGCTGAAGATCGTCGGCTCGACCATGGGCTCCAAGGACGAGCTGGAGGATCTGCTGGCGTTCTGCGCGACGACCGGCGTACGGCCCGTCATCGACGAGGTGCTGCCCCTGGACCGGGCCCGCGAGGGATTCGAACGGCTGGACGCGGGCGACCAGTTCGGAAAGATTGTGCTCACCTGCTCTTGAGGTGTTCGGGGTGAGCTGTTCTCATCTGCGCCATGCGAATGCGGACGCGAATGGGCAGCGTACTCACCTCGATCGTCACGTCGGCCGTGCTCGCGGGGGGGGGCCCCGCCCCCCCCGCCGACGCACAGCCCGCACCCCCAGAACGGACCGGGATCCCCCGCCTCACCAACGACGAGGGACGCACCCCCCCCCTTCCCGGATGGAGGGTCTCTGG
>NZ_JBVJWD010000002.1:311391-481521 GCF_055602785.1 Streptomyces sp. NPDC037301
TGGGGCCCCCTCCCCGCACCCAGAGCAGGAAGGAGAGGAGGAGCGCCCCCCCCCCCCCCCCCCTCCCTCCCCCCCCCCCCCTCCCCTCCCCCCCCCCCCCCCCCCCCCCCCGCCGACGCACGGCCCGCACCACCGGACCGGACCGGCATCCCCCGCCTCACCGACGACGAGGGCCGCACCCTCACCCTGCGCGGATGGAGCGTCGCGGACAAGGCGAACAGCGGTGACCAGGCGCTGACCGCCATCACCGAGAAACACTTCCGCGATCTGCACGCGAAGGGCTTCGACTTCGCCCGGCTGCTCATCTTCTGGGACGACCTGGAGCCGCGCCGGGGCCAGTACAGCACCGCGTATCTGCGCAAGATCGACCGGGTCCTGGACTGGGCGCGGAAGTACGACATCCGAGTGGTGCTCGATGCCCACCAGGACGTCTTCGGCCCGGCGTTCGGCAGTCGGGGCATCCCAGCCTGGGCGACCCGTACCGACGGTCTGCCCTTCACCCCGCACCCCGACGACTGGTTCTCCGAGTACTTCGAGCCCGCCGTGCAACGCGCCTTCACCCATCTCTACGAGGACCCCGATCTCCAGCGAGCCCAGGCGCAGATGTGGAAGGTCGTCGCCGACCGCTACGCGCACCACCCCGCCGTCCTCGGCTACGACCTGATCAACGAGCCGATGGGGGAGCTTCAGGAGGGGGAGGACCTGCCGACAGCTGCCCGGCGCATCGAGGCCCACCAGCTCACCCCGATGTACAACAGGCTGGCCCGCGCAATTCGTTCGGTGGACCGCTCCACCTGGCTGTTCGTCGAACCCACCCCCGCCGTCGGCGAGGGTGTCCCCACCGGGCTGGGCGTGATCAAGGACCACCGGACCGTCTACGCACCGCACTTCTACAACACCGCGATGGAGGCGGGCGCCGACTACGACCCGTCGGCGGGCTGGATCGAGTCGTACGAGGCCGCCGTCACCACGTACCCGGAGCAGCGGCACATTCCGGTCGTCGTCGGCGAGTGGGGCCCATTGAACAACACACTTCCCCAGATGGGCCGTTTCTACCAGGACGCGATGGCCTCCCTGAGCCGCTACACCTCGGGCTGGGCCGGCTGGGCGTGGTGCTACGGCGGCGGTTACTGCGCGCTGGACAAGGACGGTGCGTTCGCGAAGAACAAGGAGCGGACCGCCACACCGTACGCACCCGCCGTCGCCGGAACCGTCCACTCGGACACCTACGACGACACCACCGGCGTCTACCGGCTCTCCTACACGGCGGGCCGCCGCGGCAGCACGGAGGTCTCCCTGCCGCCGACGCCCGGGGAGTGGCGGGTCTCGGTGGACGGCCGTGCCACGGTCCGGAGGCATGGGGGAGAGGTGAGTGTCAGGGCCCGTGAAGGGGCTCGCGTCACGGTCACGGTGACGCAGGCGGCGCGCGGCTGAGCGGTCCTCGCGGCACCCTTGTCAACGATGGTTGACAGGGGTGCCGTGTCAACGTGAGTTGACATCATGACCGAAGCAACGGATTTTGCCGCGCGCGCCGGTGACCGCGACCCCCGGGTGGGATTGCGGGCGGTCGTCGCGCTGCGGCGGCTGCTGGAGCAACTCGAAGCCGTGCAAGTCGCAAGCGCCCGCGCGAACGGCTGGTCGTGGCAGGAGATCGCCGCCGAACTGGGCGTCAGCCGACAGGCCGTGCACAAGAAGTACGGGAGGCATTGATCTTCGAACGATTCACCGAGAGCGCCCGGGCGACCGTGACCGGCGCCGTGACCCATGCCGAACGGGCCGACGCCGAATCAATCACCGAGGAGCATCTGCTGCTCGCCCTGCTGGATCAGCACAGCGGCCGGGCCTCCTTCGCCATCACCTCGCTGGGCCTCGCCGACCGCCGCGCGGCGGTCGAGGCCGATCTGGTCACGGCGCGCCGCCGTGGCGGGCTGACCCGGGCCGATACGGACGCGCTCGCCGGCACCGGCATCGATGTCGCCGAGATCGTCGCCCGGGTCGAGGAGATCCACGGGGCAGGCGCGCTGGACAGGGGCCGGCGGCGCGGGCCGGGGCGTCGCCCGTTCACCCGCGGGTCGAAGGACGTCCTGGCTAGGACACTGCGGATCGCGGTGGGGCGCGGAGATCGCTTCATCGGCGACGAGCACCTGCTGCTGGCGCTCACCGCCTGCCCCGGTGCGGTCGCCGACGTACTCGCCGCCCATGGCGCGACGTACGAAGCGGTGAACCGCGCGCTGTACGGGGACGGGGGCGACACCGCCCCGTCCGTCATCTGAGGGCCGGGAGCCGGTGAGCCGGGGCGGGACCCCGGTTCACCTCTCCCCGCCGTCGTCCTTCCTCAGCAGCGCCTCGATGTGGGCCGCCGCCGTGGACAGCTGGCGGCGGGCCTCCGCCAGCTGCTTCTCCGTGACGCCCTGGTCCCGGGCCGCGTCGCGGATGTCGTCGCGGAAGCGGTCGAGCAGGCGGTCCAGGTCGCGGGCCGGGTCGCCGGTGCGGGCGGTGTCCTTGCCCCATTCCGGGTCGGCGTCGGCGGGCTCAGGCTTGATGTACGGGGGCCGGCTGCCCGTCCTGGCGAAGTTGCCCAACTGGCCGGTGATCTCGGCCAGCCCTTCCCGTACGCCCGAGGGCCAGTCGCCCCGCGCGAAGTGCTCCTGGACCTGGCGGGCGGCGTTCTGCATCTGCTCGCGCGCCTTGTCCTGGGCCTCCTTGGCCTGCCGGCGGGCCTGCTGGGCGTCCTCGCGGGCGCGGCGGGACTCGTCCTTCGCCCGGCGGGCCTGCTCCTTCCACTCCTGTTTGGCCTTGCGCAGCTCCTCCTTCGCGGCCCGCCACGACTCCTTGTCGCCGAAGTCCGTGAAGTCGCCGAAGGGGAAGTCCCGGCCGCCGGTGGACCCGGTGGAGGTCTGCCTGGTCTCGTGCGCCGCGGCCCGCATCTCGCTGCGCAGCTTCCCGGCGGCGCCGCGGACGTCGTCCCGGATCTCGGAGGCCAGTTCGGAGACGGATTCC
Source organism: Streptomyces sp. NPDC037301 (assembly GCF_055602785.1). Taxonomy (NCBI): domain Bacteria; kingdom Bacillati; phylum Actinomycetota; class Actinomycetes; order Kitasatosporales; family Streptomycetaceae; genus Streptomyces; species Streptomyces sp. NPDC037301. Next base: position 314,392 of record NZ_JBVJWD010000002.1, read on the forward strand.
CTGATCTCCAGTTCCAGATCGGCCAGCTCGCCCGTGCGGCCCGCCAGTTCGGCGCGGCCCGCGTCGGTGATCGAGTAGACCTTGCGGCCGCCCTCGGTGGCATGGGTGACGAGACCCTCGGCCTCCAGCTTGGCGAGGCGCGGATAGACCGTGCCCGCCGAGGGCGCGTACAACCCCTGGAAGCGCTCTTCCAGGAGCCGGATCACCTCGTAACCATGGCGAGGGGCCTCGTCGAGCAGCTTCAGCAGATAGAGGCGGAGGCGGCCGTGGGCGAATACGGGAGGCATGTCAGAGCACCTTTCCGGTCGGCTCGGCATCGTACGGGTCGTCCTCGGCCGGTGGGCGGCGCAGCAGGGCGATCGATCCCGAGACGGTCGTCGCCCTCAGCTTCCCGGTCCCGGCGCCGAGCGTGCCGGTGATCTTCTTCGCCCCCCACTGGCCGCTGACCCGCAGATCCTCGAAGCCGTTGGAGACGGCGCCGCTCGCGGTGTTCGCCTCGACCGTCGCGTCCGCCGGGTGCGGCAGCCGGATGGCGACCTCGCCGGAGACCGTGGCCAGCTGGATGTCCGTGGGCTTCCCGGTCGGGTCCAGATCCAGCACCATGTTGCCGCTGATCGAATCCGCCCGTACCGAGGCCCCGGCGCCCTCGACGACCGTCAGATCGCCCGAGACCGTCTGGAAGCGCAGATCGCCGGTGACCGACTGGGCCTCCACGCTGCCGGAGACCGTCTCGGCCCGGACCGGACCTGCGAGCCCGACGAGCGTGGTGTCGCCGCTGACGCCCCGTACGTCCGTGCGCCCATGGATTCCGGATATGACGGCTCCGGCGCCGACCACGCCCACCTCCACCGCCGACCCGGCCGGCACGGCGAGCGAGACGACCGCGCTGCGGTGCCAGCCCTTGCGGTCGAACCACTTGAGGAAGTCGTTCCACGGCAGGCCCTCGTACGCGACCGTGAGGGCGCCGCCCTCCTGGGTCACGATCAGCGGCGGGCCCTCGATCGCGGAGATCTCCAGCCGGGCCGTCGGCTCCTCGGTGCCGACGACATTGACCGTGCCCCCGACGATGCGCACATTGAGCGACGTCACGGGGTCGTCGAAGGTCAGCTTCTGGGGCTCGGCGATGGCCCATGTCGACACAGGCATGGATCTGGCCTCCCGGGGAACGCGGAATGACGCAACATATCGCGTCTCTTGCAGGACACGATATATCGCGGATCGGGGAAGTCAAGGGAAGTCGAGAGGCGTCACGATGTCATTGACTGATCAAAGACCGTCGAATATGGGCAAATTGCCCTACCGCGTGGGGCATGAACGCGACATCCCCCGTGGGGCGCTGCTGCTGTGCCGTGCCGAACCCGAGAACGTACGGCCGGTAGCCCATCTGCTGCGCGAGCGGATGCTGCTCGCGCCCGCCGGAGACGGGTGGTCCGTCCTCGTACCCGAGGGAAAGCCCTGGCAGAACGATGGCGGGGGTACGGACGCGGAGCACGTCGACCGGGTCGTGGCCGGCTGGGCCACGGCGCTCGCGGTCGGCTCGACCTGGCCCGTCCTCGCCCTGTGGTGGGACGGCGACCGGGCCGGCCATACACTCGCGTCCGGATTCCGGCGCCCGGTCGGCTACATCTGGCTCGCGGACGGCACGCCGGTCGGTGAGGACGAGGCCATGGGTACGTTCGCCGAGCGGCTGGGCCCCGACCCCGTACTGGATGTCCAGGCGCTCGAAGGGCTGACCCGCCCGGACCCGGACGCCGATGCCCGCATCCGGCTGCGCGGGCTGCTCGCCGTCCTCAGCCGCATCGGCCTGGCCCTCCCGCCCGGTCTGGACCCGGACATGCCCGGTGACCGCCTGTACGCGGCGGCCGACGACCGGCCCGAAGCGGAACCGATCGCCCGGACCGGCCGGCGCGAGGCGGTGAGGGTCGAACTCGACGCGGTCGGGAGCAGCCGCCTCGGCCCCTGGATGCGCGGCCCCGGAGCCCGCGTGCTGGGCGGCGCCCAGGTGGCGGCCGGGCTGCGGCTCACCCTCTGGGGGATGAGCCGCAGCAGTGGCGGCCGGGTCTTGGCGGGGGCGCTGCTGATGACGCACGGAGCGCTCGGACTCGCCTACGACCGGTTCAGGGCCGACGGGGCCGATGGCGTCGGGCCGGCCTGACTACTCGTCCTCGTCCTCGTCGTCGAGACGGGCCAGCCAGGTGGCGAGGCGCTCGACCGGCACCTCGAAATCGGGATTGAGATCGACGAACGTACGCAGCTGCTCGGCGAGCCACTCGAAAGTGATCTCTTCCTCGCCTCGCCGCTTCTCCAGTTCCTCGATACCGCGGTCGGTGAAGTACATGCGGCAAGCCTAATGCCTGGTGACAGCCCCGCGAAGGCCGGGATTACGTCCTCGGGCGCGGTCCGCGGCAGCCGCGCGAGCCCGTCGAGAACCGGCCCGCCGCGCCCCGGCGTCATGGTCCATGTCTCTCGCATCGGCGGCGTACTGCCGTTAACCTGCGGGTAGTTGGGGGAACGGGGGGTTTCATGAGTGACGGCGGGGCCCGTATCACGCGTATCGAGATGCCGGACGGCACACCGGTCTGGGCGCGAATCTCCGGGGCGGAGGAGCTGGCGAAGCCCGCCCGGGGGCCGGCGTTCACGGACATCGGCTACGGGGACTTCGCCGAGCAGGTGCAGGCCCGGGTCGAGAGCCTCCAGGCCGTCGTGACCAGCGTCGCGCGTTCGCTCGCCGAGCCGTTGCGGGCGGTGCGGCCCGACGAGGTCAGCGTCGAATTCGGCATCGAGCTCACCGCGAAGGCGGGCAAGGTCGTCGGCCTGCTCGCGGACGGCGAGGCCAAGGGCGGCATCAAGGTCACGCTGACGTGGAGCGGTGGCGGTCCGCCCGCCGATCCGACCCTCCCGGCGCAGACGGGGGCGCGTGGGGCGGGGCAGGCCGCGCCGCAGGCAGCCGTGCCCCAGGCCGCGCAGGCCACCCCGCCCATGCCGCCCCCGCCCTCCTCGCCGCCCGGGCATCCGCCCGCGCCCACGGCACCACCGGCGGCGGTCCCGGCCGCATCCGCGGGGAATCCGGACGCCGGGGCATCCACCGGCGCACCGGCGCATCCGGACGGGCCCGGACCGGACGCCGGAAGCGGGTCATGACCCAGCCGCCGGGCAGGGGCGCAGGGGGCGGCTCGGAGAGTACGTACCGTGCGCTGGCGGGCCTCGTGATGGCGGCGACCGTACGCATCCATCGCCCGGAGCCCGGGTATGCCCCTGACGGATCCGACAGAGGCTTCCTGGGGAGCGGCTTCTTCATCGCCCCGAGCTGGGTCCTCACGTGCGCGCACGTGGCGATGGAGGGGGAGGGGCGTCACGTGAACGTGGTCTTCAAACCGGACCGGGGCAGCGCCGAGACCGCGGTCGAGGGCACCGTGGTCGCCGCCCTGCCCGAGGGCCGTCACGCTACGGCCGGGCCCGGCGGCGCACGGGTCCCGGCGCCTTCGGGCAGCTGGCCCGCCCCCGATCTCGCGCTCATCCGGCTGCTGCGGCCCGTCGAGCACCCCTGTGTGTACGTCACCGAGCGTCCGGCGGGCATGTTCGGCGGCGGCTCGGTCCTCTACACGGGCTGGACCGACGGCGGGTCGGGGCAGTTGACCCGGTTCAGCGGGCGGTGCCAGGTGATGGGCACCTTCGGCGACTGGGCCGAGGACGACGAACAGATGCGGCTCGACGGCGACCGGATGTACCCGGGCCTGTCCGGCGGACCCGTGGTGGATCTGGCCCGCGGCGAGGTCGTCGGCGTACTCAAGTCGCGCTCCGACGGCACGACCGGCGGGACCTCGATCGGCGTCGAGCGGCTGCGCACACTGCCCGTGCCCCCCGGGGCGGTCGCCGCCGAGTCCGACGACCCCTACCAGGCGGTGTTCCACGCCCACGACCGCTACCACGCCGACCGGCACACCAGCCCGGTCGGCATGGACCGGACCTGGGCCGACCTCCAGCGCGAACTGGGTGCCGGAGCAGGGCTCGCCCTCAGTCCCCAGCAACGCGTCGACCTGCTCGGCCGGCTCGCCGAACTCCCGCCCCCGCTCAGCACCCGCAGCCTCCTCGACCTCCTGGACCGGCTGCCGGACACCCACCCGGCCGAGCACCACGCGGCCCCGCGCGGCTGGCGCGACGGACTGGGGACGCTGTACGACGCCCCCGGCGGCGACGGCGCACTGGAACTGATCCTGCGCTACTGCATGAGCGCCATCTCCGCCGAACGCCCTTACGTCCTGCCGTCCACCCAGCTCGCCGAGGCATCCTTGTGGGAATGGGTGAAGCGGATGGCCGAGGACCGGCTCTCCCGCAAGTTCCGTCACGAGCTTGCCGGGCTCCGGCACAACGGCCGGCACGCCCCGGGCCTCGAACACCTGCGAACCCCGGCGCCGACGCTCGAACCCGCCAGGACGCGCAGTGTCCCGTTCGTCCTGCTGACGCTGGAGCCGCGCGGCTGGGAACGGGACCGCTACGACTGGCGGATCGGCGTCGCCCAGCACGGCGGGGACGTCCTGCCCGTCGCCGAGGACAGCCGGGGCACCGCATCGGAGGCCCTCCCGGCCCGGCTCGCGGGCCCGCTGGCGGAGGCGTTCCGGCGGTGCGACGAACCCGACGACCCCGCCGTGCTCCAGGTCGCGGTGGACCAGGCCCTCATGGGCCTGGAGGTCGACGGATGGCGGGTGCCGCCCGACGGGCGGCCGCTCGGAGTGCTGCGCCCCGTGGTCATCCGCCGCCTGGACCACCGTCCGCTTCTGGCCGATGACGGGATCGACGAGCGCGAGGCGCGCTGGAACCGGACCACGACCGCCGCGATGCGGGCCGCCGTCGTCGACTGCGAGGACGGAATGCGGGTACCCGTACCTGTGGTGGAGGAGCTGCGCCAACTGGCTTACGAGACCGTCCCGGTGCTCTGCCGCTACGGTGAACGGGCCCACCCGGAGACCGTGGCCGGTCTCGGACGGGTGATCGACGGGGGTTTCGGGGTGGCCCTCTGGCGGCGCCGGGCGGGCGAGCCGGCCGCGGTCTGCACGGAATTCCACCGGCGCGCCGCCGATACGGTCGCCGAGGCCCGCACCGCCGTTCAACTCCCGAAAAAAGTCCATGAGTTGAGGCAGGGGGTGCATGCGGGCCGTGCGGAGACGTACTGGTCGGACGGTGTCGCCCTGTTCTACGAAGATCCACACCATCCACTGCCCGGCTCCGGGCAGTTCCTTGAGGCGCCGTGAACGGCCGGGCCCTTACGGCGTGTACGCCGGATCGCTACCGTGATGCACGTTCGACTGCTGCCCCTGGCGGACGAGTGACGACGAGGAACGCGTTATGAGTGAACCCAGCGAGTGGCTCATCTACCGAGGGGCCGGCGAACCGCACGAGGGCATCGAGCAGCTGCCGCCCCCGCCGCCCTGGCGGGACTTCGCGGGCCGCGGCGCCCCGGACCCCGACGAGCCGGACGGGGACGGATCCGCCGATCGCCGCCTCGGCGGCTACCGGCACATCGCCGAACTCCACCGGCCGGGTGCCGAAGAGCTCGAAATGATCAACGCCGCGCTCTATCTGCGGCGTCCGCTGCTGGTCACCGGCAGCCCCGGCGCCGGAAAGAGCACGCTGGCCCACTCCGTCGCCCATGAGCTCGGGCTCGGCCGGGTCCTGCGCTGGCCCATCGTCAGCCGCTCGACGCTCCAGGACGGCCTCTACCACTACGACGCGATCGCCCGGCTCCAGGATGTACAGATCGCCGCGCACAGTGCGGCGGCCGGGGCGCCCGGCGCCGAATCGGCACAGAGCGTCGGCAGCTACATCCGGCTCGGGCCGCTCGGCACCGCACTGCTGCCCTCGGACCGGCCGCGCGTACTGCTCATCGACGAGCTCGACAAGAGCGACATCGATCTGCCGAACGATCTGCTCAATGTGCTGGAGGAGGGCGAGTTCGCCATCCTCGAGCTGGAGCGGATCGCCGACCGGCTGCCCGACGGCGAGGCGGAGGTCCTCGACGACGACGGCAACAAGGTGAAGGTGAGGGGCGGCAGGGTGCAGTGCCGGTCCTTCCCGTTCGTGGTGCTCACCAGCAACGGCGAGCGGGACTTCCCGGCGCCCCTGATGCGCCGCTGCATCCACCTGGAGCTCGGACGCCCCGACCACCAGCGGCTCGCGACCTTCGTACGTGCCCACCTGGGCGACGAGGCGGCGCGGTCCGGGGACGATCTCATCGCCCACTTCCTGGAGCGCTCCCGCAGCGAACTCCTCGCCACCGACCAGCTGTTGAACGCGATCTATCTCACCGATGCCGCCGCGCCGGCCGGCCGCGACCGTCTCGCCGACCTGCTCATCCAGCGACTCGACCGGCCGAGGTGATGCGCTGATGGCCGACGGCAAGGCGCGGCACGGACCGGATGAGGGACGCGGCCCCGGCGGCGAGCGGAATGACACCGTGGAGCCTTACGGCACCCATGTCCCGGACGGGGCAATGGACACTGGGTCCAAAGCTCCTGAAGCTGTCGGGCCGGTGCCGGTGCCGGTGCCGGAGCCCGGTCGCGAGCCGCAGCAACAGCCGCAGCCGGACTCCGAGCCGTACGGCGGAGGCCTGCTGCCCGCATTCGTCGCCCGGTTACGCGAAGCCGGGCTCGACCCCGACGCCGAGCAGCTCTGCGACGCCCTCTGGCTGGCCCGCTGGACCCGCCACCCCGACGCGCCGGACGACGAGGACGACGCGGCCGCGCCGCTGCTGTCCGCCGGCCCCGCCCAGGAGGGCCGCCCGGCGGGACGGCCCGTCCCGCAGGTGACCGGACGGGACGAAGCCCCGGACCCCGCCCCGGACGACGACGAGCCCGCGGAGCAGCGGGACCTCGGCGACACCGACCGGCGGATCGCCCTCTACCCCGTACCCCGCACCGCGACACCCGGTGGCCCCCGCCCGGACGGCCCGGCCGGGCGCGGACGGAGCGCCGCCCGGGGCGGCCGGGCGAGAGCGCTCACCGTCGGCGTACCAGCCGCCCCAGCCCTCCCGGCGCCGCTCGAACTCCAGCGAGCCCTGCGCCCGTTGCAGCGCTACCGCCCGGCCGCGCCCCCGCTGCGCCGCACGCTCGACGAGACGGCGACCGCGGAGCTCAGCGCCCGTGCCGGTGGGATGATCATGCCGGTGTTCCGCGGTGCTTCCCGGGGCGAGGCGCTGCTGCAGTGCGTCATGGACGCCTCGTCCTCGATGCTGGTGTGGGACCGGATGTTCGGCGAACTGCAGGACATCTTCGGGCAGTTGGGTGCCTTCCGGGATGTCCAGGTGCGCTATCTGCATCAGGGGCCCGACGGTGCGGCCGCGGTGAGCCGCAGCCCCGATCCGGCCGCCGCACCACTGAACTCCGCGGACCGGCTGAGCGATCCGACAGGCCGTCGTGTCACCGTCCTCGTCAGCGACTGTGCCGGTCCGCTCTGGCACAGCGGCCGGGCCCACCGGCTGCTGCACCAGCTGGCCGGACAGGCCCCGGCCGCCGTGCTCCAGCCCCTGCCGCAGCGGATGTGGAACCGCACCAGGCTGCCGGTCACCTACGGTTCGCTGTCCCGGGGTGACGGGCCCGGCGGCGCCGCCGTACTGAAGGTCACGGAGCACGCCGGAACGGGGCCCGCCGTGCACCCGGGCGCCCTCGCGATTCCCGTACTTCCGCCGGTGGAAGGTGCGTTGGCGGCCTGGGCGAGGCTGCTCTCCGGCACCGGCGCGGGGCGGATCTCCGGAGCCGTCGGCTGGGTACGGGCCGATCAGCCCGCGGCGGCCGCGCAGCGCCCCGGCGACGGGCTGTCCTCGCTCCAACTGGTCAGCCGCTTCCGTTCCGCGGCCTCCCCGGTCGCCGGACAGCTGGCCGTCTACCTCGCGGCGGCTCCGCTGTATCTGCCCGTGATGCAGCTGGTGCAGCGCACGATGCTGCCCCACTCCGGCCCGTCCGAACTCGCCGAGGTACTGCTGAGCGGACTGCTGACGCGGAGCAAGGCCGAGGACGGCGGTCACGACGGCGGCCAGTGGTACGAGTTCGCGCCCGGAGTCCGGGAAGCGCTGCTCGGTCCGCTGGGCCGGGACGAGGCGCTGCTCGTACTCAAGCACTGTTCGCAGTACATCGAGCAGCGATTCGGGAAGGGCGGGCCGAACTTCCCTGCCCTCGCCTTCGCCCAGCTCGGAGAGGGCAGGGACGGATCGTCGCGGTCCACCCGCACCACGGACACCAGGGAGAACGGCGCGCCCGACGGGGAGACCGAAGAGGGTGACGAGAACGGGGAGAGCGGCGCAAGCGGCGGGTCGCGCGCCCCCCATCCCTTCGCCGAGGTCGCGGTCCGCGTACTGGAGCGTTTCATGCCCCTGCCCGAGCAGTTCGTCATCCAGACCGACCGGGACGGCTACCGGAGCCCCGTCCAGACGCCGAACGCGGCGGTGGAGAGCGCCCGCGTCCTCGTGCGGCACTTCGAATCGGACAGCATGGTGCAGTACCTGATCGATGCCGTGCAGCTGCTGCGGGGGGCCACCGAGCGCGAGGAGCGGCCGGGCGCCGACCCCGAACTGTGGGCGGAGTACTCGCGCTGCGTCCTGCGGCTGTGGGAGGTCCAGGGCGACGCCGAACTGCTCCGCGAGGCCGAGTACGCCGCCGAACAGGCCGCCGCGCACCCCGGGGCGGCGCGCGAACGGGCCGTACTGGCGAAGGTGTTGCACGCCGCGGCCGACGACCGGCGGCGGCGCGGCGACCGGCGCGGCGCACTGGAGCTGCTGCGGCGCGCCGACCGCGAGTACACGGCCGCCTGCTCGGCCCCCGGCCTGGATCCCGCCGAGGCCCTCCGGCTCACGCTGGAGCGGGTCCGGGCCCTGGAGGCCCAGTGGCGGCTCGACGGCGACACCGCCCTGCTGCAGGCCGCGTACGGCATGCTGGAGGCGTTCGCCGACGTCTGGCCCGACCAGGAGAACCGGCCCGCCGCCCTGCCACTGGCGCACGGCCGGACCCTGCTGAGACTGGCCGGGGCCACCGTCGACACCGAACAGTCCCGGGTGTATGCCGGTCAGGCGGCGCGCTCCTTGCGCACGGCGTTCGAGCAGGGCGGCGGCCGGCACACCATGGGCACCGAGGTGCGCATCCTGCTGGATCTGGTGGACGCCCTGCTCGCCTCCGGCGAGGAGCCGGACGAGGCGGCGACCCTGATCGAACAGGCCCTGGCGACCGTACGGGAACAGCGGCTGCGCGCCCTCCTCCAGACCCGGGCCGCCCGAGTCCGTGTCGCCCGTTACGAACACACCGGGAACCCGGATGAACTCGTGGACGCCGCCGACTGGTTCGCCCGCGCCGCCCGCGGCGTTCCGCGCGACTCGCAGGCTCACGCCGATCTGCTCGCCGAATGGGGCGGCATCCTGCTGCGCCGCGCCCAACTGCCCGACGGCCGCGCACACATCGGTGCCGCGGTGCGGGTGTTGCGCGACTGCCGTACGGAGACGGCGGCGGGCAGCGCGCGCCAGGCCGAGCGGCTGCTGATGCTGGGGCGGGCGCTGATGCTGCGGCACCGGGCCACCGAGGACCGGGTCGATCTGCGGGAGGCCGAGCATCTCTTCGGGCTCGCGGCCCAGGAGGCGACCGACCCGCTGACCGCGGCGCGCTGCTGGCTGGAACTGGGCCTGTCCCACCTCGACGCCTCCCGGGTGCTGAACCGTCCGGCCCGGCTCGACGAGGCGGCCGAGGCGTTCCGGGGCGCGGCCGAAGCGGCCGGCGCGGCGGAAGCGCAGCTGGAAAGTTCACAACAGGTCCGGCAGGCGGTCGAGTTGGGTGGTACGGCCAACCACTGGCGGGGTATGACATACGAGAGGGCGGGCCGTCCCCGGGCCGCACGCGAGGCATACCGGGCGGCCCGCCAGGAATGGCGCAAACTGCCGGACGGCGGCGGCGCGGCGGGCGAGGCGACCGCCGAGCGGCTGGCCGAGTTGGAGCGCTGAGTGCCGGGCGGGAGCGATCGGGCGGTCCGTCCGGACGGCGACCCCGGTGTGATGTCTTCCGGGAGATGTGCGCCAAGTACGACCGGCGTACGACCGACGCCGGTCGACGGCATGCCCACACAGGCGTATGCCGGACTGTGCGGGGCATCGGTACAGAGGTGACCGGTGCGGGTGAGACCGCACGGGTGTCATCGCAACGCGAGTAGATGTACGTGTGTCAGGGACACGGGCTCGGCGGGACGCGCTCAACGGCGAGCGAGTGACCGCGGGCCCGATGCGGCAGTACGTGTTACGGGGAGGCGTGATGAGCGAGTCGACAGGCAACGGCGGGTCGGGCGGTGGGTCGTCCGGCGGGCCGGACGCGCTGCCGGATCTGCTGGAACTCGATCTGGAGGCGCTGCGGACACTGGACCACCCGGTGCTCAGCGAGGTGGTCGCGGATCTGTGCGGCCGGGCCGAGCAGCCGCGGGAAATGCTGTGGGGATTCAACAGCGCCTTCTGAGGCGGGGAGCCACGCGGTTCCTCAGGACGGGGCCGGAGCCGGAGGATTTCGGTCCGGGGCCCGGTTGAACAGGACATCCTGGCCCGGGACGGGTTTGCCCGCACGGCAGGCCTGGGATACTCGCCTCGGGCCGGCGACGGGGGCCGTCCCGGCAGACATGCAGCACGGGGGTGCCGGAGTGTCTCGACAGGCGACGCCGCGCACACCCCGGCGCGTGGACACCAGTGCCGCCGGCCGACTCCCGGTCCCCTTCGGGCAGTTCATCGTCAAGGTGCACGGCCGGTGCAATCTGGCCTGCCGCTACTGCTACCTCTACGAGGGCCCCGACCGCACCTGGCGCGCCCGCCCGGCCGCCGCCGCACCCGCCGTCCTGGAGCGCACCGCGGACCGGATCGCCGAACACGCCGCGGCCCACGGACTGCGCGACGTCGCCCTCGTCCTGCACGGTGGCGAACCCCTTCTCGCGGGCGTGGACCGGCTGGCCGCCCTCGCCGACCGGGTACGCGACGTGGTGCCCGCGCACTGCACCGTCCACACCACCGTGCAGACCAATGCCACCCTGCTCACCGACGCCCGCATCGCCGCCCTCGCCCGGCACGGCATACGCATAGGCATCAGCCTCGACGGCGGTCTGGCCGCCCACAACACCCTGCGCACCGACCACGCGGGACGACCCTCATGGCCCGCCGCCTCGCGCGGCGCCCGGCTCCTCGCCGAACGGCACCCCGACGCGTACGCGGGCATCCTCACCGTCGTCGACCCGCGGACCGACCCGGTAGAGATGTATGAGTCGCTGCTCGCCCTGCGCCCACCGGCCCTGGACCTGCTGCTGCCGCACGGCAACTGGACGAATCCCCCGCCGGGCCTTCCCGGCGCGGGAACGGCCCCCGCGGGGCCGGGCTCGGGCCGCCCGGCCCCGTACGGCGACTGGCTCATCACCGTCTTCGACCGCTGGTGGCCGGCCGCACACCGGGAGACCCGGGTGCGGCTCTTCGAGGAGTGCATCGCCCTGCTGCTGGGCCTGCCCGCCGCCACGGAATCCCTCGGCCTCGACCCCGTCAACGCGATCGTGGTCGAGACCGACGGCTCGATCGAGCAGGTGGACTCCCTCAAGTCCGCCTACGACACGGCCGCCGCCACCGGGCTCGACGTCTTCCGCCACACCTTCGACGACGCCCTGGGCCACCCCGGCGTCGCCGCCCGCCAGGCGGGCGCCGACGCGCTCGCCGCCGCCTGCCGCGCCTGCCCGCTGCTGACCGTCTGCGGCGCCGGCCACTACGCACACCGCTACCGCGCAGACAACGGCTTCACCAACCCGTCCGTCTACTGCGCCGATCTCGAACGGCTGGTGCGTCACATCGCGGACCGGCTGTCCGACGCAACCGCAGGAGCACACCGATGATCCCCCCACCGAACCCCTTGCTCCCGGATCGCATGCTGCGCCAACTCGGCCGCACGGAGGGCGACTCCGACACCCTCCGCGTCCTCGTACGCGACCAGGACACCCGCCGGCTTCTTCTTTTGCGCGCCCTGCTCGACGCGGCCGAGGCCGCCCCCACGACCGTCTGCCCCCCTCAGGCACTCGACCGGCTGCACCAGGACTGGGTACTGCTGGAATCGTCCGAGCGTGCCGACCGGGCCGCCGTGCGCACCGTCCTGCTCCACCCCTTCACGGGCCCCTGGGCGCAACGCTGCCTGCGCGGCCTCTCCGGCAGTACCCCCGGGATCGAACTCAAGGCCGATATGGACCACTTGAGCGCTCTCACCGCCGCGGCCGCGATCCGCGCGGGAGTCGCGTTCACGACCCGGCTCACCGCACACGACGGACTTCTGTCACTGCCCACCCTGGGCGCCGTCCGCACGGCCTCGGGCTCGGCCGACATCGTCTTCGCCGAAGGGGAATTGACGGTATTCGAGGCCGATGGCCGACCGCTGATCACCGTGCATACGCAACAGGACGGCACGGCCTGCTCCGCCGACCCGCGCTGGCTGCCCGTGCTCGCCCTGCCCGCCGTACTGCCGGGCACCGGACCTGTACCCATGGACGACGTCGACCCGTACCGCACCGAGGGCGGCGGACTCCGGCGCCACGGACTGAGCGCCGCAACCCACATCGACGATCACGAACGCAAGGCCTGGGCCGAGTCCTGGGCCGGAATCGAGCCCCTGCTCCGCATCGGCGGCGAACACCGCCTCACCGAAGCGGCCGTCCTGCTGCGCTGCCTGGTGCCGCTCGGACCGCCACCCGGCTCCGGGCCCCTCGGCGACGGTGTGGCGCACTGCAGCGGCACCAGGCGCGAGGCGTTCGGCGCCGTCCTCAGCAGCAAACCCGCCACTCCCGCCTACTTCGCCTCGACCCTCGTCCACGAACTCCAGCACACCAAACTGGCCGCGCTCGGCTCCCTCGTACCGCTGCATCACGAGGACGCGACACCACGCCACTTCGCCCCCTGGCGCTCCGACCCCAGGCCCTTCGACGGCCTGCTCCAGGGCGCCTACTCGCACATCGCGCTGGCCGACTACTGGCAGCGGTTCGCGCTCAGTGCGCAGCGCGTCACCCACCGAGACCTCGCCTGGGCCGAGCACGCCCGCTGCCGCGAACAGGTCGGGGCCGTAATGCCCGTGCTGGCCGGATCGGCGGCACTGACCCGCGAAGGCCGCGTGCTGGTCGACGAGATGATCGCGCTCTACCACCGTCTGGACGATTGTCCGCCCCCCACGGGTCATCTCGCGCGCGCGGAGGCGTACGTGGCCACCGCCAAGGTGATATGGCAGCAGAGGAACGGCTCGCGAAGGCAGTGAGCGACCGCGTGGTATCGATCGGAGCGACCATGCTCCGGTGTATCTTGACAAGGCCCGTATCTAGGCAGGGAGATGGTTGAATGCCCGGAACGCGTAAGCAAGTTGGAGCAGCCGGGGCGCAGACCGTCACCATCAGTTTCGCCGGTTTCAACCGCGCCTGGGCGGCGTGGACCGCAGACCGTCTGGAGCGGCGTGGGGTGACGGTCGTCCAGCAGCGCTGGGACCCCCCGGTGGAGGTTCCGCTGGAGGAGTCGCTGCGGGATCTGACACTGTCGCGCGGCCGTGTCCTGGTGATCCTCAGCGACTGGTACTTCCAGCTCGGACCGCGCAGCCACGAGGAGTGGAACAGGGCCCTGCGCGAGGTCGTCGCCGCCGACCCCGACCGCTTCGCCGCCGTCTGTGTCACCACCTCCGCGCTGCCCGGCGCCACCTCGGTCTTCGCCGCCGCCGACCTGACCAACGTCGGCGCCGACGAGGCCGAACGGCGCCTCCTTGTACGCCTGGGCCTGCCCACCGACCCGCTCCCCGAGCCCGTCGATGCCAGGCCGGGGACCCGGTATCCGGCCGACACCCCCGAGGTGTGGGGCGGGGTGCCACGCCGCAACACCCGGTTCACCGGCCGTGAGGAACTGCTCAGCAAGGCGTACCGGGCCCTCCAGGACGCCGGACCCGGAGCCGGCGTCGTGACCCTGCACGGCATGTCCGGCGTAGGCAAGACCCAGCTGGCCGCCGAGTATGTCTACCGCTTCGGCTCCGAGTACGACGTCGTGTGGTGGGTGCCCGCCGACCGCCGCGCCCTCTACCGCCAGAAACTCGCCGAACTCGCCCCCGAACTGGGCCTGTCCACCGGTGCCGAGTACGGCGAGCGGCTGCGCGCGGTACGCGATGCACTGCGCCGCGGCGAACCGCACTCCCACTGGCTCCTCGTCCTCGACGGCGCCGACGAACCCGAACACATCTGGGACCTGGTGCCGACCGGCCCCGGACACGTCCTGATCACCTCCCGCAACCCTGAGTGGAGCGAGCACAACAGCAACCTCGTCGAGGTCCCGGTCTACGACCGCGAGGAGTCGGTCGCCTTCATCCGCCGCCGGGCCCCGCGCCTGGCCCCGGCCGAGGCCGACCAGCTCGCCGACGCACTCGAAGACCTCCCGCTGCTCCTCGATCAGACCGCCGGCTGGCTCAACGACTCCGACATGTCGGTCGAGGAGTACATCGAGCTCCTCGAAGGCGGCATCGACCAGGACGTCGTCAAGGTCTCCGCGGACTTCCCGCTCGCCTTCCAGACCGCCTGGTCGATACTGCTGAACAAGCTCAGGGACACCGTCCCCGAGTCCGTCGACCTGCTGCGCCTGTGCAGCTTCTTCGCACCCGGCTCCATCCCCGTACGGCTGCTGAAGGAAATGCCCCCCGGCGAACTGCCGGAACAGCTCTCCGGCCTGATGAACGACCCGCTGCTGTGGAACAGGGCGATCGGCCAGCTCCGCCAGTACTCCGTGGTCCGCCTGGAGTCCCACGAATCGGTGGCCGACGAGGCGTCGTCCGGCGAATCGCTCTACATGCACCGCATGGTCCACCAGATCATCGGCAAGGACATGCCGGAGCGGGACCGTCAGGAGTTCATCAACGTGGTCCGCCGAGCCCTCGCGGCCGCGGACCCCGGCCGGCCCACCGACACCCGTCTGTGGCCCGCCTACGCCGAGATCACCCCGCACCTGAAATGGGCCGACGTACTCAAGAGCACCGACCCGGGAGTGCAGAGCCTGGTACTCAACTGCCTGCGCTACATGTACCTCTCCGGGGAGTACCGGGCCGGCATCAAGCTGGGCGCACGGGCCATGGAGGCCTGGCGGGAACTCCTCGGCGAGGACTACTCCAGAGTCTGGGACCTCCGTTACCACTACGCCAACCTGCTGCGGGCTGTCGGCGACTACGCCGGTACGGAGGCCATCGAACGGGCCGCCGTCGACCATCTGCGCGCCGAACGCGGCCCGCAGGACCTGGAACACCTGCGCGCCGCCAGCGGCCTCGCCGCCGACCTGCGGGGCCTGGGCCGGTACGACGAGGCGCTGAACATCTCCAGCTGGATCCTCGGCGCCTACCGCGAACTGCTGGGCGACCAGGATTCACGCACGCTCAACGCCCAGAACAACCTGGGCACTTCGATGCGTCTGCTGGGCCGGTACGAGGAGGCGCTCGAGCTCAACCAACGCACCCTGGAGGCCCGGCGCCGACTGTTGCGACCGCGCCACAGCTGGACGCTCTATTCCGAGATCAACTACGCCACCGACCTGCGCCTGCTGGGCCGGTACGGCGACGCCCTGTCGCTCCAGAACCAGAGCGCCAGGGTGCACCGGCTGGTCATGGGCTCCGACAACCCGCAGACCCTGCGCGCCGAGCACAATCTCGCGCTGTGCCAGTACCGCTCGGGGGAGCGAGCCAAGGCCGCGGCCCTGTTTACCCGGGTTCTCGAACGATCCGAGCGTGTGCTGGGCGAGGACGACCCCCTGACGATGATGTTCGCGGCCAGCCAGAGCTGCTTCGCCCGTGAGCACGCCGACATCGACCGGGCCAGGGACATAAGCGAGAAGGTCGTCGCCGGCTATGTGGACATGCTCGGCGAGAAACACCCGTATGTGGCGGGGACCCGGGCCAACCATGCCCTGATCCTGCGCAACGTGGGCGAGCGGGACCACGCGCACACCCTCCTGGAGGAGGCGCTCGCCGACATGACGCGGGCCGTGGGCGAGAACCACCCCTGGACGCTGGGCTGCGCGATCAACGCCTCGGCGCTGCGCAACCTGGTGGGCGATCCGGAATCCGCCGCCGCACTGACGGACTCGGTCATCACCCGGGCCGTCGAGGTCCTCGGCCGGACCCATCCGCTGACCCTGTCCGCCCGGATCGCGCACGCCGCGGACCTGCGCGGTCTCCGGGATCTGCAGCGTGCGGACAAGGTCGAGACGGAGGCGCTGGGCGACCTGGCGGCGACCCTGGGCGAGCAGCACGTCCACACGGTCTCGGCGCGCTCCCGCAACCGTCCGTACTGGGACTTCGAACCGCAGATGATCTGAAGCATTCAGATGGTCTGAAGCACTCAGGTGGTCCGAAGCCCACCGTATGCACGACGAAGGGCCCGGCCCCGCGATCAACTCGCGGAACCGGGCCCCTCGTCGTGCGTACAGCGACCGGTCAGGTCTCGAAGCGTCAGGCCTCGAAGACCTCGGCGACCAGCTGTGCCTGCTCGGCCTGGTGGCGCTTGGCCGAGCCGACCGCCGGGGACGAACCGTGCGGCCGCGAGATGCGGCGCAGGCGCTCACCGTGCGGGACGTCGGCGCCGACGGCCAGGTCCAGGTGGTCGATCAGGTTCAGGGCGATGAACGGCCAGGCACCCTGGTTGGCCGGCTCCTCCTGAGCCCACAGGTACTTCTCGGCGTTCGGGTACTTGGCGATCTCGGCCTGGAGCTCGGCACCCGGCAGCGGGTACAGGCGCTCCAGACGGATAATCGCCGTGTTGGCAGCTTCAGTGTCCGTGGCGCCGCGCTTCTCGCGCTCCGCCTCCAGGTCGTAGTAGACCTTGCCGGCGCAGAAGACGACCTTGCGCACCGCGTTCGGGTCGACCGAGTCGTCGCCGATCACCGGGCGGAAGCCGCCGGTGGTGAACTCCTCCGCCTTCGACGCGGCCGCCTTGAGGCGGAGCATCGACTTCGGGGTGAAGACGACCAGCGGCTTGTGGTGCGGGTTGTGCACCTGCCACCGCAGGAGGTGGAAGTAGTTCGACGGGAGCGTCGGCATGGCGACCGTCATGTTGTTCTGCGCGCACAGCTGCAGGAAGCGCTCCGGGCGGGCGGACGAGTGGTCCGGCCCCTGGCCCTCGTAGCCGTGCGGCAGCAGCAGCGTGACGCCGGAGGTCTGGCCCCACTTCTGCTCGGCCGAGGAGATGAACTCGTCGACGACGGTCTGCGCGCCGTTGACGAAGTCACCGAACTGGGCCTCCCAGATGACCAGCGACTCCGGACGGGCCAGCGAGTAGCCGTACTCGAAGCCCATCGCCGCGTACTCGCTGAGGAGCGAGTCGTAGACGTTGTAACGGGCCTGGTCGTCGGAGAGGTAGAGCAGCGGGGTGTAGTCCTCGCCGGTCACCTGGTCGACGAGGACCGCGTGACGCTGGCCGAAGGTGCCGCGGCGGGTGTCCTGGCCGGCGAGCCGGACCGGGGTGCCCTCCATCAGCAGCGAACCGATGGCCAGGGTCTCGCCCATGCCCCAGTCGATCGTGCCGCTCTCCACCGAGGCCGCGCGACGCTGCATCTGCGGCATCAGACGGGGGTGGACGGTGATCCGGTCGGGGATGTTGACCTGGGACTCCGCGATGACCTTCACGACCTCCTGGGAGACCGCGGTGGTCACGGCGACCGGGAACTCGGGCTGGACCTCGGGGGCGTGTGCCGGAGCCGGCAGCGAGGTGGCCTCGCGGACCTCCGCGAAGACCTTCTCCAGCTGGCCCTGGAAGTCCTGCAGCGCCTGCTCGGCCTCTTCCAGCGTGATGTCGCCACGACCGATGAGGGACTCGGTGTAGAGCTTGCGCACCGAGCGCTTCTTGTCGATCAGGGTGTACATCTGCGGGTTGGTGAACTCCGGGTTGTCGCCCTCGTTGTGACCGCGGCGGCGGTAGCAGATGAGGTCGATCACGACGTCCTTGTTGAACGCCTGCCGGAACTCGAAGGCCAGGCGCGCGACACGGACGACGGCCTCGGGGTCGTCACCGTTGACGTGGATGATCGGCGCCTCGATCATGCGCGCCACGTCCGTGGCGTACATCGAGGAGCGCGAGGACTCCGGGGCGGCGGTGAAGCCGACCTGGTTGTTGATCACCACGTGCACGGTGCCGCCGGTGCGGTAGCCGCGCAGCTGCGACATGTTGAGCGTCTCGGCGACGACGCCCTGGCCCGCGAAGGCCGCGTCGCCGTGGAGCGCGACGGGCAGGACCGTGAAGTCCGTGCCGCCCTTGTTGATGATGTCCTGCTTGGCGCGGGCGATGCCCTCCAGGACCGGGTCGACCGCCTCCAGGTGCGAGGGGTTGGCGGCCAGCGAGACCTTGATCTGCTCGCCGTCCAGGCCGGTGAAGGTGCCCTCGGCGCCCAGGTGGTACTTCACGTCGCCGGAGCCGTGCATCGACCGGGGGTCGAGGTTGCCCTCGAACTCGCGGAAGATCTGCGCGTAGGACTTGCCGACGATATTCGCCAGCACGTTCAGCCGGCCGCGGTGGGCCATGCCGATGACGACCTCGTCGAGGCGGGCCTCGGCGGCGGAGTCGATGACCGCGTCGAGCAGCGGGATGACGGACTCGCCGCCCTCCAGCGAGAACCGCTTCTGGCCGACGTACTTGGTCTGCAGGAACGTCTCGAACGCCTCGGCGGCGTTCAGCCGGCGCAGGATGCGCAGCTGCTCCTCGCGCTCGGGCTGCTGGGTGCGCGTGCGCTCCACCCGGTCCTGGATCCACTTGCGCTGCTTCGGGTCCTGGATGTGCATGAACTCGATGCCGGTGGTACGGCAGTACGACTCTCGCAGCACACCGAGGATGTCGCGGAGCTTCATCATCGACTTGCCGGCGAAACCGCCGACCGCGAAGTCCCGCTCCAGGTCCCACAGGGTGAGGCCGTGCTCGGTGATGTCCAGGTCGGGGTGCTTGCGCTGGCGGTACTCCAGCGGGTCGGTGTCGGCCATGACATGGCCGCGGACCCGGTAGGAGTGGATCAGCTCGAAGACCCGCGCGGCCTTGGTGACGTCGTTGTCGTGCGAGGCGTCGATGTCCGTGAGCCAGCGGACCGGCTCGTACGGGATGCGAAGCGCCTTGAAGATCTCGTCGTAGAACTCGTTCTCGCCGAGGAGGAGCTGGGCGACGATCCGCAGGAACTCGCCGGAGGCGGCGCCCTGGATGACCCGGTGGTCGTACGTCGAGGTCAGCGTCATGACCTTGGAGATGCCCAGCTTGTTCAGGGTGTCCTGAGAGGTGCCCTGGAACTCTGCCGGGTAGTCCATCGCGCCGACGCCCATGATGAGGCCCTGTCCGGGCATCAGACGGGGCACCGAGTGCACGGTGCCGATGCCGCCGGGGTTGGTCAGCGAGGCGGTGACTCCGGTGAAGTCGTCCATGCCGAGCTTGCCGTTGCGGGCGCGGCGGACGATGTCCTCGTAGGCCTGCCAGAACTCGAAGAAGTTGAGCGTCTCGGCCTTCTTGATGGCCGCGACGACCAGCTGGCGGTCGCCGTTCGGCTTCACCAGGTCGATGGCCAGACCGAGGTTGACGTGGTCCGGCTTGACCAGGGTCGGCTTGCCGTCCTTCAGCGCGAAGGAGTGGTTCATCGCCGGCATGGCCTTGAGGGCCTGCACCATCGCGTACCCGATGAGGTGCGTGAAGGAGATCTTCCCGCCCCGGGCGCGCTTGAGGTGGTTGTTGATGACGATGCGGTTGTCGAAGAGCAGCTTCACCGGAACGGCGCGGACGGACGTGGCCGTCGGCAGCTCCAGCGAGGCGTTCATGTTCTTCGCGACGGCGGCCGACGGACCGCGCAGCGTCACGTACTCGGGGCCGGCCGCGGCCTCGGTGGCCTCAGCCGCGGCGGGCTTGGCCGGCGCAGGAGCGGCGGCCTTCGCAGCCGGAGCCGGAGCCGGAGCCGGCGCGGCCTTCGCCGGGGCTGCCGGAGCAGCGGCGGCGGGAGCGGCCTGTACGGGCGCCGGAGCCGCGGGCGCGGGGGCCTTCGCGGCCGGAGCCGGGACCTGCGCCGGAGCGGCCTGGGGCGTGGTGGCGGCCGGGGCCGGGGTCACCGCAGCCCCCGCGGCTGCGGCGCCGGGAACGGGCTTGTCCGCCGTGCCGGACGTACCCGGCTTGTAGTCGGCGAAGAAGTCCCACCAGGCGCGATCGACCGAACTGGGATCCTGGAGGTACTGCTGGTAGATCTCGTCGACGAGCCACTCATTGGGGCCGAAAGCTGCAGCCGGGTTCGTACCCGGGCTGGCTTGGTCGGTCGAGATGCTCGAGTTACTGGGGGACTGAGACGACACGGCGGCAACCGCCCTCTTCCGCTTCACAAGGTGATGGACAGCGGAAATCAAGGCTACGCCTCCCCAGCCGTTCCATGCAGGCCGGGCCGGTCTTCGTCGTGCAAGTCACATCGGAAGACGGGTTTCGGCGCAGGAAATGGCGGGAAACAGGCATGGTTCCGCTTCGCTTCGGGTACGCGGGACCGCGGCTACGGCCCCCTGGACCGTACCCCCTGAACAGAACACGTAGAACGTGCCCTTCCGGTTCGAACCCTATGTCAGCCTCGCGGTTGCCGGATCCCCGGAAGAGTGACCTGGATGCGGCAACCGCGAGCGGATTCGGCCACGCCGATCCGTCCGCCGTGCAGATCCACCGCCCAGCGGGCGATCGCCAGGCCCAGGCCCGTACCGCCGTCGCTGCCCGGACCGTGCGGGGACGGCACCTCGCCGCGGTTGAAACGCTCGAAGACGCGGTGCCGCTCGGACTCAGGAATGCCCGGGCCCTCGTCCAGGACCTCCAGTGCCAGGGATTCCGGTCCGGCCCCGCGCCGGGCCAGCACGGTGACCCGGCCGTGCGGCGGGCTGTGCTTGACAGCGTTGTCGATCAGATTGGCCACGACCTGGTGCAGGCGTTCCGCATCCGCGTGCGCGGTCAGCTCGGGCGGCGACACATCCAGATGCAGATGTACGTCCTTGCGGGTGTGATTCCCGGAGCCGGAGGACAGCCGGCGGTGCGAGGCGGCGAGGTTCGCCTCCTTCAGCACACCCGACAGATACGGCCACACCTCGAAACGGCGGGCCTTCAGCGTGACCACCCCGCTGTCCAGGCGGGACAGGTCCAGCAGCGTCTCCACCAGCCTGCCGAGCCGCTCGGTCTGCTTCAGGGCCGTGCGCATCGTCTCCGGATCGGCCGAGGACACCCCGTCCACGACGTTCTCCAGCACGGCTCTCAGCGCCGCGATGGGTGTTCGTAGCTCATGCGACACATTGGCCACCAGCTCCTTCCGGTGCCGGTCCACGGCCTCCAGATCGTCCGCCATGCGGTTGATCGTCTGGGCCAGATCGCCGAGCTCGTCACGCCGGTCGGCGCCGCTCACCCGTCTGGTGTAGTCACCGTGCGATATCGACCGGGCCACGGTCGTCATCTCGTCGAGCGGCGCAGTCAGACCGTGCGCCACGAACTGGGTGATCAACAGGGTCGCGATCACCGAGAACACCGTGATGAAGCGCAGTTCGGTCCTGGTGCGCACGGCCACCATCAGCAGCCCGGTGGTGATGAACACGGAGACCACCACGAGCGTGCCCAGCTTGGCCTTGACCGAGAAAGGGCGCAGTCCGGAACCGGGCCGGGTCATGGTGCCGGGGTCTCCAGGGCGTAGCCGACACCGTGCACGGTACGGATCCGCTCCGCACCGATCTTCCGGCGCAGCGCCTTGATGTGGCTGTCGACGGTACGGGTGCCGGAGGCGTCCGCCCAGTCCCAGACCTCGGCCAGCAGCTGCTCCCGGGAGAGCACCGCACGCGGGGTGTTGGCCAGGCAGACCAGCAGATCGAACTCGGTCGGCGTGAGGTGGACGTCTTCGGCGCGCACCCGGACCCGGCGCTGCGCGTGATCGATCTCCAGCTCGCCGAGGCGCAGTATGCCGCTGCGCGGCGTCACCGCGGCCAGTGCCGCACGCTCGACCCGGCGCAGCAGGACGTGTACCCGGGCCGCCAGCTCGCGCATCGAGAACGGCTTGGTCATGTAGTCGTCGGCGCCGACCCCGAGGCCGACCAGCATGTCGGTCTCGTCGTCCCTGGCGGTCAGCATCAGTACCGGCACCGGCCGCTGGGCCTGCACACGGCGGCAGACCTCCAGGCCGTCGAAGCCGGGGAGCATGATGTCGAGCACCATCAGATCGGGCTGCCATGCCTCGGCCGCGTCCACGGCCGCGGGTCCGTCGAGTGCGGTCTGCACCAGAAAGCCCTCGGCCCGCAGCCGGGCGGAAATGGCATCGACGATTGTGGCGTCGTCCTCGACCACCAGCACCCGGCGCTGCGCGCCCGGCGTGGCCGCGACACCGTTGTGGGTGGTGTGTGTCTGTTCCATCGCCCCGCCCCTGCCCGCTCTCACGGGGGCCATTCCCCCGGACGCACGGTCTTCGCTTGTGGATTTCGTGGGTGATCCCCGTTACCGGTCAGCAGCGTAAAGGCAGCGGACTGCTCTCGGCTACGCAGGGTGTAACGGCTTCGGCGCGACGAAGTGGCGGAGTGTCGGCCTTGTGACGCTTGGCCCCCGGGCGTCCGGGGGCCACGGATACCCGGTGGGGGCTCTCAGCCCGTCCGAAGTGCGAGATGCACCACGTCGGGAACACCTCGGGCAACACTTACCTCTTCCGTCCTAACCCCACTGAATCCGGCATTCTGCAAAGCCTGTTCGAACTCGGCGGATGGTTGGGCGGACCACACCGCGAGAACGCCGCCCGGCGTCAGTCGCTCCCGGCAGTCCGCCAGACCGGCGGGGGAGTACAGGCTCGTGTTGTCCTCTGTGACTGTCCAGTCCGGTCCGTTGTCGATGTCCAGGCACAGGGCGTCGTAACGGTCCGTAGTCGTGCGCAGGTACGAAATGAGATCCGTCGTCAGGATCGCGGTCCGCGGATCGGCGAGCGCCGCACCGGAGATCCCGGCCAACGGCCCCTCCAGATGCCAGTCCACGATCGCCTGCTCCCGCTCGACGACGGCGATCCGCCCCCACCGCGGCTCGGCGGCGGCCCGGACGAGCGAGAACCCCACCCCGAGACCCCCGATGAGCACCGACGGTGCCTCCCGGTCGGCCGGCAGCGCGGCCAGCGCCGCGTCGATCAGCAGCCGCTCGGAACGCCCGTCGGAGGTGTCCATCAGAAAGCACCCGTTGGCGATGATCTCGAAGTCGTCCCCCCGCTCCCGCAGAACGACCTCGCCGTAAGGGCCTTCGCGGCGGTCGAGCGTGACGGGGGCGAGGGTGTCGGGGCCGTGGATGTCGGGCATGGTGCGAGTCTCCGGTGGATGGCGGACAGGTTCACCGCCATCCTGGCCGCTCGGCGCGGTCGGGGGCCAGCGCATTGCCGGATCCGCCCGTTCCACCCGATCCGTCCGGGGGAGCGTGCACCGTTGTGCGGCCCGGGGCGTGCGACGGACGAGAGTTACGCGCTCTGGGGGCGTGGAACGTCCAGGGTTACGCGCTCTCCGGGCGCGCGCCGCGCACCGCGAGGAGGGCCGCCCCGATCACGTACGCCGTCAGGGCCACCGCCCACGCCGCACCCTGCGGACCCGGCTGCATCGGCCAGGCCCACACCGCCGCTGCGCCGCCCGGGGTGTGGGGAGCCGCCAGATAGACGGCGCCGCCGTAGACCGTCATCGGCAGCCAGCTCAGCCGGGCACCGATCAGGGCGGCGGAGGCCGCGGCCACCCCGGTCGCGCCGAGCACATTGCGCACCATGCCCGGTGCGCCGAACTCCTCCGGGTGCCCGGGGACCGCCGACGCGAGCGCCCCGGTCGCGAGCACGGTCAGTACGAGCAGATGCAGCAGCCGGCGCGGCCACCAGCGGCGTACGGCGGTCCGGTCCAGCTCGTCGCTGTGCGCGTGCAGGCTGGTGCCGATCGCGGCGGAGGCGAGCAGCGGGGCCAGCACGATGACCGGGACACGGGCGGTGTGGTCGAAGTGCGGCTGGTCCTGCAGCCAGTGGGCCGCCCAGGCGGCGACGAGGACGATGCAGGTCAGGGCGGCGGTGGTGAGGGGGAGGGCGCGGGAGCGGATATAGAGGAGGGGGAGTGCGGCGTGGGTCGGCCGATGGCTCACAGGACCGGGACCTCCGAGGGCGTGCAGCGCTGCGGGGTGGCCAGGAAGCGGCCGATCCAGGCCCTGCGGTCAGCGTCCGGCATGGCCTTGAGACGGGCGAGATAGCGCGAATCCGGAGACCACGTCGAGTCTTCGCCGGTCAGCCAGCTCAGCACCGCGTCGGCCGTGCGTGCCACACGCTCGGCCTCCTTCTTCAGGTCCTTCCCACGCGGGCCGGCCTGGCAGTCGCGGTTCACCAGACCCAAGGCGGTTTCCGAGGCGTACCTGCGGGGATCGGTCAGCCGGTTCCGTGTGATGCCCCAGCCGCGCGTCACGTAGGCGAGAGTGGCTTCGCCGTCCTTCGGGCCGGACCCGTTGTCCACGTATCTGACCGGTGCGCCCGGGACTCCCTCCAGCCGCGAGAACACCCCCTGCAGCGCCTCGGACGCCTGGGGGAGTACCGAGGCGTCGGAGGCTCTCATGCAGATCTGCGGTGTGCCGGGGGCGGCCTTCGTGCAGACCCTGCGCGCCACGGCCGGATCGTCCCGGAACAGGTCCTCGCCCGTGTGCGCGATCAATGTTCCGGCCGCGATCGCCAGGGCGAGCGGAACAACGGCCAGGTGGCGCCGCCGCGCCGCGTACCCGAGGAGCACGGCGGCGGCGATACCGCCCGTCCACGCCACCAGAACCGGGGCGAACCACCAGACCGGTACGTATCCGTTCAGGCGGACTTCCTGTGCCGGGCTCAGGTATCGGGCTGCCGTGTCCAGATAGCCCGGGAACCCCTGGACGACGTACGCGCACACCGCCGACAGCGGAGCGATCAGCCGCCACCGCACCAGCCTGCCGACGACGAAGCCCACGAAACCGATGGACAGCAGGAAGCCGAGATCCGTGACGACGATCGAGACGGACGGGCTGCCGGCCCCGGTGTACGGTGCGGTCGCCGCGAACACCACGGCCAGCGCGAACAGATACCCGGCCGCCGCCCACAGCGCGATCGGTGCCGCGGCCGTCGTCACCTGCGCGAGCCGGCTGCGCGGTACCGAGAGCAGCAGCTCGGCGGTGCGGCGGCGGTGCTCCCGGCCGCCCTGCCAACAGGCCGCCGCGGCGACGAGCGGACCGCCGAGCAGCGCCGCCGCCGTGTGCACCTGGCTCTGCGTCTCCCCCCAGCTGCCCTGCCACTGGGGCGCCTTGCCCCACAGCGGAACGAGGAGGGTGAGGGCGACTGCCAGCCCGGTCCAGGGGGCGATCCCGCGCCGGAGCTCGGCCCCCAGCGCGGTGTGCGTCCGACGGCGTACCGGTGCTTCGGGGTTCGTCATCGGTGCGCCACCGCCGCCCGGTGCGCCCGCAGCGCAGCGGTGTAGCCGCGCTCGATCGGGTTGCCGTCCGGCCCGTCCGCTCCGGTGCCCGCGCCGCCGAGGGCCGTCAGCTCCTGCGTCGTACCCCGGTACGCGATCCGGCCCGTCTCGATCAGAGTCACATCGGTGCAGGCCGCGGCGACATCCTCGACCAGATGGGTCGAGACGATCACGGTGGACGTGCTGCCCAGCTCGCGTATCAGCGCCCGGAACTCGACCCGCTGCTCCGGGTCGAGACCGGCGGTCGGCTCATCGAACAGCAGCAGGTCCGGAGCGTTGACGATCGCCTGGGCGATGCCGACGCGCCGCACCATCCCGCCCGACAGGGTCTTCACCGGGGCGTCGATCCGGTCCGCCAGACCCACCCGGGCCACTGCGAGCTCCACGGCCGCGGGCACCGCCGCCGCGTCCATCTCCTTGAGCCAGGCCACATAGGCGACGAACTCGCGGACGGTGAAGCCCGGGTAGTACCCGAACTCCTGCGGCAGATAGCCGAGCTTGCGCCGGACCGCCGCCCGGCTGCGGTGGCCGGACTTCGCACCGACCTCGTTGCCGAGCAGCTCCACCCGGCCGCCGGACGGTGCGGCGACCGTCGCGAGCACCCGGATCAGCGAGGTCTTGCCCGCCCCGTTCGGTCCGAGGAGCCCGTGCACACCGGGTGCGAAGTCGAGGTCGACGGCGTCGAGCACGGTCGTTCTGCGGTGCCGCACGGTCAGTTTCCTGACCTTGACCGTGCTCATGAGTGTGGTGCTGTTCATGCGTTCACGCTCACAACGTCTCCAGATGGTCGAAGGATCTACGGCGTGCGGCGAGCAGCGCGGCGAACACCAGCGCCCCGGCCGCCCAGCCGCCCTGTGCGGCGGGCCCTGCGAAGTACTTCGCGGCTTCGGCCGCAGGCTCGCCGATCTCCGGGGGAGAGGCGGCGAAGACAGGCAGGAGCACGGCGGCAGCCCAGGCCACGGCGACGGACGAGGCGCCGGTACGGCAGCCGACATACGAACCGAGGGCGAGCGCCGCCAGCGTCATCGCCAGCCCCGGCAGCAGCCATGCCGCTGGGCCCGGCCCCCCGGCGGACGGGGGCAGCGCGGCCCCGGCGAGGGTGAGCGCCGGGATGCTCACGCCGAGCACCGCGGCGGTTCTCGTCAGCAGCAGCCGCAGCCCGCCGGACGGGGTGGCGGCGGTGATCTCGTGCATCGGGTCCGTGTGCCGTCCGTAGGAGACGACGACCCCGGCGACCGGCAGCACCGGCGCGATGACGAGGAGCAGCGGCCGTGTGGCCGCGCCGAGCCCGGCCCCGTACGCCAGAGTGAGGGCACCTACGGCCACCAGCACCAGCGCCAGCAGCCACGCACCGCGCAGTGCGGGTCCGGCGGCCCACAGCAGACGCCCGGTGCGGGTGGCGGACCCGGGAAGGCGGACGCGATCGTTCAGGACGGCCTCGGTTGCGGACGCGAGGGAACGGACCCGGTTGCTCCGGACGGGCCGACTTTCCGGTGTCCCTTCCGCCGCCACCGCGGCCAGTACCCCCGCCCGCACCCCGTCCAGCAGCGCCGCCACCTCCTGCCGTGCCCGTACCGCCGCCGAGACCCGTGCCGCACACCCCACGCACGTCTCCACGTGCTTCTCCAGGGACCAGGCATCCGTCTCCGCCACCGAACCGGCTGCGTACCGGTCGGCCAGTTCTCCGCCCACATGCCAGTGGGTCATACCGTCGCCTCCCCTCATGCCGTGCCCCCCAGCGGACCGGCTTCCGGCGCCAGCAGTTCCAGCGCGGCGCGCAGCTCGCGTCTGGCCCGCATTGCCCGGGTCTTGACCGTTCCTTCCGGTATGTCCAGAAGCCGGGCCGCCTCACGGGTCGTCAGCCCGTCGATGACCGTCGCGCGCAGGACCTCGCGCAGCTCCGGCGAGATCCGGTCGAGTGCGGCGCCCACATCCCCGTACTCCAGACCGGCCAGCACCCGCTCCTCGGCGGACGGCGCGGCGGCTGCCCACTTCTTGCTCCCGGCCCGCTCGGCCTCGGCCCGTGCGGCGAGATCGGCGCGGGCGTGGACCCGCTGCGCATCCACCAGCCGGCGCGAGGCGATCACCCAGAGCCAACCGCCGATCTGCCCCCCGCGGTGCGATCCGGCGGAGCGCCAGGCCGTCACGAAGGTGTCCTGAAGGACTTCCCGTACGGTCTCGGTATCCGCGCACCGTCTGCTGAGCCGGGCGAGCAGCCAGCCGGCGTGCCGGTCGTAGAGCGTCGCCAGGGCCGCCGTATCCCCCTGCGCGACGGCACGCAGCAGCGCGTCGTCGTCATTTCGGTCCTCCCCCGGGGGGCGCAACAGGTTCACACTCCCTCTATCGAGCACCGGACCCGAGTCGGTTCATACGTGACTCATGTGGTTCACGCCATAGACGGCGCGAGGGACGATCACGGAGGGTGGAACGTTGCTTCGGGGGCCGGTACGGAAAGGGGCCTCGCACGGTGCATCAGGGTACGGACGGGGCGGTTCGCGAAGAAGAGCTCTCGGCGCCGCTGCTCGACGCCATACCGCGTCAGCGCCGTACGGAAGAGCCCGCCGTTCCTGCGGATCGCAAGGCCCGCCGGTGGCTGCGGCTGCTGCCGACGCCCACCGGTACCCCGTTCACCTTCGGGTATCTGCTGGTGCTCGTCGCCACGTCCCTCTTCATGGAGTACGCCGATCCGGACACCGTCTCCGCCGTACTGCGCGAATCGAGCACGGATGTCGCGCACCTCGGCGAGACCCCGCTCCTCGTCCTGGCCGCCAGTGCCCTGTGGGTCGTCGGCGGGCTCACCTCCCCGTACGTCCTCGGCTTCGCTCTTGTGCTGACCGCCCTGGAACGCCGCATCGGGGGGTGGCGCACCGCCGGTGTGTTCCTGCTCGGTCATGTCGCGGCGACGCTCGCCACGGAGATCCCGGTCGGGCTGTCCGTGGTGGCCGGTCATCTGCCGGAGTCCTCGCTGCACAGACTCGACTACGGCATCAGCTTCGGGCTGATGGCGAGCGTGGGTGCGCTCGCCGGGCTGCTCACGCCGTGGCTCCGGGGGCTGGTGCTCGGCGGGGTCGGTGCGATGCTGCTGCGCGATCTGTTCGAACTCAGCAACCCCCTCGCCAACTGGGGCCATCCGCTGGCGCTGCTGCTGGGCGTGGCCTGCTGGCCGCTGCTGCGCCGGGCCGGTGCGGTCACAGGAGTGGTGGTCAGGGGCGTGGGGCCTTCTCGCCGTGCACCGCGAGATACTCGGCTGCCAGCCAGGGCGCCAGATCGTCGATGAGCATCGCGAGGACGGCCGGGTCGGCGGAGGGAGCGCGGCCCGTGCGCGCGGCCACCCGCATCTGCTCGATCCGCTCCGGGTAGTAGCGGGCGAACACCTCGGCGGACTCCACCAGATCGCTGGTCCAGCCGCCCCACCGCGGCATGACCAGGGTGAAGCCCGACC
This sequence comes from Streptomyces sp. NPDC037301, assembly GCF_055602785.1. Taxonomy (NCBI): domain Bacteria; kingdom Bacillati; phylum Actinomycetota; class Actinomycetes; order Kitasatosporales; family Streptomycetaceae; genus Streptomyces; species Streptomyces sp. NPDC037301. The sequence goes on from NZ_JBVJWD010000002.1 coordinate 343,309, forward strand.
GGACGATACGGCGGGCGGCGCCGCGGCTGAGGTTTCGGCGTTCGGAGTCCGTGGTGGCTTCGGCGGCCCTCCGCTGCCGGCGCGGGAGCGAGAGGTAGAGGTCGCCGTTGGTCTCGCGGGCGATCAGCGGGGTGGGACGATAGCGCGGAAGCTGTACGGCGAGGTCCTCGCCCAGCAGCGGGGTGCAGAGACAGGCGAGGAAGAAGCCGAGGTCATTGCGTTCGAGTTCGCTGGTGAGGGTGTCGGCGCCGAACAGCAGGATGCCGACGCCGTCGATCTGGCCGAACGAGGCGTCCAGCCCGGCCTCGACGGCCCGGGCCGCCGCCTCGTCGGCCTCCGTGGGCCCGGTGTGCAGGGCGAGCAGCAGGTCCAGATCGGAGACACCGGGAACGGCCGTGCCGCGCGGAATGCTGCCGTAGATGTACGCGCTGTGCAGCCGCGCGGCGCCGAACGCTTCGGCGATCCGGGCGCGGGCCGCCGCCACCACGGGGGCGAAGGCCGCCGGCACCCGGCTCAGCGAGCCCTCCCGCCGGATGGTGCCGTCCGGATTCATTCCTCGGTCGTCGTTCATACCGGCACTCTGCCCGGTGTTCCGTCCAACTCGCAGTGGCAGGTCGATCTGTACGTCATGATCCGCCGGGATCACCGAGAGGGGATGCCTTGATCCGGGGCTGCGCAAAGTCCCGCCGGGCCGGAGGTGCGACGGCATGCCGGACTGGAGCCCGGTCGGTCTTGATCGCCTTTCGCGCTGAGCCGCATGACTGTCTGTCTCGCCCTCGAGTCACCGTCCGTCGATCCGACCACGATGATCGAAGACGTGGCGGCGTTCAGCGCGGAATCACCCAGCCCGGCGCCCAGGTCCCGGCGGCGTCGTGGCCGGCCGCTGTGGCGGCGAGGTGGGCGCGGAGGGTGGCCAGCGCTGGGTGGGGGTTGTCGCGGTGCCAGAGGAGCGAGTGCGGGTAGACGGGCGTCGGGTCGGTCACCGGGATGCGGCGCAGGCCGAGGCCGGCGGGCCAGACGAGGCGAGTCTGCCCGCCCATGAAGGTGGCCAGGGCCGGGGTGTCGGCGACGGTGTCGAGGAGCGCGTCGGAGCCGAAGTTGGGGCCGGTCGCCTCGATGGTGATGCCGAACTCGGCGACGAGGTCGTCGTAGTAGGCGGCCCACTCGGTACCGGGGACGATGCCAGGCATCCAGATCCGGTGCTCGGCGAGCTGAGCGACGGTCACCGACCGGGCGCCCGCCAGCGCGTGGGCGGGGCCGGTGAGGAGCTGGAGCGGCTCGTCGAGCACCCGGACGGACTCGATGTCCTCGGGAAGGGGCCGGCCGGGCACGGCGACGGCGCGGAAGGACGCGTCGATCGCACCGGACCGGATGGCGGCGACGGCCGTCTCGATGTCGAACAGCCACACCACGTCGAGCTCGATCTCGGGGTGCGCGCGGTGGAATTCGCGCATCAGGCCCGACGCCGCGCCGCGCGAGGCGATCACGTCGACGCGCAGCGGACGGCGGCCGGGGCACACGGACGCGACCGCGCGCTCGGCGACGCGCAGCAGCTCGCGCGCGTGGGGCAGGAACGCCTGCCCGTCGATGGTGAGCTCGGCACCGCGCGCGGTGCGGGTGAACAGCCGCACGCCGAGGTTGCGCTCCAGCGCGGCGATGCGCTTGGAGACGGCCTGCTGGGTGACCGCCAGCTCGGCGGCGGCCTCCTGGAACTGCCCCGCGCCGGCGGCGGCGACGAAGGTCCGGACGATGTCGAGATCCATGTCGGCACCCTATGGCCACAACCGTTGGTTGTGGCCAGGCGGTCCTGCGGTTGTTTGATCCCCGGGTGTGGCGCCCGCCTTGATGCTTCCGATCGCGGATCGGTTGTGCGAGTGAGTGGCGAGGGGCGGCGGGCATGAGGAGCGGGCACCGGCTGGGGCGGCGGTTCGGGTGGCGCTGGGGAGCGTACGGGACCAGCGCGCTCGGCACGTGGCTCGCCTTCGGCGCGTTCCCGCTGATCGCCATCCAGGTGCTGCACGCCGGACCGGCCGAGGTCGCCGCGCTCTCCTCCGTGGGGGCTGCGGTGGGCGCGGCCGTGGCGGTGCCGCTCGGCCCGTGGGTGGAGTTCCGCCGCAAGCGGCCGGTGCTGATCGCGATGGACCGGGTGCGGTTCGCGGCGCTGCTGACGATCCCCGCCGCGTTCGCGCTCGGCGCGCCCACGACCCGGAAGGTCGTAGGTACCAGCATCGCCGGTCTGATGGGTTAAGGGGATCCGCCCCCCTTTCCCACCCGCTTGCCTCACCAGGTATCTTGCATCGCATGGAACCAGGTGATTCGGCCAAGCAGGCCCGGGCAGCCGCCCAGTTGCGCAAGGGTGTCCTGGAGTACTGCGTACTCGCCCTGATGCGGGACCGCCCCCGCTACGGCGTGGAACTCCTCCACGCCCTGGAGGACTCCGGCGCCCTGGCCACCAGCCAGGGCACGGTCTACCCGCTGCTCTCCCGGCTCCGCCGCGACGACCTGGTCGCCACCACCTGGCAGGAATCTGCCTCCGGACCACCCCGTCGCTACTACGCGCTCACCGACAGCGGCCGGGCCGCGCTCGACGAGTTCACCCGCGTCTGGCCCGGCTTCCGCAACGCCGTCGACGCCTTCCTGACCACCCCGCACCCCTCCACCGGAGACCTCGCATGAAGACCTCTGCCGACCCCGTACGCGACTACCTCTCCGCCGTCGAGCGCGAGGGCTCCGCACTCCCCGCCGACCGTCGCCAGGAACTCCTCGCCGACCTCGCCGAACACATTGAGGTGACGCGCGCCGAGCGTCCCGACGCCGCGATCGGCGAGATCCTCGCGGAGCTGGGGGACCCCCGCACGATCGCGGCAACGGCGCTGGCCGAGGCAGGGAACGGGGCCGCCGGGGCCTCGGCCCGGAGCGGTGCCGGTGCACCCGCCCGGCGCGGCAAGGTGCACCCCCTGGTCCCGCTCCTGATGCTCACCCTCTCGCTGCCCTTCATGATGGTCTTCCCCGACCTCCCCGGGCCGCTGTTCGGCGTCCTGTTCCGCGTCACCGGCGCGGTACTTCTCTGCACCTCGGTGCACTGGACCGCCGTCCAGAAGACCACCGGCGTACTGCTTACCGCCGTCCTGCCGAGCGCCGTCATCGCCACCTGGAACCTGGCCGGCGGCGGCCCGGCGGGCGACGCCCCGGCCCTCCTGGCCAACCTGGCGATGCTCGCTCTGCTGGCCGGCACGGCAGCATGGCTCTTGCGGGTCCGCCGCGCCTGAGACGTTGTTTCCGGTCTGCGGGTTCGTCAAGAGCTGTTGGGCGACTGGCGCGGTGACGGAGGGTGGCCGGTCAGCGGGTGATGGGGCGGGTCATGAGGGTGAGGGCGGTCATCACCCTTACGCCCGCGATACTTCAGCAGCTCAAGCAACGGTATTGGCCGGTGTCCACGACGTAGCGGATCGCGTCGACGACCTCCCGGCGCGGGTGCTTCTCCGGCGACCCCGGATCGGGGCCGATCGCTCACAGCGAACATGCATCGGGGAACAATAGGTGGCTCAGGAGCATTGAGTCTGCATAACTCAACTTGACTGCCGAAGGGGAGATCATGGCTACCGAGTCCGATGCGGTCACTCCGCTCGCCCTGCCCGTGCTGCCGCTCGACGACGAGGTCGTGCTGCCCGGGATGGTGGTGCCTCTGGACCTGTCCGACAGCGACGTACGCGCTGCCGTGGAAGCCGCACAGGCCGCAGCCCGCGAGGGCGGCGGCAAGCCCGAGGTGCTTCTTGTGCCGCGGATCGACGGGACGTACACCGGCACCGGTGTCATCGGCACCGTCGAACAGGTCGGACGGCTTTCGGACGGGGATCCGGGCGCGCTCATCCGCGGCCGTGGCCGGGTACGGATCGGGGCCGGGACCAGCGGACCGGGTGCCGCGCTCTGGGTGGAAGGGACACGGGTCGACGCGGTCGTCCCCGATCCTTCCCCAGCCTCGAACAAGCTCGGCCGGGGAGACCCCATTCCCGGAGCCGCCGCCGAGCTGGTCAAGGAGTACAAGGCGCTCGCCACCAGCTGGCTGAAGAAGCGCGGCGCGTGGCAGGTCGTGGACCGGGTCCAGCAGATCGAGGACATCTCCGCGCTCGCCGACAATTCCGGCTACTCACCCTTCCTCACCACTGCCCAGAAGGTGCAGCTCCTGGAGACCGTGGACGCGGTCGCCCGGCTGAAGCTCGCCATCCAGTGGCTCGGTGAACACCTTGCCGAGCAGGACGTCGCCGAGTCCATCGCCAAGGACGTCCAGGAGGGCGTCGACAAGCAGCAGCGCGAGTTCCTGCTGCGGCGCCAGTTGGAAGCCGTACGCAAGGAGCTCGCCGATCTCAATGGCGGTCCTGGTTCCGGCGCAGACGAGTCCGACGACTACCGGGCCCGCGTCGAGGCCGCCGATCTTCCCGAGCACGTCCGTGAGGCCGCCCTCAAGGAGGTCGACAAGCTGGAGCGCTCGTCCGACCAGAGCCCCGAGGGCTCCTGGATCAGGACCTGGCTCGACACCGTCCTCGAACTGCCGTGGACCGAGCGGACCGAGGACGCGTACGACATCCGTGGCGCCCAGGCGGTCCTCGACGCCGAGCACGCGGGCCTGCAGGACGTGAAGGAGCGGATCACCGAGTACCTGGCGGTACGCAAGCGGCGTTCCGAGCGCGGTCTCGGCGTCGTCGGCGGGCGGCGCGGCGGTGCCGTGCTGGCGCTGGTGGGTCCGCCGGGCGTGGGCAAGACCTCGCTCGGTGAATCCGTCGCGCACGCCATGGGACGCAAGTTCGTCCGCGTCGCGCTCGGCGGTGTACGGGACGAGGCGGAGATCCGCGGCCACCGGCGTACCTACGTCGGTGCCCTGCCGGGACGTATCGTCCGGGCCATCAAGGAGGCCGGTTCGATGAACCCGGTCGTCCTGCTCGACGAGATCGACAAGGTCGGCTCCGACTTCCGGGGCGACCCGGCCGCCGCCCTCCTCGAAGTCCTCGACCCGGCGCAGAACCACACCTTCCGCGACCACTACCTGGAGGTCGAACTCGACCTCAGCGATGTCGTCTTCCTGGCGACGGCCAATGTGCTCGAAGCCATCCCGGAGGCCCTGCTCGACCGTATGGAGCTGGTCAGGCTCGACGGCTACACCGAGGACGAGAAGGTCGTCATCGCCCGCGACCACCTGCTCCCGCGCCAGCTGGAGCGGGCCGGTCTGGAGAAGGACGAGGTGACGCTCGACGAGTCCGCGCTGCGCAAGCTGGCCGGTGAGTACACCCGTGAAGCGGGCGTACGAAACCTGGAGCGGGCCGTCGCCCGGCTGCTCCGCAAGGTCGCGGCCCAGCACGAACTGGGTGACCGGGAACTCCCGTTCACGGTCACCGATGCGGATCTGCGCGGTCTGATCGGCCGGCCGCACCACGTCCCCGAGTCCGCCCAGGACCCGGCCGAGCGCCGCACCGCGGTGCCGGGCGTGGCCACCGGACTCGCGGTGACCGGTGCCGGTGGTGATGTGCTGTTCGTGGAGGCGTCGCTGGCCGACCCGGAGACCGGGGCGTCCGGACTGACCCTCACCGGTCAGCTCGGCGACGTCATGAAGGAGTCCGCGCAGATCGCGCTGAGCTTCCTGCGGTCGCACGGCGCGGAGCTGGAGCTGCCGGTCGCGGATCTGAAGGACCGCGGCGTGCACATCCACTTCCCGGCGGGCGCGGTCCCGAAGGACGGCCCGAGCGCCGGCATCACCATGACGACTGCGCTGGCCTCGCTGCTCTCCGGACGGCTGGTCCGTACGGATGTGGCGATGACCGGTGAGGTCTCGCTCACCGGACGGGTGCTGCCGATCGGCGGCCTGAAGCAGAAGCTGCTGGCCGCGCACCGAGCCGGGATCACCACCGTGGTGATCCCGAAGCGGAACGAGGCCGACCTGGACGACGTCCCGGCCGAGGTCCTGGACACCCTGGAGGTCCACCCGGTGACGGACGTCCGCCAGGTGCTGGAGATCGCCCTCGCCCCGGCCTCCGCGGCCAGGCCCGAGGAGAGGATCCCGGCCGCGGCGTAGGCGCCATGGCGTGACGGGCGTGGCACCACGTGCGCGACCGGTACGGACGGCCCGCCTTCCCGGCAACGGGTGGGCGGGCCGTTCCGCGTGCGCCTGGAGGTCTCGCTTTTCGGGACGTACGGCTCAGGGGCGGTAGATGGTCCCCGGGACCGGCTCCGCGGGCGCCATCAGCTGCGGGACGGTGACGAAGGTGTAGCCCTGCTTCTTCAGCGCGTCGATGATGCCCGGTACGGCGGGCACCGTCCCCTTGTAGATGTCGTGCAGCAGGATGATGCCGTCCCGGCCGGCCTGGTCCAGGATGCGCTTCTTGATCAGAGCCGAGTCGGTCGTGGAGTAGTCCTTGGCGGTCGCGCTCCACAGGATCTGGGAGAGCCCCAGGTCCTTGCTGATGTCCGAGACGGTGTCGTCGGTACGGCCCTGCGGCGGGCGCATCAGGCGCGGCTTCTTGCCGGTGATCTCCGCTATCGCGTCCTGCGTCTTCTCCAGCTCGGCGCGTATCTCGGCGGGCTTCTTGTCCGTCAGGATCTCGTGGGACCAGGTGTGGTTGGCCACCTCGTGCCCCTCGGCGGCGAGCCTGCGCACGGTGTCGGGGTGCTTCTTGACGTGGTTCTTGCCCAGCAGGAAGAAGGTCGCGTGCACCTTCTTCTCCTTGAGGATGTCCAGCAGATGCGGGGTGTCCTCGCCCGGTCCCGCGTCGAAGGTCAGGGCTATGCACTTCGCCTTGCGGCAGTCCACGGGGCCGAAGGAGCCCTTGGCGTCGGAGCCCGCGTCGCCGCGCGCGGAGGCCGGCGCCGTGGTCTGCATGGAGCAGCCGCTCAGCGTCAGAGTGAGTGCCGTCACAAGAGCGGCGGCCAACCCCGTACCGATCGACTTCGTCTTCATGGACAAGGCGGGTCACTCCTCCGTAGCTGAACAAGGCGCACGGTGTGCGGCAGAGAAGGACTATACACACGACGTATACACGGGTGTATATGGGGACTTCGCTGTCGGCTCGGAGGGTGAAATGCCTGGTCAGGGGGCGCGAAAAGGGAAGAGCCCCGGCGACTGGGCGGGTCGCCGGGGCTCTGCTGTGCGAAGCGTCGGACCGGGCGGGCGCGGCAGGCCGGCTCAGCCGTTGGCGAGGGCCTGTACGCGGTCGAGGGCGCCGTTGAAGTGGTTGTGGTCGCCGACGTAGGGGCCGGACGAGGTGTACTGCCAGATCGTGTAGTAGCTCCAGCCGGCCGGGAGTTCGCCGACCGTGGTGTTGTAGCGGGCCACCCACAGCGGGTTGGTGGCGCCGAAGCTCGCATTGTTCCCGGTGCAGGTCTGCCACCAGCTGGTCGCGGTGTAGATGACCGCGTCGCGCCCGGTGCGCGCCTTGTAGGTGTTCACGAAGTCTCGGATCCAGGACACCATGCCCGCCTGGGTCTTGCCGTAGCACTGCGCGCCGTACGGGTTCCACTCGATGTCGAGCACGCCGGGCAGGGTCTTGCCGTCCTTCGACCAGCCGCCCCCGTGGTCCACGAAGTAGTTGGCCTGGACGGCGCCGCTCGTGGTGTCCGGGGTGGCGAAGTGGTACGCGCCCCGGATCATGCCGATGTTGTACGAGCCGTTGTACTGCTGGGCGAAGTACGGGTTCGTGTAGTACGTGCCCTCCGTGGCCTTGGTGTAGGCCCACTTCACGCCGCTGTTCCAGAGGGTCGCCCAGTCGACGTTGCCCTGGTGGCCGCTGACGTCCACGCCTTCGGTCTGGACGGCGCGGGTGTCGCGCGGCAGTCCGCCCTGGCCGTCGTGTGCGACGACGCCCATGCCCATCGTGGCCGTGCCGCGCGCGGGCTTCTTGGTCGCGGCGGCGGTGTCGTGGGTGCCCGCGGCGCTCGCCGCGCCGGGCAGGGCGAGGAGGAGGGAGAGGGCTGCGAGCAGGGTGCCGGCCGCGGCGAAGCGCGAGCGGCGGGATGTTCCGGATCTGGATCTGAGCACCGGCATGTGAGTGCCTCCGAGGCCTTGGTGGGGGGACGTGCTGATCCCAGGGGGACGCCGGGCGAACCCCTGTCGGCATGTCATGGTGTGAACATGCCATGCATGAAGCTACGCACGTAGACCCGCGCTGCGGAAGGGGGCCTGAGTGCTGCCGTTGGTCTACGCCTGCGAAATACTGGCCAAGCTGCGGCGATGACCAGCGGCGAAAGAAACTTTCAGCGGCAGGAAAGCTCATGAGGGGTGTTGACGTGCACGGGAGCGGAAGCGGTAGTGAACCCGGCGCGAACGGAGAAAGTGGTGTGGACCACGCATTCCTTGCCCTGGAACGGGAGTTGGCCGTCTTTCTGCGCCGGGCGCGGGCCAACTCCGGGGAAATGGCGCGCGAGGTCCACCCCGAACTGGAGGCCGCCGCATACGGACTTCTCGTACGGCTGGAGTCGGCCGGGCAGCAGCGGGCCACCGATCTCGCGGCCTACTTCGGGGTCGGCAAGGCGACCATGAGCCGTCAACTGCGTGCTCTGGAGGCCCTCGGACTGGTGGCCCGCGAGCCCGATCCGGCCGACGGCCGGGCCTCCCTCGTCCACCTCACCGCCGAGGGGCTGGCCCGCTACCGCAGCGTCCGCGACGCCCGACGCGACCGCTATGTGCGCAAGCTCGCCGACTGGGACCGGACCGAGGTGGCCGAACTGGCCCGGCTGCTGCACCACTTGAACGCCCGGGCCGAGGACTGACGCCCCGGCCCGCCCTCCCCGGTGCGCCGTCACAGCACCGCGTAGACCGCCGTCGCGTCGTCGTGGGTCTTGCTGCGGCGCAGATACGTGCGCTCCGTGTCCGCGCCCTCCAGCGCCCTGACGCGGTCGATCAGTCCCTGTGGGCCTTCCTTGTGGAGCACCCCGAGGCAGTCCGCCCAGTCGCCGGCGCGGAACATCTCGGTCCAGCGGGCCGCCCCGTCGGTCAGCGCGGCCAGCGCCCGTACCTGGCCGAGCGGGGTGCGCCCGACGACCGCGCGGGCCGCCACGGAGGGGTCGGCGGCGGCGGTGAAGAAGCCGCCCTCCTTGTTGCGTACCTGCGCGTCGGTGATCGCTTCGTCGGCCAGAGAGCCCGGCGGCAGGCGGTCCAGCCGGTCGTCGAGGAGGGGGTGCACGGTTCCGTCCGGCGCCTCGAACAACAGTACGGAATCAGACAGCACCAGGTGCTCGATCCCGTGTTCGTCCCAGCGCGCCATGACGACCGTCGCCTGCGGCGTCCTCGCGTGAGAAAGGTCACACGAGGAGCGATGTGTATCGGCGGTGTGCCGGATGGACTCGGCCAGGATCTCCTGGAGGGTCAGATCCCGTCGCGAACCGGACAGTTCGACCAGTGAGCCGCCCAGCCGTGCGGTGAACCAGGGGACCGAGTGCACACAACCGTCGTCACCCTGCGGCGGGGTCACTCCGTCGAGCAGGATCAGCGTCCCGCCCTGGCCGGAAGCGGGCAGCGCGGTGGCGGCCCAGTCCTCGTTCGGTCGTTCAGCGCTACCGGCGACGGTGGCGAGTTCGATTCGCATACAGCCAGTCTGCACGACGCCTTCACGGGCCCTGCACTGCGCATGGTTGGCCCGTACCAGCAGGTCAGATGGATGTCCGGAGCGGAAGGAAAGGCTCCGTGCGGCGTGCGGGCGGGCATCCTGCCAAAGCCTGGGCGGAAGTTCCAGCCGACGGCCCAGGTGTGCCGGACGCGACCTCTGGGGAGACTTGTTCGTCAACTCCGGAGTGATGTTCACTCGTTCAGGTGGCGGAGTGGTTGATGCGCGCCCCCCTCTCAAAAGCACTGGAATGGTCAGAAGCCGTACCAGGGGACGGGGCGCTCGTTCACATGTGACCGTGCGTCACCTCTGCTTCAAGGGCGGACGAGTCAAGAATGCGAGCACCGGTGCAGAAGAAGCGGCCTCGGAGCAAGGGCAGCAAACACAGTGGTTCCGGGGTGACGCCTCCGGCACCCGCCGAGAGCGAGAGCACCCGGCGCACCGTGCGCGTACGCAGCCGGCTGGTTGCCGGTGTCGCGGTCGTCGGTATCACTGTCATCGCCGCGGGCGCACCCGCGGCCCTCAGTGCTTCCTCCGACCTGAACGACTCGCAGCGGCTGGTCACCCTCGCCGAGCTGAACCAGCAGGCCATCGCGCTCGCACACGCCCTCGCGGACGAGCGTGACGAAGTCACCGCCTACATCGCGGCCGGCCGTGAAGAGAAGTCCGGCCCCACTGCGGAGGGCAAGGGCGACCCCGGCAGCCGGAGCGCCCGCGTCGACCAGCAGGTGGACGAGATCAGGGGTGCGGCCCCGGCCGCACTGCGCCGCGACCTCTCCGCCATTCCCTCCCTGCGCCGCGACGCGCTCAGCGGCAAGGGCACCGCGCTGGAGGCCCATCAGGCGTACTCCGAGGTCATCGCCAAGCTCCACGACCTCGCCGACGAGCTCGCCGAGAAGACCCCGCCGCGGGCCGCCGAGTCCACCCGCGCCCCGCTCGCCCTCGGCCAGGCCACCGAGCAGGCCTCAGCCACCCGCGGGCTGCTGATCGCCGCGCTGTCCGTACCCCGCAAGGTCACGACCTCGCAGATCGACCAGATCACCGGGCTGCCCGTCCAGAACCAGGACACGGGCAGCAGCAAGGACGACCGCACCCGTGACGAGCTGAGCGCCGCCGCCCAGCAGGCCCGGGTCCGCGAACTCTCCTCGCTCGCCGACTTCGACCAGGCCGCGGGCTCCACCGCCCGCGACAAGCTGTCGTCCACCGTCACCGGGCCCGAGGTCAACAGCGCGGAGAAGTACCTCAAATCCCTCACCAGCCGCCCCGAGCTGTCGGACTCCGACCAGAAGGCCAACAGCAAGAAGGTCGAGGCGGCACTCTCCGCCCGGATCGACCGGATGCGCAGTGTCGAGTCCGCCCTCGGCACCGCACAGGTCCAGCGCCTGGAGCAGCTGCGCGACGACGACGTCACCGCGCTGGAACTGCGGATCGCGCTGCTCGGCGGCTGTCTGCTGATCGCCGTCGGCGTCTCCACCGCCGTGGCCCGCACCCTCACCCAGCCGCTCGCCGTCCTGCGGATCGGTGCCGCCCGCCTCGCCGCGGAACCCGCCACCGCCGAACCGGTCCGCTACACCGGCCGCAACGACGAGTTCGCCCAGGTCGTACGGTCCATCAACGCCCTGCACGGCCAGCTGCACGGACTGCTCCACGAGTTCAACGGCCGCTTCGAGAGCCTGCAGACCGAGCGTGCCGAGCTGATCGCCGGACGCGAGGCCCTCACCGTCCAGCGCGCCGAACTCCAGGTCATGGCCTCCGACCTCACCGCCCAGCTGGAGCGGCTGAAGAACACGGTCCACCACACCTTCGTCAACCTCTCGCTGCGCACCCTCGGCCTCGTCGAGCGTCAGCTCGGTGTCATCGAGAGCCTGGAGGAGCGGGAGCACGACCCGGAGCGGCTGGCCACCCTCTTCAAGCTCGACCACATGGCCACGGTCATGCGCCGCCACAGCGAGAACATGCTGGTCCTCGCCGGCGCCGAGCACGGCCACGGCCATGCGGGCCCGATCCCGCTGGTCGACGTGTTGCGTGCGGCCGTCTCCGAGATCGAGCGGTACGAGCGGGTCACCATCCAGTCCCTGCCGCCGCACGCCCAGATCGCCGGTTTCGCCGCGGACGACCTCAGCCACCTCGTCGCCGAACTCCTGGAGAACGCGACCTCCTTCTCACCGCCGGATTCCCATGTCCTGCTCTCCGGCTGGCTGCTGGAGACCGGCGAGGTGATGCTCTCCGTCCAGGACGAGGGCATCGGGATGTCCGCCGTACGGATGGGCGAGCTCAACACCAGGCTCGGCGACCCCACGTTGTTCGAGGCGGGCGAACAGAGTGCGGACAGGGCCGGGCTCGGACTCCAGGTCACCTCCCTGCTGGCCGCGCGCCACGGTGTACGGGTCCAGCTGCGCGACCACATGGGCACCGGCGGGGTCACGGCGGTCGTCGTCCTGCCCAAGACCCTGCTGCCGAAGGCGCCACCGGCTGCCACGCCACCGCCGGTGAAGGTCCCCGGGGACGCCCCCGCGCTGAACCTGCCGGGGTCGGTCGCCGAGGCCAACTCCAACGCACTGCCGGAGCGTACGCTCGCCCTGCCCGACGACCCGCTGATCGCCGCGGCCGAGCAGACGATCCGCGAGTCCGGGGCCACCTCCGAGCCCGTGTCCGGGCCCGCGGCGGGCAACGCCCCCGCACCCGCTCCGGCCGCCGTCGAGGCCGAGACCACGATGCAGGTACGGCTCCCGGTGGTTCCGGAGTTCGCGGACGTCCCCGAGTTCACGGCGCCCGACCCGTACGCCGTCGGCCCCGACCGCCACGAGCGCACAGTCGACGAGTCCCCGGAGCCGTACACCGCCCCGGCCCCGGCTCCCGTGTCCGCCCCGGAGCCGTACACCGCCCCGGCCCCGGCTCCCGTGTCCGCCCCGGAGCCGTACACCGCACCCGCCCCGGCCCCGGCTCCCGTGTCCGCCCCGGAGCCGTACACCGCACCCGCCCCGGCCCCCGCGCCCGTCGCCGACGCCCTGCCCGGCCCCCGGCAGCCGGAGCAGCACTCGCAGCCGCAACAGGAGCGCATCACCGACAAGGGGCTGCCCAAGCGCACCCCCAAGGTCGTCAAGCCCACCACGGCACCCAGCACCGAGCGCAAGGGCAGCCTGGACAAGGAAGCGCTGCGCCGTCGGCTCGGCGGCTTCCACCAGGGCGCGAAGGACGGCCGCCGGGACGTCGAGGCGGAGATCGCCGAGATCACGGCGACCCAGCCGTTCCCCGGGGCCCCCGCACGCGCCGGGCGCTCCACACTTACCGAGCACAGTGACCCGGCCGACCCCAGCGACGGCCGAACCGATGAGACGGGGGACACAGTCAAGGAGGCACGCAGTTGACTGCGCCCAGCACATTCGGGCTGAGTACCGAGGCCCGGAACCTTCACTGGTTGCTGAGCAATCTGGTGGAGGAGGTGCCAGGGGTCCACTCGGTCACCGTCGTCTCGTCCGACGGACTGATGCTGCTCTCCTCCGACCCCGGCCATCTGACCACTCAGGGCACCGGTCGGCAGGACGGCCCCAAGGGCTCCAGCGCCGACCTGGCCACCATCGTCTCCGGCATCGGCAGCCTCACCGTCGGCGCCGCCAAGCTGATGGGCGGCGGCGGTGTCAAGCAGACCATGGTCGCCATGGACGAGGGCAGCGTCTTCGTCATGTCGATCAGCGACGGCTCGCTGCTCGGTGTGCACGCCACCCCGGACTGCGACATGAGTGTCATCGCCTACCACATGGCGCTCTTCGTCGGCCGAGCCGGACACGTACTCACCCCCGAACTCCGCAGTGAACTGCGCAAATCGATGGAGAGCGCCCAGTGACGCCCGCTGCTGAACCCGCCCGAAGGCTTCCTGTCCGCGGGTCCGACCGAAGGCCCGCACGGGTCCGCCCGTACTCGCTCACCGGCGGTCGCACCCGCTTCGGCCACGTTCTGCTCGTCGAGACGTTCGTCGCCGCGCTGGAAGCGCCCGAGGAGCGCCGCGAGCTGACCAACGGCAACCTGGCCACCCGTGTCATGCCGGAGCTCCAGGCCATCGTCGAAATCTGCCGCCGGATGCGTACGGTCGCTGAGATCTCCGCCCTGTTGAAGATGCCGCTCGGCGTGGTCCGGGTGCTGCTCAGCGACTTGGCCGACCAGGGAAAGATCCGCGTGTACGGGACCGGTCACGGCACCGGCCAGCCCGACCGCGCACTGCTCGAAAGGGTGCTCAATGGACTCCGCCGTCTCTGAGTCGCCGCTCTTCGCCCCGCGTCAGCCGGGGGCCAAGGACCAGGCCGAAGAATCGCTGCAGACCTGGCAGTTGGACCACACCAGGGCCCCCATCGCCACGAAGATCGTGGTCGCGGGCGGGTTCGGCGTGGGCAAGACGACCTTCGTGGGGTCGGTCTCCGAGATCACCCCGCTGAGGACCGAAGCGATGATGACCCAGGCCAGCGAGGAGACCGACGATCTCTCCGCGACACCCGACAAGGTCACCACGACCGTCGCGATGGACTTCGGCCGGCTCACGCTCGACGACGACCTCGTGCTGTACGTGTTCGGCACACCGGGCCAGCAGCGCTTCTGGTTCATGTGGGACGATCTGGTGCGCGGCGCGATCGGTGCGGTCGTGCTCGCCGACACCCGGCGGCTCGCCGACTGCTTCCCCGCACTCGACTACTTCGAGAGCTGCGGCCTGCCGTACATCGTCGCCGTCAACCACTTCGAAGGAACGCCGGGGTTCGAGGCGGAGGACGTCAGGGAGGCCCTGACTGTGCCGCCGCACGTGCCTGTTGTGATCATGGACGCGCGTAACAGGATCACCGTCGTCGAGTCGCTGCTGGCCCTAGTCGGCCACGCCCTCGACGCCACCCCGGCATAGGAGGGCGCTGAAGATCGAGGATCTTCAGTAGCCTCCTGGCTCGCACGCAACACGTAACGGAGAACCGCGATGCGGAAGATACTCATAGTCGGAGCCGGTCAGTCCGGTCTCCAGCTCGCCCTCGGACTGCAGTCCCGAGGGTACGAAGTCACCCTGATGTCCAACCGCACCGCCGACGAGATCCGCTCCGGACGGGTCATGTCGACGCAGTGCATGTTCGACACGGCGCTCCAGTACGAGCGTGACTACCAGCTCAACTTCTGGGAGTCCCAGGCCCCGCGCATCGAGGGCCTCGGCGTCTCGGTCGCCGCGCCCGACTCCTCGCGCGCCGTCGACTGGGTCGGAAAGCTGGACGGCTTCGCCCAGTCCGTCGACCAGCGCGTGAAGATGGCCGGCTGGATGGAGACCTTCGCCCAGCGCGGCGGACAGCTCGTCATCCACGGTGCCGCCGTCTCCGACCTGGACTACTTCTCCCGCACCTACGACCTGGTGATGGTCTCCGCGGGCAAGGGCGAGCTGGTCTCCATGTTCGGCAGGGACGCGTCCCGTTCGCCGTTCGACGCCCCGCAGCGCGCCCTGGCCGTCGCGTACGTCCACGGCATGGGCCCGCGCCCCGAGCACCCCGAGTTCGACGCGGTCCGCTGCAACCTGGTTCCCGGCGTCGGCGAGCTCTTCGTGATGCCGACCCTGACCACGTCCGGCCGCGCCGACATCCTGTTCTGGGAGGGCATCCCGGGCGGCCCGCTCGACGTGTTCCAGGGCATCAAGGACCCCTCCGAGCACCTCGCCAAGACGCTGGAGCTCCTGGAGCGGTTCCTGCCGTGGGAGTACGCCCGCGCCACCAAGGTCGAACTGACCGACGCCAACGGCACCCTGGCGGGACGCTACGCCCCGACCGTTCGCAAGCCGATCGGCCGGCTGCCCAGCGGCGGTCTGGTGCTCGGTGTGGCGGACGTCGTCGTCGCCAACGACCCGGTCACCGGCCAGGGCTCCAACTCGGCCTCCAAGTGCGCCAACGCGTACCTGGAGTCGATCATCGAGCACGGCGACCGGGAGTTCGACGCGGACTGGATGCAGGCCACGTTCGACCGTTACTGGGACACCGCGCAGCACGTCGTGAAGTGGACCAACGCGATGCTCGGCGTTCCGCCGGAGCACGTGCTGAACCTGATCGGCGCAGCCGGCCAGCTCCAGCCGGTCGCCAACCGCTTCGCCAACGGCTTCAACAACCCGGCGGACTTCGAGAACTTCTTCTTCGACCCGGAGAAGACGAACGCGTACCTCGCCTCGGTGTCCGGGGCCTGATCTACCGCCTGACCTGCGAAGTAGCGGTCAGCGTTGGTGAACGTTGGTGGCTGTGGGCCACCCTCGGACGGCCCACAGACGGCCCGGCCGGACAAGCAAGAGGAGCACCACGCCGCACCACGGGGCGGGTGCTCCTCTTGTTGTTCGGCGGAACGCCGCCCGGTGGTCGCGCCGCGCAGCGGCTCCTTCTTCACTCTGTGAGGCGCACCGCACTACAACAGACACCCCTCTTTTTTCCTAAGTAAGGAAAGTCTGCGTCACAGCGTCACCAGAAGACCCGAAACGGCCCCTGAGCTGCTGCGATAGGCGTGACGCAGAGCGGCTTCGGCTGCGTCATCCTGCGTCATCTGCGTCACGCCGTGCGTCATCAGTGACGTACGCCTGCGTCACCGATGACACACCCCCGCGTCCCTGCGTCACCACAAAACCGCAGCTCAGCGGCCACGCGTGACGCGCATGACGCTGTGACGCAGAAATCCAGTCCTCGGACAGGCGCGGACCTCCAAGTGGGCCCCGCTTTGGAGAACATGCGTCTTACCCTTCCGGCGGGACGCCCGCTGAACGCCCCTGCTAGACCTAGCAGGGGCGGGTGCTAGGTCTAGCAGGGGCGCTAGCAGCCAAATGGCCCGCTGATCAGGGGCCTAGCGTCTAGCACTCAGTTCTCAGTCCGGCCTCTTCGAGCGCCTTCAGCACCGAATCAGGGTCACCGCCATAGACGATGTGAGGCTCATCATCCTGAGGCGGGACGAACCGTGTCCGGTAGCGAGCCAGGTCACTCTCTGAGAAGAAGATCGAGTTCGGATCCGCTTCGTGCTGAGCGTTTCGTTTGCTCACCCGCGTCCAGAGTTCTTCGTGACTCGCCTCCAGGTAGACAAGCATCGGTAGCGCACCGGCGTCGACAGCCACCGACTGCCAATGAGCGCGGTCCTCTGGGGTCCAGAATCCGTGATCCACCACTACGTTGCGCCCCGCTTGAAGTTGCTCACCGAGGTCCACGGCGATCTCTTCGAGCACCGGGCGTTCCAGCTTTGGAAAGATGCCCCGGGGGAAGTCGACCCCGTACACGCCATGCCGACGGAACATCTCCTCGTCCGGGCACAGCCGGACGAACCCACGAGCCGTGAGAGCGCGAGAGAGCGTCGTCTTGCCCGAGCCGGGAAGTCCCGCCATCAGGACGCAGAACGGCCCCGGGCCCGAGGTCGCCGTCACTGCGCGACCTCCGACTCCGTGAGCCACGTCCGACCCGGTCCGCCGAGGTCTACGCCGTATTCCACGACGTGGTTCGCACTGTCGATGAACTTCGCAGTCATGACGACCACTGGTTCCGCAGGCGGGTTCGCAGGGTCCAGCTCCAGAAGTTCCGCATCTGCGGGCGTCAGCAGGCGCGCTGACGCAGTGTCGATCCGACGAATGATCGGTCGTCCGGTGGCCTGGGCGATGAGCTGCAACGACGTGCCACCGGTCAGACGCTCGCTCTCGGCCAGTTGAGGCACCAGCTTTCCGTGCTCAACCGGAATCCACGAAGTGGAGTGCGCGACGATGCCGCGCCGATCGCGGTACACACGACGACGGCGGATCACGTCAGTCCCCTGCGCGATGTCCAGCGCCGCCGCCACGTCGGCCGGCGCCGAGACCACCGACGCTTCGTGCGAGTCGGACCGCTCGCCCGCTCCCCAGCTCGAACCGCTGCGATGCCCTCGATCCTGCCGCTGAGACCCCGAGGACATGGGGGTGGGGCGGTCGATCACCTCGGTGCCGATGCCGTGGATGCCCCGTACAAGCCCTTCACTGCGGAGCTGCCTCAACGCCTTCTCAGCGGTCGCCGTGCTGACCGCCCATTCCTGCGACAGGGCCTTGATACTGGGCAGTAGCTCCCCCGGCCGCAGCTGCCCCGACGTGATCAGTTCTGTGTAGTGGGCGGCGATCCGTGCGTACGGCGCCCGATGACCGGCCTGCTCCGACACCACGTCAGCTCCTTCGTCTCAATCGATGCGTTCCCTAGCGTACCGCTTGACACCCTAGGGTGCCCTAGGGAACCTTAGGGATGTGCCCGCCGGTCGGCCCGATCGGAAAGGACACAGCGCGGCGCCTAGCGCTGATCGAAAGAAAGCCCTGGCCAGAAGGCCAGGGCTCTCTCCCCGGGGGCGGCCCCTACCGCCAAGCAGACAGCCGCTCCCCGACCCACGAAGGGGCAATTCCATGATGCCTGAAACCGCCACCACCACGCGTATCGCTGAGCGGACGACCGATGTTACGGGCTCCGTCTCGGTCATGGACTTGACGGGATCGGAGCGCGCTGTCGCCCTGTACGCGTCGGACATGCCGTCCGGACGACGGCGGCACTCGAACGAACAGGTCAGTGCCTGGATCGAGCAGGGTGTTCAGCGGCTCGGCCGCGAGGAGACCGCGCGCTGGGGAGCCTTCCGTTACGGGCACCGCCTGCTGGAGCTCAGCAAGCTGGTGACCGTACAGGTGCAGCAGCGGCACGAGCAGCGCTTCCCGAAGGGTCGACGCCTGCTGGTGGCCGACCAGCAGGCGTCGAACAGCGTCTGGTGCGACGGCATGACCGACGCGGCGCGGTCCCGCAACCGGGACGCAGCGGTCGACGGCGAGTGCGCCTGCCGCGCCACCGGCCGCATCCCGTCGTTCTACGAGGAGGGCATGGGGCTGGTCGACATGCTGTGCCCGGTCCACGCGGCGGCCACGATCCGCGCGATGCGGGGACCGGCGGTCTCGGCATGAGCAACCTGATCGCACACACGGACGCACTGTTCGCGCAGGTGCCCTCCCGCCCGCACTGTGCCCTCGTGGCCCGTACGGGCGGGGCCGCGCCGCTGTCGGTCCCCGTGGCGGGCATGGAGCTGTGCCGCGAGGAGACGGCCGCCGCGCTGTTCGAGGTCTACAGCGACGAACACGCGATGCCCGGCATCACCACGGACACCCTGTACGCCCTGCTCGGCACGGCCGTGAGCGAGCTGGGACCGGCCGGACTCGTCGAGACGACCGATGTGTTTTCCGGGCTGGACTCGGTGGAGTTCCCGGAAGTCGGGGAGTGCCGCTGGTACGCCTACCGGCTGGCCCTCTCGTTCTGGTACGAGGGCGCGCGGTCGCGGCCAATGACGGCCGGTGAAGCCGCCGCCGCCCTGGCCCTGTCCGGGTACGCCCGCACCCCCGGCGCCAGCCGACTCGACCCCCGCAGCCTCGCGCGCCAGGTCCGCGAAGCCGCTGCCCGCCTCCCCGCGAGCGCTCTGGTTCAACTCGGCCGCGCGGTGAGTGCCGACCTGGCCCGCGTCCCGGACCCCGCCGGTAGCGGGTCGTGGCTGTACCGCCGCCTCCTGCCCGACCGGCAGCGCACCCGCAACTGCTTCGACCTCATCCGCGGCAACGTCCCCGTGCCCCTGCCGCTGGTCGTACGGACCGACGACGGCATGTACCGGATCGGCGCCACCCCGCCGCCGGGCCCCGGCAACCGATGGGCCCGACCACTGCGCGCCCAGTGGTGACCAATCGGCCTGCAGTCGACCCCGCCCGACCGATCGACCGCACCCCGACTGAAGTCGAACGGTCGACCCCTGACCAGCGTGACGACCTGCGTCACACCCCGCGTCACACCCACGGCAGTCACCCTCACGGCCACCCGATCGCCTGAACAGTCGAGGGGTGACCTGCCCGTACACCCTTTTCGTGCGGACACCCGCACGGTCACCCCGCACCAGTCCAGCGGCGGGAGGGTCGCCGCGTGAACACACCCATCGATCCGGTGAACGCCGACCCGACCGCCGTGAACATCCGGAGCCATCGCGTGAACACCCACCCCGCCCTCAATCGACCGACCCGAACCGAGCAGTACGAGACGGAAGGACTGGCGGCATGACCCTGCCCCCGCCCAAGTCGACCGACCCCCGCGCGATCCTCCGCGCCGGACTCCCGGACCGCTACCTCACTCCCGAAGACCTCGCCGCGATGCTCGCCGTCCCGATCGAGACCGTTTACCACTGGCGCAAGCGGCGCATCGGCCCGCCCGGCTTCCGCGTCGGCCGCCACGTCCGCTACGACCCTGCCGCCGTCCGCGACTGGATCGACCAGCAGGCCGCACACGACGCGGCCTGACCTCGCCCACACGAGGGGGAGGTAAAGCCCTCCCCCTCTACTCGGTGCCCTGGTCCGTCCCGCGACCTGGTCGCCGCCGACGGGCCTACCCGGGGCCTGTCGGTAGAGGGGGCCCTTTACCCCGGTAGAGGGGGAGGTAAGAGCCCCCGACCTGCGAGGTAAGGGCGGTAAAGGGGGGCAGGGCACACCCCTCCACCGACCGCTCCCGTGCCTCCCTCAGCTCAGGGATGCAGCAGGGAGACAGGGAGAACTCCCTAACCGCCTCCCTGAAACCCCTTCCTGCGCTGACCAGCACGAACAGCCCACACAGGGAGGCAGGGAGGCAGGGAGGCGCGCCCGCACAGGGCGCCAAGACCCCCGCTCAGAGAGCACAGAGGCCCTCTGCTTCTCCTCCCTGCCAGATCACACCCAACCGAGAACCGAGAGGAGTCAGCCCCCATGGCTGGCCACATCCAAGACCGCTGGTACAAGACCCAGACCACCGACGGCAAGACCACCCGCGTCAAGACCGACCGCCACAGCACCGGCATGCGCTACCGAGCCCGATACGTCGGCCCCGACGGAACCGAAAAGTCCAAGTCCTTCCGCGACGGACAGAAGCGCCTCGCTGAGCAGTGGCTCGCCCAGATCGAGGCCGACATGACGCGCGGCCAGTACGTCGACCCGCGCGCCGGCCGAATCACCTTCCGGCAGTACGCGGAGAAGTGGCTCAAGACGCTGAGCTCCGAACCGAGCACGGTGGCGTCGATGGAGTCTCAGCTCAGGCTGCACGCCTTCCCGTACATCGGGGCGCGTCCGCTCGGAGCCTTCCAGCCGGAGCACGTCCGCGAATGGGTGGCCACCCTCGAACAGCGAGGAATCCCCGGCCCCTACGCCCGAGCGATCTATTCCAATGTGCGAGCCGTGCTGAGTGCCGCCGTTGACGACAAGTACCTGAACCGCAACCCGTGTTCTGTGCGTTCCGTCAAGCAACCGGTTGTCGAGCGGAAGCGGATCGTTCCGTGGCTCGCTGAGCGGGTGTTCGCCGTGCAGGCCGCGATGCCTGAGAGGTATCAGGCGATGGTCGACCTGGGGGCGGGTTGCGGCATGCGGCAGAGCGAGATCCTGGGCGTAACTGTGGACGCCTTCGACTTCGAGACCGACACTCTTCACGTGGTGCAGCAGCTCAAACTCAGCCGTAGCAAGCCGGTGTTCGCGCCACCCAAGGGCGGGAAGCTGAGGGACGTTCCGCTGCCTGGCCCCGTGGCCGACGCTCTCAAGGCGCACATGAAGCAGTACGCACCGGTCGAGATCACCTTGCCGTGGCGGCGTGCTGACGGCCCGAAGGTGACCAAACGCCTGATCTTCACCGCACCGATGGGCAATCACGTGTGGCGTACCTCGCTCAACGATGGTGCGTGGAAGCCTGCGCTCGTGGCGGCCGGAGTCATCCCGGAGCCTGAGACCAAGGAGGACAGCTACGCCGCGGCGCGAGAGCACGGGATGCACGCTCTGAGGCACTTCTACGCGTCGGCCCTCCTTGATGGCGGGGAGAACATCAAGGCCGTGAGCGAGTACCTGGGTCACAGTGACCCCGCCATGACGCTGCGGGTGTACGCCCACCTCATGCCGAGCAGCCGAGAGCGCACGCGAAAGGCCATCGCGACGGCCTACAACAGGGGCCCGATTCGGGGCTGACGGCCCACAGACGGCCCACGGGGTGTCAGAAGCCCCTCATCTGTGGAGAGTTCGCAGGTGAGGGGCTTCTGACGTGAGTGGCTTACTTCTCCGACCCGGAGAAGACGAACGCGTACCTCGCCGAGGTTTCCGGGGCCGCGTCGGCCGCCTGACCGCAGCAGCCGGGCCGAGTCCCGTCGGGAATCCGACGGGGCTCGGCCCGGCTGCCATGTGCGGACGTCACGGCCCCCGGCCGGCTACTGCTCGGGCGCCGACGGCGAGCTGTACCCCGCGTCCGAGCCCGAGGACGCCCCCTGCGGGAGCTGCGGCGGCTTGTACGCGGACAGCGGCGAGCTCTGTGGATCCGGCCGTACGGCACCCAGCAGCGGATTCGACGCCACCGGTGAGACCTTCACCTGCGAACCCGGCCGGGGGGCCTGCACCACCTGGCCGTTGCCGACGTACAGCGCCACATGAGTGGCCTTCGGGAAGTAGATCACCAGGTCGCCCGGGCGCAGTGCGTCGAGCGGCACCTTCGGCAGCTGCCGCCACTGCTCCTGCGAGGTCCGCGGAATGACCCGGCCCGCCTTCGCCCAGGCCTGCGAGGTGAGCCCCGAGCAGTCGAACGAGTCCGGCCCCTGCGCGCCCCACACATACGGCTTGCCCACTTGCCCGATCGCGTACTTCACCGCCTCGCCGCCCGCCTGGGACGGCGACCCGGTCGAGGACAGGGACCCCGAGGCGGCCAGGGCGCCCTGAGCCTTCGCCATGTCCTGCCGTTCCAGCCGGGACAGCTCGGCGAGCTGCGTGCCGGAGAGCGTGGCCAGTTTCCCCTCGACGGCCTTGAGCCGCGACTGCACCGCGTCCCGCTGCTTCTTCTGCTTCGTGGCCAGAGCCTGCTGCCGGTCCAGCACCTTGCGGGACTCGGCCGCCAGGTCGTCGGCGCGCTTCTCGGCGCCGGTGAGCCGCTGCACAGTGGCCGCCCGCCCGGCCGCCGCACGCCGGACCACATGTTCCTGGTCCAGGAAGTGCTCGGGATCACGGGCCAGCAGGAGCTGCATGTACGAGGAGATGTCGGACTGCCCCTGGTACTGCTCACGGGCCAGCTGCCCCGCCTCGTCGCGGCTGTCGGACAGCGCGGTGCGGGCGGCGACGAGGGAGGCGTGGAGCTTCTTCGCCTGCGCCTTGCGCTTCTCCAGCTCCGCCGCGGTCCCGTTGTACGTCTCGGTGGCCTCCTCGGCCTGCTGGTAGAGCTTCTGCAGCTCGGTCAGCAGCTGGGCGACGCTCCTGTTCGTGGCCGCGGGGGCGGCGGGCGACTTCGCGGCGGGGCCCGCGGCGGGGCTCGGGTCCACGGGTGCGGCGGCTGCCGGCGAGGTTACGACTAGCGTGGTCAGGGTCGCAGTGCAGACCGCACGCAGGACTCCGCCTGACACGACATCACCTCCGGTGACGGGGCGAGTCATGGGACTTCCCCATGAGTGAGCGCATCAAATACGGTCACTCGGTGTCACGAGATGCAAGAACCGTGCGGTGTGGCGGCAGACGGGTTCGCCCGGAAGGCGGTGGGCGGGTGCGGACCTCCTGGGCCTTCGCTCAGGCGACCGGGAAGGCGTAGAAGATCCGGTCGCGCTGGACTACGGCGGTCTTTCCGGTCGCCAGCACCCGGTACGGAGCGGTGACTGTGGGCCCCTTCGGATCCTGTGATCCGATGTCCTGGAACTTCCACAGCCGTCGCCCGTCCTCCGCCGCGAACGCGGTGACCTGGGCCCCGTCCGCGGCCAACAGCGTCCTGCCGGTCGTGCTGAGCGTCACCGCGGGGGCGGCGGTGCCGGGCGCCGCCTCCGTCGAGCGCCGCCAGCGCAGCCGCCCCGTCTCCCGCTCGACCGCGCCCACTTCCTGGTTGTGGTTGGTGGTGTGCAGAAGCGTTCCGGTGGCGACGGGGGTTCCGTACGGGGTCCCGGTGGTGCCGTTCAGCGTCCACTTCGGCTTGCCTGCGGGGATCTCGAAGGCCTGGAGATCGTCGCCCACCGCCGCGTACAGCAGGCCCCGGTCGTCGCCCATGGCCGCTCCGTCCAGTGCGATCGTGCCGAACGACCTGCTCCAGAGCAGCTTTCCGGCCTTCTGGTCGAAGCCCCGGAAGACGGCTTTCCCCTTGGCGGCCTTCACATCGCCGGGTGTCAACGTGCCTGTGCTCTGACGTACGACGAAGTCGTCCTGCCCTACAGCGATCAGCCGGTAGACGGGGGCAGCCGGTCCGCGCCCGGTGGGCACGGCGGTCCGCCACAGCTCCTTGCGCTGCAGGACGTCGTAGGCGAAGAGGTACGACTTGACGACCTGAGTGTCCTTGCCGCGCTTCTTGCCCTTCTTCGGAGCCGGGGCCTTGACTGTGACCGTGTGGGAGCCGGTGAACCAGACCACCGGTCCGAACGTGCCGACGACCCCCGGCATCGTGAGGTTCGGCGCCCCGGTGAACGCGTCCGCGTATCCCGCCCGGTGCGCGACCTTGCCGTCCTTCGGCGACAGCCACAGGAACTCGGACGGACCGGCGACGAAACAGAGATCCTGCCCGGCCGGCAGTGCGGCCTGCCCTCTGGCGGCGTCCGTGTTCTCCCAGACCCGGCGTCCGGTACGCAGATCGATGCCGGCCGCCCCGTTCTCGCTGGTCAGCACCAGCAGCCGGTCGTTCCAGAGGGCGGCGGTGAGCGGCGGAGGTCCGGCCGCGGGGTGCGTGTACACCCAGCGCGGCTGAGGCGGCAGCCCCGCGACGGTGGGACCACTGCGGCTCGGCGCGGGCTTGGGATCGTCCGTCGTCCCCCCGTCACCGGACCCGAGTGCGAGCACCCCACCCCCGCCGACCACCAGCCCGGCGGCCCCGGCAGCGAGCCCGATGAACAGACTGCGCCGACCGACGGCGGGGGAGGCGGGAGCGGCCGGGGCGGGAGCCGCGGGGACCGGCAGCGGGCGGGGCGGCAGCGCAGCGACGGGCGGGAGCACGGCAGGAAGCCCGGCGACGGGCGCGGCAGGGGGCGCGGTGAGTTCGCGCGGTACGGACAGCTGGGTCGTGGGCCGGTCGGTCCTCGGGACATGACGCCCGATGTCCCCCAGTTGAGTGGTACGGGTGTCCCGTGCCGGGGCGAGTTCACGGCCGGGCGCGTCGGCCGGTGTGCCCGAAGGCGTGGCGTCCGCAGGTCCGTCGGCGGGCCCGTCATCCGGCGCATCCACCGGATGACCAGCCGAGATCAGCTCCCGGACCCGCGCCCCCTGTTCCGTCACCGCGGCCGCCAACCGCTCCGGCAGCCATTCGCCCTTCGCCAGGCCCGCCGCCCCTTCGAGGGCCAGCTCCGCCGCCACCGTTCCCGCACTCGGCCGGTCGGCCGGGTCCTTCGCGAGGCAGCGGGCGATCAGGTCACGCAACTCCTCCGGGACCGCGTCGAGTTCGGGGTCCGTGCGGGCGATCCGTTCGGCGCCCTCGGCGGCCGGGCCGTCGGCGAGCGGGGTCGTGCCGGTCGCCGCGTACGCCAGCAGCAGGCCCAGCACGAAGAGATCCGAGGCCGGTCCGGGCTCCTCTCCCTCAACCTGTTCCGGGGTGAGATAGCCGAGCCGTACGGACAACTGCCCGCCGGGCCGGGCCTCGGCAGCGGCCGCAGCGCCCAGCGGGCCGAACGCGGTGAGTCGCGGCCCGTCCTCGGCCAGCAGCACCGTCCCGGGAGCCAGGCCCTGGAGCACGGCTCCGGTGGCGTGCACGCGGGAGAGGGTCTCGGCGATGCCCGCGCCCAGTACCCGCACGGCACGCTCGGGAAGCGGCCCCATGACGTCGATCGCCTCGGAGAGCGTCATCGCGGGTACATAGGGGCCGGCTGTCCACGGCAGGTCGTCGTCCGCGTCGTCGGCCGGGGTGTCGAGCTGCGGCTGGACCCAGCCGCCGGCCAGCCGGTCCGCGGTGCGGGCCTCCGCCTGGAAGCGGCGCCGGAAGGCGGGCAGCGCGGCGAGTTCGGGGCGGGCGGCGGTGACCACCACGGGTCTGTCCGCGGCCGTGTCGTGCGCGAGGTACTGCACGGTGCTCGCGCTCTCGCGGCACCGCGCCAGCACGGCGTACGGACCGATGCGGCGTGGATCGTCCTGACGCAGCGCCTCCATGGCGCACCCCCTTGCTGACCGTGCCCGGCACCAGAGCGTCGATCTTAGACCGATCCCTCCGTCCCGCCGGGTGCCGCACCCTCAGTCCGGCTTCGACCAGGGCCACTTGGGGCTGTGCCGCACACGGCCCTCCGGGGCGTACTCGTACACCCAGCCCCGCGGAATCCCCAGCCGTTTGGAGTGACCGGCCGGCACCCGGCGGTACGCGTACACGGTGGCGGGCCCGCCGTCCGCGGCCGGCACCGGGACCTCGTACCACTTGGGCGGATGTCCGGTCGGACCGACGAGCACGGGCAGGACCCGCCCGTCCAGGGGACCGCCGGTGAAGGGGGTGTTCTCGCTTCTCACCGCCCCAGTCTGACCGATCAGCCCTCGGGCAGCAGATGGGCCGCCCCGCCGACCACCGGGATCAGCCGTTCCGCCAGCCGCCCGGCCGGACCTGCGGCGTTCTCC
Source organism: Streptomyces sp. NPDC037301 (assembly GCF_055602785.1). Lineage (NCBI taxonomy): Bacteria > Bacillati > Actinomycetota > Actinomycetes > Kitasatosporales > Streptomycetaceae > Streptomyces > Streptomyces sp. NPDC037301. The sequence goes on from NZ_JBVJWD010000002.1 coordinate 369,442, forward strand.
AGAGGCAGCAGCTCCGCCACCGCCGACGCGGTCTCCGGGTCCGTCGCCGCCGTCGCGGCCAGCAGCGCGATCAGCTGGTCGACCAGCCAGTCGCGCAGATCGGCCGCGGCGGGCCGCTTCCCCTCGTCCAGCCATATCAAGGACGCCGCTTCGACGGCCGCGATCCAGGTGCGCACCATCATCCGCAGCCGCGGTCCGGGCTCGGCCCCCGCATCCGCGCCGCCCCGGCCCAGGTGCAGCAGGATCTGCTCGGCCGCCGCCCGCCGCACCTCGTCGACGATCGCGGTCGTACGGGAGGTCTCGACGACGCTCCCGCCGCGCAACAGTGCGCTGAAGCCGGCGTCGTGCTCGTCCACGAAGGCGAGATAGCGGTCGAGCACCCGCAGCACCCGCTCGGTGGGCGGCCCGACGGGCGGCTCGCTGAAGCACAGGATCAGTTTCTCGGCGGCGGACCTCAGCGCCGTCTCGTACAACTGCTGCCGCCCGCCCGGGAAGTAGCGGTACACGAGCGGGCGGGAGACCCCGGCGACCGTCGCCACCTCGTCGAGCGAGACCTCGTCGGGGGCCCGGTGTGCGAACAGAGTGAGCGCCGCACCGAGGAGCTGGGCGCGGCGCTCCTCGACGCTGAGCCTTCGGTACGCACGGGTCGGCGGCGCGGCAGTGGTCATGCCATGAAGCCTAAGCGCTCCGCCCGTACGGGCAACGGGGCGTCGGCTCAGGCGAGCAGGCCGGCGCTCTTCCACAGCCTGCGTCCCACCCCGTTGAGCACCCCGATGTCGTCCAGGAAGTCCGTCAGCCGTTTCGCACCGGTCTGCATGATCTCCGCCCGGTGACCGCTCGCCTTCACCTGGGCGACGGCCTCGCGGCGGTCCAGGCCGACGTTCTCGTACACCATCGGGTTGATGAAGCAGACGGAGAAGACACGGGCCGCCTCGCCGCAGCTCACCCGGGTGAACTCGCGCTCCCAGCGCGGGGCGGTCACCATCTGGCGGCGCAGCTCCTCGCGGGCGTACCGGACGTGCCGCGCCTCCTCGACGACATGGATGCGGGTCACACCGCGCACCAGCGTCTGGACGCGCTCGTCCGGGAACGTCAGCCGCTGCATCCAGTCGAGGATCTCCTCGCCCAGCAGGGTCGCGGCGAACGAACCGGGCGTGGTGGACATGGTCTTCAGCACGCGTGCGAGGTTGTGATAGACGCGCGGTACGGGGTAGTCGGGCGACCCGCTCCACTTGATCATGCGGCCGAACATCATCGAGTGCCGGCACTCGTCGGCTATCTCGGTGAGCGCGTAGCGGACGTGGTTGCTGGTCACCGGCTTGTCGTAGATGTGCCGGACCAGCAGCTGCATGAGGATGATCTCGAACCAGATGCCCAGGGAGGCCAGCGACGCCGCCTCGTGCCTGGCCAGGTCCGACCGCTGCTCCTCGGACATCCTCCGCCACAGCGGGGTGTCGTAGAGCGAGACGAGCTCGGGCGGCCAGAACCACTTGCCTTCCTCGACCGCCGATTCCCAGTCGAGCTCCTTGTCCGGATCGAAGGAGTGCTTGGCCGAGGATTCGAGCAGCCGCTCGGCGATCTGCTCGCGGTCCCGGAGCGGGCCGAGTGCGTCGCGAAGCAACTGCACGTCGCGTTCGGTCACTGTCGTCATGGCTGGAGGCACCTCACACATGGGTTACCGGCGGTCACTTCTTATGAGACTCTCCGTCAGCAAGGCCGTCAATCCCTTGCGTGCGACTTGTTGACCCGGCGTCTAGCAACGTGTGAACCTGCCAACTGACGCAACCGCCAAGGAACTTATCGGAGCACGCAAGGCGAGAAGGAGCCGTCCGTGTCGACACACGACCTCTACACCACTGCCCCCGACACACCGCTGTGGCAGGTGCCCGCCTCCGGCGCCGCCCGCTTCAGCTGGGACTACGACGACGGCCGCGAACGCCTGCTCGCCCTCTACCAGAAGGGAAAGGACAAGCAGTGGGACGGCAACAAGCGCATCGACTGGTCCCTGGAGGTCGACCCCGTCGACCCGCTCGGTACCCCGGACGACGTCCTCACCCTGTACGACACACCGCACTGGGTGAAGATGACCGACAAGGACCGTGGCGAGCTGCGCAAGCACTACACCGCCTGGCAGTTCAGTCAGTTCCTCCACGGTGAGCAGGGCGCCATGGTCTGCGCCGCCAGAATCGTGGAGTCCGTCCCCGACCTGGACGCGAAGTTCTACTCCGCGACCCAGACCATGGACGAGGCCCGGCATGCGGAGATATACAGCCGGTTCCTGCACGAGAAGGTCGGGATGCTCTACCCGGTCAACGACAACCTTCAGGGCCTGCTCGGCGACACCCTGCGCGACTCCCGCTGGGACATGCCCTACCTCGGTATGCAGGTCCTCATAGAGGGCCTCGCCCTAGCCGCGTTCGGCATGATCCGCGACACGACGGCCAAGCCGCTGCCCAAGCAGATCCTCGCGTACGTCATGCAGGACGAGGCCCGGCACGTCGCCTTCGGGCGGATGGCGCTGCGCGACTACTACAAGCAGCTGAGCGACGCCGAACTGCGCGAACGCGAGGAGTTCGTCATCGAGGGCTGCTATCTGATGCGCGACCGGCTCAGGGGCATCGAGGTGCTGGAGAACTTCGGCATCGGCAGGCAGGAGGCCGAACAACTCTCCGAGCAGTCACCGTTTCTGCGGCTCTTCCGCAAGCTGCTGTTCAGCCGGATAGTGCCGTGCGTCAAGGACATCGGCCTGTGGGGCGAACGGCTCCAGAAGGCCTACGTCGACATGGGCGTCTTCGAGCTCGGCGACTCCAACCTGGACCTGCTGATGGCCCAGGACGAGGAACTGGCCGAACAACTGGACAAGGACCGTTTCGCGGCGGAGGAGCAGGCCAGGGTCGCGGAGGTCGAAGAGGCGATAGCGCAGGGCGGGAGCGGCCCGTCCGGAGACTGAGAACAGAGCGATCGTCCGGCGGGGGACCCGGGGGACCCGGGGGACCCGGGGGACTCACAGCCGGGCGACGAATCCCCGCACCAGCTCGGCCACCTGCTCCGGCACCTCCAGCAGCATCGCGTGCGTCGCCCCGATGCCCTGGACCGTGACGCCCGCCCGCTCCGCCGCCAGCTCCGCCAGATCCCGGGCCAGGCCCTGCCCGTACGCCTCCAACAGCTCGTCCAGCCATTCCAGGCCGGGCGTCGGCGGCACCCGGTGCAGGGCCCGTACCAGCAGCAGCGGGCAGGGGACGCGGCGGAACAGCGCGAACAGATCGAGGGCGTCCAGAGCATCCAGCATCTCCAGTGCGCACTCCCGCTCCGGCAGCAACTGCCAGCCGCCGTGGTCGAGTTCCCGCACACTCGCGCGGAACGACGTCTCGGCCCGCTCGTAGGGGATGCCCAGCCCCATGCTGTACGTGGCCTGCTGCTCGACGTAATCCGCAGGCATCCGCTGTCCCGCCGACGCCCGGGCCATGTCCCCGATGTCGGCCAGCCGCCGCGCCACCTCGTCCGGGTTCAGCCCCGGGTACTGCGCGGGCGTGCCCCACCAGAAGCCGTCCAGGTTCACCGCCCCCGGCACCCGGTCCGGCCGCTCGGCGGCGTACAGCGCGGCGACCATCCCGCCCAGCGAATGCCCGACGGGGACCACGGCGCCCGTGACCCCCAGGGTGGCGAGGGTCTCGTCCAGGTCGCCCAGCACCGCGTCGAACGACCACGACGAAGCGGTGCTGAGGCCGTGGCCGGGCAGGTCGACGGCGAGCATCCGGTGGCCGGCGGTGAGGTGCGGGGCGACGGCGTCCCAGTCGGCGAGGGAACGCGAGGCCGCATGGAGCAGAAGAAGGACCGGCCGGCCACCGTCGTCGGGGCCGCCGTGGTCGCGTACGTGAAGAACGGTCATGGAGTCACGGTAGGGCGCGAAAAGCAGCTCAAGATCATTCGACAGCACGACGGAACGGGGCACCTTCCTGGGCCATAATGGATGTACGCCGTCCGCCGGTCCCGGGAGGATGGCGCGCATGACGACTCCGCCCCCGCCCCTCACCGCAGGCTCCGCAGCCGCCCGCCGAAGCCTTGAAGGACTGGCCCTGGGCGATGCGTTCGGCGAGCGGTGGTTTCCTCTCTTCCGCGAGCCCCGGCAAGCATTCGACGAGATCAGGGCGCGTCGCACCCCCGAGGAGCCGGTCTGGCACTGGACCGACGACACCGCCCTGGCCCGCGCCCTGCTGCGCGTCATCGACGAGCACGGCCGGGTCGACCAGGACCGCCTCGCGCTCTGCTTCGCGCTCGCCTTCGAGGCCGACCCGGCCCGCGGCTACGGCCACGGCATGCACATCCTGCTGCCCGAACTGCTGACCTCACCGGCCGACTGGCGCACGCTGGCGCCCGAACTCTTCGAGGGCGGCAGCCTCGGCAACGGTGCCGCGATGAGGGTCGCACCGCTCGGCGCGCACTTCCACGAGGACGTCCCTCACGCCGCCGAGCAGGCCGCGCTGCAGGCCGCCGTCACCCACGCACATCCGGAGGGCATCGCGGGCGCGGTGGCCGTCGCGGTTGCGGCGGCGCTGTCGGTGCGCGGCGAGTTCACCCTGGCCGCGGTCGCCGACCGTACCCCGGAGGGGCTCGTACGCGACGGCCTGCACCGGGCCCTGGACGTGCCCTTCGCCACCGAGCCGTGGAAGGCTGCCGATCTGCTGGGCAACGGACAGCGCATCCGCGCCGACGACACGGTCCCGTTCGCCCTGTGGACCGCGGCCCGGCACCCGGACGACCTGGAAGCGGCCCTCTGGGCAACGGCCGAGGGCTTCGGCGACGTCGACACGACCTGCGCCATCACCGGCGGCGTCGTCGGCGCGGCCACCGGGGTCGACGGAGTGCCCGCACAGTGGCTGCAACGCCGGGAGCCGCTGAACTGAGCCGTCAGCCCTTCGCGGCCGGCGCCGCCCGACCGCCCGGTCAGCCCGTCGCGGCAGGTGCCGGGTAGGACTTCCGCAGAGTGAACGCCCGCTCCGTGGGCCCGTGTTCACGCAGATGGAGCAGGCGCTCCTCGGCGTCCTGCACCGTTGGGCGCACGCCCGCCGGTACCCACCACAGGGCCGTCATGGCCTCCTCCACCCGCTCGAACCACTCGCGCCGCCGCGCCAGCAGCTCGCGGTGCTGCCCTTGGTACATGAACGCCGTCAGTGCGTCCGTGTCGCGCCACACCGACATGTTCACGATCAGCCAGGTGTCCCCGAAGATCGGTACGTCGGTGGCGTTGCCGGTTTCGCTCTGCAGCCGCCAGACGAAGCCGGCGGCCTTGTCGGCGACCGCGTTCACCGGGTCGAGGGCGTCGACGAAGTCGTTCAGCTCGGGGGAGTCCAGGGGGAATCTGAGGCGGGCTGTGTTCACCTGGGCCAGTTCATGGCCGGCCTGTCGGTCGCTGTGTGTCATGGCCGCACGGTAGTCAGCACTTTCTCCACCGCAAGGGCCATTCCGAGCAGTGAGACGTCCGCCCCGCGCTCTGCGGCCAACTGGAGCCCGACCGGGCAGCCGTCCGCCGTGAACCCGGCGGGCACACTCGCGGCGGGATGCCCGCTGAGATTGAACGCCCAGGTCAGCGCGGTCGAGTAGAGATCGCCCGGACCGTCGTGGCCGTGCGGACGGTTGGGGGTGGTCGGGGTGAGCAGCAGAGGGGTACGGGAGAACAGGGCGTCGAGCCGGAGGTCGTTCTCGCGGCGGATCTCCGTGGCGGCCCGGGACGGCTCCCCGCTCCGGACCGCCTGCCATGCCTCTCGCGGGTCGAGCAGCTCGCACGTACGGTCCACGAGCCGCACCACCCCGCCCGCCACGAGCCGCCCCACCGCGCGCCGGACGACCGACTCGACTTCCGGGTCGACCTCCGCGTACCCCAGATCGGGGCTGAAGGCAGCGGGGATCGGAAGGTCCGCCGTCGCCGGTTCGCAGCCGCCCAGGACACAGTGCAGATAGGTCTGGGCCCGGGCCGCCGAACGGGTCAGCACCCCGGCGGAAGCGAGCCCGGACCGGTCGGGGGAGGGCAGCAGGCCGTTCGTCGTCTTCAGGCCGAACACCCCGCACCACGCTGCCGGAATCCGTACCGACCCGGCCCCGTCGCTGCCGGTCGCCAGCTCCACCAGATCCGCCGCGACCGCCACCGCCGAGCCCGCCGAGGAACCGCCGGGTGTGCGCTCGGGGTGCCACGGGTTGACCGTACGGCCGTGGGCGCCCAGCCCCCAGGTCTGCCAGGGCGTGCCGGGGCCGGGCACCGAGGTCGCGCCGACCGGGACGCCACCGGCCGCGACCAGTCGCCGGGCCGCGTACGACCGGATACCGGCCGGCCCCTTGACCGCGAACGGCATACCGGCCAGCGGCAGCTGACGGGCCCGATCCTCGTCGGCGAGCGCCCTCTCGGGCCACACCTCGATGAACGCGCACAGGCGCGGATCCTCCCGCCCGATCCGCTCCAGAGCCCGGCCCACCTCGCCCGCATCCGTCACGCGGTCATTTTCCCAGAGCCGCCTGCATGACGGAACGGGCGATCGGGGCCGCGCTGCCGCCGCCGCTGATGTCGGCCCGGTTCGCGGCCGCGTCCTCGACGACCACGGCGACCGCGACGGCCGGCTGCGCCGAGTCCGGCGCCTGCGCCCAGGAGATGAACCAGGCGTAGGGCCTGCCCGAGTTGTCGATGCCGTGCTGTGCGGTGCCGGTCTTGCCGCCGACCTTCACCCCGTCGATCGCGGCGTTGGACCCCGTGCCCTGCTCCACGACGTCGACCATCATCCGCCGCAACTGCACGGCCGTCCGAGGGCTCATCGCCTGGTGGTAGGTGTGCGAGCCGTTCCGGTGGACGGTCGAGCCGCTTCTCGTGGTCGTACGGTCCACCAGATACGGGTACTTCAGGTCGCCGCCGTTCGCCACTGCCGCAGCGACCATCGCCATCTGGAGTGGTGTCGCCGTCGTGTCGAACTGCCCGATCGACGAGAGCGCCAGCTGGTCGTCGGACATCTCGGTGTCGAAGTTGCTCTTCGCCACCCCCGACGGGATCTTCAGCCCGGTGTCGTTGAAGCCGAACTTCCGCACCGCGTCCACCATGCCCTTCAGCCCGACCCGTACCCCCAGCTCCGCCATCACGGTGTTGCAGGAGACCCGGATCGCTTCGGCGAGCGAGGCGTTCTCGCAGCCTTCCGCCTCATTGGGGAGCGTGGTCGACGTACCCGGCAGCACATAGGGGGACGGGGTGTCGGTCTCGTCGTCGGGGTCGGTGACGACGTCCGCGTCGAGGGCGGCCGCCGCTGTCACGATCTTGAAGGTGGAGCCCGGCGGATAGGTCTGCCGGATCGCCCGGTTGAGCATCGGCTGGCTCTTCGCCGCGTTCAGCTGCTGCCAGGCGTCGGTGACCGGCGAACCGGTGCCGGAGAGCCGCCCGGGATCGTACGAAGGGGTCGAGACCAGCGCCAGGATCCTGCCGGTCGACGGCTCGACGGCGGCGACCGCGCCCCGCCGCCCGCCGAGCCCGTCGTAGGCGGCCCACTGCATCGAGTCCTTGATGGTCGTGACGACATTGCCGCCGGGCTGCTGGCTGCGGGTGATCTCGTTCCACAGGGGGAACGGGGCGAGCATCGAGTCGGTGCCGGAGAGGATGCCGTCCTCGGCGTTCTCGATCAGGGTCGTGCCGTACGTCTGCGAGGCGTAGCCGGTCACAGGTGCGTACAGCGGGCCGTATCTGTACGTGCGCTCGAACTTGAGCTGCTCGCCGGTGTCCTTGGTGCCGGTGACGGACTTGCCGCCGACCAGGATGTTGCCGCGCGGCTGGCTGTAACGGGCGATCGTGAGGCGGCGGTTGGCGGGATTGTTGTCCAGGCTGTCGGCATCGAGGACCTGGATGCGGGCGGCGTTCAGCAGCAGCGCCACGAGCAGCAGCAGACAGAGCGCGGCGGCCCGGCGGATGTAGCGGATCACGGCCTGGCCTCCGGGGCTCGCGGCGGGTACGGGACCACAGTTCGCGGGGGCGGGATCACCGCTCGTCCTCCGCCACCGGCGCGATGACTCCGGTCTCCACATGGCCGGGACGGGGTCTGCGGGCCTGGTCGCTGACCCGGATCAGCAGCGCCACGATGATCCAGTTGGTGACGACGGACGAACCGCCCTGGGCGAGGAACGGCATCGCCATGCCCGTCAGCGGGATCAGCCCCATCACCCCGCCCGCGATCACGAACACCTGGAGCGCCAGGATCGAGGCGAGACCGATCGACAGCAGCCGCCCGAAGGGATCGCGCAGGGCGAGGCCGGCCCGGTAGCCGCGGGCGACGAGCAGCGCGTACAGCAGGAAGACCGCGGTCAGTCCGGTCAGGCCGAGCTCCTCGCCCGCGGTCGCCAGGATGAAGTCGGACTTGGTGGCGAAGCCGATGAGGATGGAGTGGCCGAGCCCGAGCCCGGTGCCGAGCATCCCGCCCGCGGCGAACGCGAACAGCGACTGTGCCAGCTGGCTGGGGCCCCGGCCGGCGTCGATGGATGCGAACGGGTCGAGCCAGTCCTGGACCCGGCTGTGCACATGCGGTTCGAGGGAGCCCACGACGAACGCGCCGACGGCGGCGAGCAGCAGACCCACCGCGATCCAGCCGGTCCGGCCGGTCGCCACGTACAGCATGATCACAAAGAGGCCGAAGAAGAGCAGCGAGGTGCCCAGATCGCGTTCCAGGACCAGCACACCGACGCTGAGCAGCCAGATCGCCACGATCGGGCCGAGCACCCGGCCGGTGGGGAGCTGGAGCTTCCAGATCCTGCGGCCGGTGTGGGCGAGGGCGTTGCGGTTCGCGGCGAGATACGCGGCGAAGAACACGGCGAGCAGGATCTTGGCGAACTCGCCCGGCTGGAAGGAGAATCCGCCGACCCGGATCCAGATCTTGGCGCCGTTCACCGCGGGGAAGAAGATCGGCACGATCATCAGGACCAGGGCGGCGGCGACCGAGAGATAGGCGTATCGCTGGAGCACCCGGTGGTCGCGCAGGAAGACGACCACCGCGATGAAGAGCGCCACGCCGAGCGTGGACCAGATCAGCTGGGTGGGGGCCGCCTGGTCCTTCGGGGTCTCCAGGTCGAGCCGGTAGATCAGCACCAGGCCGAGCCCGTTGAGCAGTACGGCGATGGGCAGCAGCAGCGGATCGGCGAACGGGGCACGGAAGCGGACCGCGAGATGGGCGAGGAGGGCGAGCAGCCCCAGGCCCGCGCCGTAACCGGCCACATCGGGCGGGACCGCGTCGTTCCTGGCCAGGCCGACGGCGGCGTAGCCGTAGACGGAGATGAGGACGGCCCCGACGAGGAGCAGCAGCTCGACTCCGCGCCGCTTGGGCAGACGTAGATCGGGCGGGGGTGCGTCCGCCGTCGTTGCGGTCATGCCACGCAACGTAGCAAGAGGTGGTGTCTATTTCCCTTATGTCATAGCAGGTATGTCCACAGACGTGTTCATGAGAGTCTGCCCGGCGGGCAGGTGTCGGCGGGTGTATGGCTGACGCCCCCTCACTCCTTGTGATGCGGTCCGGATTCCGGATCGTCCCGGCTTTCCCCCACCTCGTCGTCCAGCCGTACGTACTCGGGGAGCGTCAGCCGGGCCACCGCCCCGCCGTCCTGGGCGTTGGAGAAGGTGAGGCCGGCGCCGATCGCCTCCGCCTGCCCGACGGCGATGGTCAGCCCGAGACCGTGTCCCTTGCCGCCCCGCTCGGTACGGAACCGCTGCGGGCCGTCGTCCAGCAGATAGTCCGGAAAACCCGGCCCGTGATCGCGTACGGTCACCACTGGCCCATCGACCGTCAGTACCACCGGGGGGCGGCCGTGCTCGTGCGCATTGGTGATCAGATTGCCCAGCACCCGCTCCAGGCGCCGCTTGTCGGTCTCGACCTGTACGTGCTCCTGCGGTCGCCCTGCGGCGGTTCTTTCGGAATGGATCTCGGTCTCCGTTCCGGATGCGCGCACCACGCGTTCGACGAGCGGCGCCAGTTCGTGGACATCGAGATCGACCTGCTCCGTACGGGCGTCCAGCCGGGAGATCTCCAGCAGATCCTCCGTCAGCCCCCTCATCGTCCGGACCCGGTCCCGTACCAGTTCGGACGGCCGCCCCGGCGGCAGCAGTTCGGCGGCGGCCGAGAGGCCGGTCAGCGGGGTGCGGAGCTCGTGCGCCACATCGGCGGTGAACCGCTGCTCGGTCAGCAGCTTGCGCTGGAGCGTGGACGCCATCGTGTCCAGCGCACCGGCGACGATCGCCACCTCGTCCTGCGGGCGCGAAGGGTCCGCCGTGCGCGGGTCGCCGACGCGGGCGTCGAGGTCGCCCGCACTGATCCGGCGGGCCACCTGGGCCGTCTGGTGCAGCCGCCGGGTGACCCGGGTGACGGCGAACGCGCCGACGAGCAGGGTGGCGCCGGTGGCCAGCAGGGAGGAGCCGACGATCGCCCCGTCGAGATCGTTGATCGTGCGGGCGCTCTGGCTGTAGTCCACCTCCGTGGCCAGCGCGCGGCCGTCGGCCGGAGCCGCCGCCCACATGACCGGATGCCCGTTGTGATGGGCGACGAGCGTGCCGCGGTTGCCGCCCACGGCCAGTGCGCGCAGGGAGGCGGGCAGCCCCGGCGGATCGATGCCGGAACCTGGCGGGAGCGCCTCGCCCGTCTCGTACGCGATGGTGACGTCCTCCAGCCGGGACAGCGCCTGTTCGCGGGCCTGGCGGACGGTCTGACGGGTCACCTCGGTGTGGACCAGCACGCTCAGCAGTGCGGCGAGGGCGCAGCACATCACGGTGATGAAGACGGCCGACTTCCAGGTGAGCGTCGCGGTCCAGGCAGGCGCGCGCAGCCCGCGCCGCTTCGTTCCGTGCCGCCTCATCGGCGCTCCGCGGAGAAGCCGACGGACGGTGTGGCGGTGGGTCCGGCGGTCGTGGATCCGGTTGTCGGACGGGCGGTCGTGGGGTGCGGCTGCGGGGCCCGGGACGCCGGCATCCGCAGGATCTCGTCCCGGGTGGGCAGCATCGCGCGCTGCCTGCCGTCCCAGGACCAGGCGGTGCGGTACTCGTACCCGGTGATGGCCGACGGCACCCGCATGATCAGATCCCGCCCGGCCAGGTCGACGCTGATCACGGCGTCCGCGGTGGACAGGATCCGGGTCAGCCCGCCCGCCTCCGGCATATAGACCCGCACGGAGAGCTGGCGGCCGGGCAACCGGACGCCGAGCACCATCTCGTCCTTGCCGTCGCCCGTCAGATCACGGAAGTAGGGCTGCAGCACGGGACAGGAAGCCGGCTCGGTATGGCACGCGACGATGTGGCGGACTGTGCCGGCGGGGAGGGCGGCCGTGCCGGTGGACCGGTTGGGCCGGGCCTTCAGGCCCGCCTGCACCACCGCCACCGGATCCAGACGGTGCACATCGCCGTCCGGCACCTCGATCCCCGGGATGCGTGCGGTCTCGCCCTCGCCGTAGTCGTACGGAGCGGCGGAGGCGGGCGGCAGCTCGGGCCAGAGCCGGGCGGGCCCGATGGCGGTCGGGGCCGCTCCGGCGCTCCGCAGCCCCCCGCCGGCGCCGCAGCCGGCCAGCAGCACTGCGCCGACGACGGCCCCGAGGGCCGCCGCCGTGCGGCGCTGCACCCGGCGATGCGAACGCATGACACCCTCCCTTCCCGCGGTCTGTGCCTCATAGACCTTATTCGGAAGGAAGTCATTTTTGTCTATTTAGTGCCTGTTGGAGCGCTGTTTGGGATGCTGCTTCAGCGCTGGTAGGGGTTCTGTCCCTGTCCGCCCGGCGCGTATCCCGGCTGTCCCTGTCCCTGCCCCTGTCCCTGCGCCTGCCCGAACGGATTGCCGTCCTGCGAGGCGGCGTGCTGCGCCAGCAGCTGTTCGGCCTGCTCCTTCGGGATCTGCTGCTCCCCGCCGCAGAACGTGCACTGCGTCGCGAACTTCGTCGAGAACGGGAACAGCGGCACGAAGAACAGCGTGAACTTCGTGACCCGCTTGCGCAGCGTGTGCGCGGCCGGATTGCCGCACCAGCCGCAGACCATCGTCAGGATGGCCAGTTGGTACAGATAACCCCGCGTACCGAAAATGATCATGTTGTGGGTCCCTTCCCCGTATTACCCGGAAGCGCCTGCCGGCAGAGCGCCAGCAGCTTTTCGTCCTCGTATGTGTCGTGGCTGCCGTATCCACCGTCCATCGCGTTGTGACGGCGTACGGAGGCGAGCTCGGCGCGCAGCACATGTGCCACGTCCGACCCTGCACCAGCGACACCCGTCCGCGCCAGACATTCCGCCACCCGGACGCGGACATGACGGTTCTTCTCCCAGGCCGCCAGGAGCACGGGTACGGACTCCTCGGCCCGCCCGGACACGTCCCACAGTGCGATCGCCGCGTCCACCCGCAGCCACAGCTCCTCGTGCCCGAGCAGTGCGCGCAGCCGGGGCGCCGTCACCGCCGCCCGCGTCCCGAGCCTGCTCAGCGCGTTCACCGCCGAGCGCCGTTCGTGGGCCCGCTCCGCCTGCAGGCCCTCGATCAGCACCGGCAACACGGCGTCGGCGTCCCCGGCCACCGCCCACAGGGCCTCCGCGACCTCCGTCGCCGAGGTGCTCCCGGGGCGGCGCAGCAGAACACGCAGCTCCGGTATGGCACCCTGCGCCGCGGGCCCGAACGAACCGAGCGCCCGCAGTGCCGCCGTACGCAGCCACTCGCCCCGGTACTCCGGCGCGCCGCGCAGCACCCGCAGCACCTCCGGCATCGCCTCGTCCGCCCGTAGCGCGGTCAGCCCCGTGAGCAGCGGGCTCGCTTGGTCGTACGCCCCCTCGTCGAGACGGACCTCGCCGAGCCTGCGGCGCAGCAGAGCGGTCAGCGGGGCCGCTGCCGCCCCCAGACAGCCGATGGCGAATCCCACATCGTGCGGCACCTCGGGCCGCTCCAGCGCGGCGGCCAGCGCGGGCACGGCACGGGCATCGCCCAGCCTGGCCAGCGCCTTCACCGCGCTGCCGAGCCCCGGAGGCCCGCTCGGCCAGTCCTGAACCCAGGCGCCGGGGTCCGCCGCCACCCGAGCCGCCAGCGCATCGGCGGCGGGCGCGGCGAGCCCGAAGAGCTCCTCCAGCACATGCGCGGCGGCCTCGGCCAGCCGTGGCTCGGGGGTGGCGAGCTGCTCACCCACCAGCCGGACCAGCTCCTCGTACGAGCCGCGCCAGGCCCGGATCAGCCCGCTGCTCATCCGGAGCGCATCGATCCGCTGCTGGTGGTCGGGGCTGCGCAGCTGATACGTCAGCAGCGCCGTCCGCTCGGCGACCCGGTCGTCGAGCCCGACATGCAGCGTCCGCAGCAGGTCCGCCGTCCAGGGGGCGGTGTGACCCGAAGTCTCCTCGTCGGACAGCGCCCGCAACTGCCCCACCAGGGTCACGGGCGCGGCCCGCTCCTCGACGGGCGGCTCCCCGGTCCCGGCCGCCTCGGAGTGAGCGTCGACGGCTGCGACCGCCTCGGCCGGACCGGCCTGCGCATCGACCGCGGGAGTCGCCCCGACCCGGCGCACGGGCTCCGAGCGCAGCTGCCGCAGCAGCCCCGTCACCACTCGTACGACATCGCCCGGCAGCGCATCCGGCGCGCACCGCGCCAGCTGGGCCAGCGCGGCGAGCCGCAACCCCGGCGGGAACCCCTCACCGGTCAGCCGGGTCAGCCAGCCGGCCGCCTGTCCGGCCAGCGCACGATGCCGCAGAGCGACCCGCCCCGCGGCCTCGACCAGCGCGAGCCGTACCTCCTCGGCCGGCTCCACCGGCAGCCGCTCCCGCAGCAGCGCGAGGACCCGCACGGGTTGGCTGTGGAGCGTAGCGAGTGCCAGGGGCGCGGAGAGCCGCGCGCCCGGGTCCTCGTCGGCCATCAGCTCGAAGAACACCCCGGCACCCGCGGTGACGGCGGTCGCCGCCATCGCGTAGTTCGCCGCGCCCTCGATCTCGTCCTCGTCGATCTCGTCCTCGTCGTCCCCGTCCAGATCGATACCGCCGATGCTGGTGAGCAGCTCGACGATGCTGCCCCGGTCCTGAATGCCCGGATCCACGACCAGCTCGAAGAGAAACGGAATGCAGGCCAGCGTGCAGGCGTACACATCACCCTGGTGGTGAACGGCCCCGTACATGCCGTCCAGCGCCGCCTCGCGCTCCGCCGGATCGGCGGATGCGAGACCCCGCAGCATCGCCGGCACATCATCGGCAGGCCCGTAGGCATGCTCCATCGAGGCCCAGTCGACCTCGTCGATTCCTGCGAACACGCCATCGCCTCCCCACACAATTCCACGAAGCAGTGTCTGCGAGGAGTGTGCACCACGGTTCGGACGCTACGCCCTCCGCATGCGGTCTTTTCCTGAGGACATGACAAGATCGTCCGCTATGCGCTATGCGCTCCGGGGCGAATTCCGGACGCGTCGATCGACCGATGAGGGCAGCCCGTCCGGCGATCGAGGACAGGACGGCGGCCATCCCGACCCGGCCCCGCCCCTACCGCGCGGCCGGCAGTCGCCCTGCCCGGTTCGGATCGATGAGCGGCCCCAGCAGATCCCCGTACCGCTCCAGCCGCGCCCCCATGTCACCGGCCAGAAAGACCAGCTTCCCCGGCGCCCGGCACTCCTCGATCTCCGCCCAGGTGACGGGCGCCGAGACAGTCGGTTCGGGCCGGGCGCGCAGCGTATAGGGCGTGGCGGTCGTCTTCGCCGCCGCGTTCTGGCTGAAGTCGACGAACACCTTTCCCGGCCGCAACGCCCGCGTCATCCGGTGCACGACCAGCTCCGCAAGCTCCTGCTCCGCCTCGACGGCCAGCCCTCTCGCGTACGCCGACACCCGATCGGCGGGGGTGGGCTCCAGCGGTACGAGCAGATGCAGCCCCTTCGACCCCGAGGTCTTCCCGTACGCGAGCAACCCGTCCGCCGCCAGCCGCTCGCGCAGCCACAGTGCCACCGTGCAGCACTCCACCACGGTCGCGGGCGCACCGGGGTCCAGGTCGAACACCATCCGGTCGGCGATCCCGGGCGCGTCGGCCTGCCACTGCGGAGTGTGGAATTCCACCACCAGATTGGCCGCCCACATCAGCGAGGCCAGATCCTGCACGACCACCTGTCTGGCCTGCTTGTCCTCACCGTGCGGCACGGCGGTGGTCCGTACCCAGGACGGCGTACCCGGCGGCGGATTCTTGGTGAAGAAGCGCTGCCCGTCCGGCCCGTCCGGATAGCGCAGGAAGGACACGGGCCGGTTGTACAGATGCGCGAGCAGGGCACCCGCCGCGGTGGCCGCGTAGTAGTGGAGCACCTCGCCCTTGGTGGTTCCGGTGGCCGGATACAGCACCTTGTCGAGATTGCTGAGCGCCAGCCGCCGCCCCTCCACCTCTGTGATCGGCGTCATACGATAAGAATCACACGTTTCCCGGATCTATAGGTATCTATATGAACACAAGGGGTGAACAGTGCGGTCCATTTGGAACGGCGCCATCGCCTTCGGGTTGGTCAGCATCCCGATCAAGCTGGTCAACGCCACCGAGAACCATTCGGTCTCCTTCCGTCAGATCCACCTCGCCGACGGTGGCCGGATCCGGTACCGGAAGGTCTGCGAGATCGACGAGCAGGAGGTCACCGCCGCCGACATCGGCAAGGCGTACGAGGACGCCGACGGCTCGGTGATCCCGATCACCGACGAGGACCTCAGCTCCCTCCCGCTCCCCACCGCCAAAACGATCGAGATCGTCGCCTTCGTGCCGGCCGCCTCTATCGACCCGCTCCAGATGGACGCGGCGTACTACCTCTCCGCCGACGGAGTCCCGGCGGCCAAGCCGTACACCCTGCTGCGTGAGGCGCTGAAGCGGAGCCAGAAGGTCGCCGTGGCGAAATACGCGCTGCGCGGCCGCGAACGGCTCGGCATGCTGCGGGTGGTCGACGATGTGATCGCCATGCACGGCCTGCTCTGGCCGGACGAGATCCGCAGCCCCGAGGGCGTCGCCCCACAGGCCGAGGTCACGGTCCGCGATGCCGAACTCGATCTGGCAGACGCGCTGATGGCCACCCTCGGTGAGGTCGACATGGACTCGCTCCACGACGACTACCGCGAGGCGGTCGAGGAACTCATCGCGGCGAAGGCGGACGGCCGGACCCTGGAGCCGGCGGAGGCGGACGCCTCGGGCAGCGGCAAGGTCATCGACCTGATCGCAGCGCTGGAGAACAGTGTCCGGGCCGCGAAGGAGGCCCGTGGCGAGGAGCCGGAGACCGCCGGGGAATCGGCAGGCGCGCCAGTCGCCAAGGTCACCTCGCTCACCGGCCGCAAGAAGTCGGGCGGAACCGGAGCGAAGAAGAAGGCCACGGCGTCAACCAAGAAGACGGCCACGAAGAAGTCGACGCCGAGCAGGGCACCCGCCAAGAAGACCGCCGCGCGGTCGACGGCGAAGTCGTCCGCCAAGACGACGGCGAAGAAGACCACCGCGAAGTCGGACACGAAGTCGACGACGAAGAAGGCGGCCCCTCGCAAGCGCGCCTCGGCCTGAGATACGGGTGCGCGGCACGAACCCGGGCCCACGCACGACCGACGGCCGCCCCGGAGCGGGGGCCCCGGGACGGCCGTCGACGTATACCAACCGCTACGTCAGTGCCGGCGGTACGAGTTCACGTATCCGGCCGCCGGAGTCCCGACACCCGTCACGTCGTCGTACCCCTTCACTGCCTTGAGCGAGGCGTCCTTGCCGAGGCTCCGTACCGACGTCAGCACGCCGTCCGCCGCGTCGACGCTGTTGGCGAAGTCGACCCTGGCCACCGCGAGGTCGCGGTTCGGGCCCAGCGGGTGGTCGGTGACGTCGTGGTACGCCTTCGAGCCGTACCGGGCGTAGATCGCCGGGTTGGCGAAACCGATCGGCAGGCCGTGCCGGGCCTGCTGCGCGAGCGCCTGGACACCGGCGATGACCGGCGCGGCCAGTGACGTACCACCGATGCGGTACTCGTCGTAGCCGAGCGATCCGTCGGGCAGCGTCTGGGTCTGGCCGACCAGGAAGCCGGTGTTCGGGTCGGCGACGGCCGCGATGTCCGGGGCCGTGCGCATCCGCGTCTTCCCGTTCGCCCGCGCGAGCGAGTCCGGGACGACTCCGCGCTGGTAGAACGGCTGCTTCACGGACGAGCTGGTGCCGCCGCCCGCGCCGGAGGTGTACGCGCCCGGGAAGCCGGTCCAGGTCTTGCCGTCGTCGGCGAGGCTCGCCTTCAGCGTGCCCCAGCCGGTCTCCCACTGGTACGTGTCGTTCTTGCCGACGGCCAGCGCGGTGCCGCCGACCGAGGTCACCCAGGCGGAGTTGGACGGGACGTCGATCTGCTTCGTACCCGTGGACGCGACGTTGTCGCCGTCGTCGCCGGACGAGAAGTAGAAGCCGATGCCCTCGATCGCGCCCATCTTGAAGACCTGGTCGTACGCGGCCGCGACGTCCGGGGTCTCATTGGCCTCGATGTCGCCCCAGGAGTTGGAGACGATGTCCGCGAGCCGGTGGTCGACGACCTTGTTCAGCGAGTCCAGCAGATCGGCGTCGTAGCAGGAGGCGCCACCCACGTACACGATGTCGGCGGCGGGCGCGACCGCGTGCACGGCCTCGACGTCGAGGGTCTCCTCGCCGTACCAGCCGGAGGCCCCGCACTCCTCGGTCTTCGTGTAGTCGGCCGGCAGCACCTGGCTGAGCTGCCCACGGCGGTACGGGGCGTCACCATTGCGCCTGGCGTACTCGGCGGCGTCCTTCGCGATGGTCGGCGAGGCGTACGCGTCGGTGATCGCGACGGTGACGCCCTTGCCGGTCCAGTCGCCCGCCCCGTAGGCGGCGCGCAGCTGCTTTCCGGTGTAGCCCTTGACCGCGTACGGCACCTTGGACCCGTAGGCGCTCGGCAGCGTCGACGCGGTCTTCGAGCCGTAGTACGAGGAGAAGGGGCCGGAGTTGCGGAACACCGCGTCCGGCGGCGGCAGCGTCTCGTCGTGGCTCGACTTGTGCGGCGCGTTGTCCAGGCCGGAGACGGCGAGAACGGCATCGCTCAGCCCGGCGGGCACGGAGGCGGTGGAGGCCGGGGCCCGGTAGGTCCGGCTGCCCTTGCGGTAGTTGCGCAGCTGGGTGCCGAACGCCTTCTCGGCGGCGGCGACATCACCGGTGGCCGAGACGTAGTGCCGGTTGGCGCCGGTGACGGTCAGCCCGTTCGACTTCAGCCACCGGCCGACCTGGTCGATCTGCTGCTGAGTGGCCCCGAACCGGGCCTGCGCCTGCTCGGCACTCAGGTACTTCCCGTACGAAGCGGACTGCGGGTTGGACACGGCGGCGGCGTAGGCGGCCAGCCCCTTCGCGTCCCGTCCGGCCAGATGGACCCGGACGCTGACCTTGTTGCTGTCGGACGTGGCCCCCCGGTCGGCCTTGGCGGTCGCCCAGACAGGCTTGGTGCCCTGCAGCGCGTTCCGCCCGCTCGGTGCGGAGTCCGCGCTGGCGTTCGGTATCCCGAGGGCGAGCGCACCGGCAAGCAGCGGCAGCGTCGCTGCCATGCTCAGCGCGGCGCGACTTCTCGCGCGGCTGGTTCTCATGTAACCCCCTGCGATGTGGTTCTTCGCGTGTGGAGCATGCGCCGGATGATGTGCACATGTAATGCGCCACTCTGGCGAGGGACGCCTCATGCAGGGGGCATGCATTCACCAAGAATCGACCAAGTGGCCGTGGTGATGGGGTAGTTCACGGAGAATCTGCGGAAATGCGCCCTCAGGTGTTCGAAGCCGAGTCCGTCGGGCCGGTGCCGAGCGAGGTCGAACTGGTCACATACGTGCAGCCGGTGTACCGATATCCGGGCTGGATCTTCGAACTCGTTGCCGATGGGCGGTCACCTCACGCACGGCTGGGGCGTCTCGGCCACCGGCGCCTGGTTCCGCGGGGTGCAGTACGGCGTACGCCGCGACACCAGCCGCAGCGACCTGGACGAGGTACGCGACCTGGCCCTCGCCGAGCGTCCCGGGCTGATCTTCTGCGGCGGAACGGCCGTGCCCAGGACGATCGACTTCGCGGGCTTCGCCGAGATCGCCGAGAGGTCGGCGCGGTCCTGGTCGCCGATGTCGCCCACATCGCCGGCCTGATCGCAGGAGGCGCACACCCCTCGCCCGCTCCGTACGCCGACGTGGTCTCCACCACCACCCACAAGACCCTGCGAGGCCCGCGCGGCGCGATGCTGCTGAGCAGGGCGGAACACGCACGCGCCATCGACCGCGCCGTCTTCCCCGGCCTCCAGGGCGGCCCCCACAACCAGACGACGGCAGCGATCGCGGTCGCCCTGAAAGAAGCCGCCCGCCCCGACTTCAGCGCCTACGCCCACCAGGTGGTCGCCAACGCCCGGGCCCTGGGTGAGGAGTTGGCCTCCCGCGACTTCGACCTGGTCTCCGGCGGCACGGACAACCACCTCCTGCTGATCGACCTGACCTCCCGCGGCGTCCCGGGCAAGATCGCGGCGAAGGCCCTGGGCCGAGCCGGAATCGTCGTCAACCACAACACCGTCCCCTACGAACCCCGCAAGCCCTTCGACCCCTCCGGCATCCGCATCGGCACCCCGGCCCTGACCTCCCGTTCCATCCCGGCCTCGGAGATGGGAACGGTCGCGGAATGGATCACCCGCGTGGTCGAGGCGGCCCGCACGGGCGACGAGTCGGCCGTCGCGAAGGTGCGCGCGGAGGTGAAGGACCTGATGGACGGGTATCCGGCACCGGGGTTGCCGGTGAGCTGACGCGGGGGCCGGAAGGGCTGCCGGGCTCCCCGACGTTGTCGTCACCGCCGCAGGTGCCGCTAAGCCGCCTCTTGCCCGACAGATCCGATGGCTCGGTCTTCGACGGGCTGAGCCGACGCTGAGGAGAGCGATCCCGGATTCACTCGTTCCTGCGGCCCGAGGACGACGGAGGACAGGGCGGTGACGGCGATGAACAGCGTCAGGGGCCCGAGCGGCATCACGACGTCCGGCCGGTCGCTGAGCTGATCGATGTAATGGCCGACGGTGAAGAACCAGCCGACGGTGCCGACGGCCACGATCAGATACACGCGACGCTCCCGCAGCAGTCGCATGCCCGCCCACAGCACGGCGGGCATGGCCAGCATCGTGTTGACGACCGCCGCCGAGAACGCGGTGCCCCCGGAACCCCCGAGATCACCGCCCACGTTCGTCGCCGCCTGCTGCCACTGGGACAGCGACAGGCCGTCGGACAGCAACAGATGGGACAGGGCGGCGGCGATCACGGTCACGACCAGCGCCTTACCGATCCGTGAAGCTAAATGCGCCATATGCATGGCGTCACGATAGGGCGCGTACGAATCCGGGCCGGAGCGGGGCCCCAAGATGTCTCCCCCGGACACCCCCGACTTCACCGGCCGGCTGAGCTGCCGAGGCCCGCCATCCGGCTCGCGAGCACGGACATCACGCGGCGGCGGACACCCTGGGCTTGCGCAGCGCCAGATAGAGGGCCAGAACCCAGCCCACCAGAGTCGCGCCGAAGACAACATTGATGACCAGGACCAACCACCGGTCCCCGCTGCTCCGGTTGAAGGCGATCAGCGACGGCAGCAGGTAGAACGCTGTGCCGATCACAACGACTATCACGGTCAACACCGAGTCCATGAGGTTCCTTTGATCGAAGTACCGGGGCCGGTCACCGTACAAGGCCGAGGTGCCCTGCAGCCGCGTCCCCTGTACGAGAGCACGCTTGGCCCCTTGCGGTTCCCCGGACCGACCCCGGACCGACCCCGGACCGACCCCGGACCGGCGGAGGCACGAAGGCACGAAAGACCGACCGGCCGCCGGTCGCAGTGGACCGCGCCTATGCTCACTGGATGGAGCAGAGCGAAGTGGTGAAGCGTGTCGTGGGAATCCTCACGGAGGCGGGCGAGATCCGCCGGCTCCTCGAAGAGAACGTGGACCGCGAAGATGTGGAGACCGATCCGAGCGTGGTGACCGCGCTCCTGAACGAGACGATGCCCCGGATCACGATCCCCGAGGACGCCTCGATCGAAGAGGTCGCGGTCCTTGTCGGCCGGGAGGTCGGCGGCGCGGTGGAGCAGCTGGTCGGCGCGTTCACCCTGGCCTTCGCGATGCTGGCCCAGGTGCACGACTCCGGGCAGACGGACGTGACCTCCGCCGACGTACTGCAGGACCTGGCGCTGCGAGCGGAGCAGATCGGTTCCGGCGGTTCGGAGGACATGGACCCGTAGACCGCACGGCCCGAGCCGACCGGCAGTCGTTCGTCCGTCGCATCAGACTGAGGTATGCCGTCCTCCGTGTCCACAGGTGTTCGTGCGGCTGAGGGATCACAAGCCGTGCTGGTCGAGCAGCCGCATGAGATTCCGCTTGCGTCGCTGGGCGGCTCGCAGGGCAGCGACGTACGACTTGAACTCGTCCTCGGTGCCCAGGCGGCGGTGGCAGTCGCGGCTGCTCAACAGCAGGCTGGTCAGCTGCTCGTAGATCGCGTTGCCGGTCTGCTTCGTGAGAGGTTCGGCCAGGCGCAGGTAGACGCGGAGCGCGTCGGAGGGACGAGCGGCGCGTGTCTGGTCGGCGAGGGCGAGCCACTGCCGGTCGTGGGCGCCGGTCTCGGCCGCGGCCTGCCAGGCGGTGGCGATGTCTTCGTCGTCGAGCAGGGCGTCGATCAGGACAGGCCCGCCGTACCAGGACTGCTGCCGCTGTTGCGCATCGGCCCGCAGCAGCGCGAGAGCTCGCTCACGCTCCGCCTGCCAACAGCCGACCGCCTGCGCGGCCGCACGCAGCTGCTGGTATGCGGCCAGGGAACGGCGGGCGGCGAGGGTGTCGCGGCGCAGGGCGACGACGTCGGAGAGCCGATCCGCGCGGGTGTAACGGTCGCAGAGGTAGTCCACCAAGGCGATGTCGGGGGCAACGGGGCCGGACGCTTCCTCGATGCCGCGCTCCGCCCACCGGAGGGACTCGTCGGGACGGCCCGCGGTGTCCAGTTCGCGGGCGATGACCAGGTGGGTGCTGCCGTCAGGTGCGAGGTCTGCCGCGTGAACGGCGACCACGGTGTCCACATCATTGCCCGCCCTGGCCAGCCGCTCCAGCAGGTACTTCTCCGCCCACCCCGTGCGGTTGCCGCGCCACGCCTCGACAGCCAACTGCCGTACGGTGACCATGCCTTGCTCTCCGAGGACATCCGCGTAGTCGAGCGGGTCGATGTCCGTCAGGTCGTCCAGGTCACTGAGCACATGCCGGACGAGCCACCGCCCGGTCTCGTCCGGGTCCGGCCGAGCCGTACGGCACGCGTCGAGATGGGCTTCGGCGAGAGCGGCCCCGACTTCGCTCAGCTGCCCGTCGGAGTCGTCGATGCCGTCCTGCACCTCGCTCAGCAGCCGCATCGCCTCCCGCGACAGGTGGATCGCGTCCTCGGCCCGCCCGGTGGAGGTCAGCGCGGTGATCGCGGACACCGCCTGCGCGGCTTGTTCGCCATACGCGCGGGCATCGGCGTACTCGACGTATCCGTACTGCGCGAAGGGGGTGATATCGAGGAGTTCACGGATCCGGGTACGGACCTCGGCCAGGTCGCCGCGGGCGCTCGCCGCCCGCAGTTCCAGGCGGCGGCGTACCTGCC
Organism: Streptomyces sp. NPDC037301; assembly: GCF_055602785.1. Taxonomy (NCBI): domain Bacteria; kingdom Bacillati; phylum Actinomycetota; class Actinomycetes; order Kitasatosporales; family Streptomycetaceae; genus Streptomyces; species Streptomyces sp. NPDC037301. The sequence continues at coordinate 392,027 of NZ_JBVJWD010000002.1, forward strand.
GGTCCTCGGCGATCTGTTCCCGGACAAGGGCGAGGAGTTCGTCCCTGGAGAGTCCGGCCAGCCACACGTCCAGCTTCTGCCCACGACTCCGGGCTCGGCTGCGCTGCCGCGGCAGCTCAGCCGCCTCGCCGAGCGCGGTCAGGCCGAGTGCGACCAGGTGCTTGCAGAAGTTGCCTTCCACGCCGTACGGGCAGTCGCACTCCCCACCCAGCCTGCCGGGTCCGCCGAGGGACAACTCCACCGCGTACGCGTCCGTCCCATGAACCGTGGCCGTGATCCAGCCGTCGCCCACTTCCATGGCGGTCACCGCATCCACGTATCCCTGGCCTCGCTCGAAGGAGCGCGGACCGGCCAGCGCGCGCAGATCGGTCTCGTCGAATCCCGTGTTCCGTGTCACACGGTCATTCAACCGGAGGGCGGGAGTATCGCTCTGCGGCATCCAGGAATCCCGGTGGTGTTGCCGGTAGAGGTCGGCCTCTTCGCTGGTGGGTGCGCTGAGGCGCTCCGGGGAGGGTGACGCCTCTGTGGCCCATCGGTCTCGGTGGATGTGAGCACAGCAACTGGCAGAGGGCCGACATGTAGCCACACCATGTCGTGGAGAGCGCCGGGTCAGACCTTGATGACGGTGATGCGTCCGCCGCACAGAGCGGTGAGGTCCTCCGGGCCGGATGTGAGCACCGTGACCGACCCCGGGGCGGCGAGCGCGGTAGCGCCGAGCATGGCGTCGATGGCGTACTTGTGGCCGCGCGGACCGGCGTCGGCCAGGAGGGCGGCGGCGTGACGGGCGATCGGCTCGGTGACCGGTTCGACGACGAGGCGCGAAAGGGTCCACTCCAGGGCCGGCCGATTGATCCGGGGATGGACCACCCCCACGAGGGTGGCCGCAGACGTGATCACCCGCAGATCGTCTGCGCGGGCGAGGGCGAGCCATGCGGTAACCGTGCGGTCCCGCAGGACGGCCTTGGCCAGTCCTTCGCTGTCAAGGACGAGAGTGCCGCCCGGAGCGGCGGCGGGGGAACGGGTCACGCGGCGTTCGTCCCGCCCAGTCCGATGCTCCAAGATCCTGTCCACAGCTCGTCCACGGACCTCGGCATACGGCCGCTCCGGGCGGCATACGTCTGCGCATACGCGAAGACCCCGGCTTCAGCGTTTCCGCTGATGACGGGGTCTTTAGGCACTTCAAACGAAGTGCCCCCGGCAGGATTCGAACCTGCGCACACGGCTCCGGAGGCCGATGCTCTATCCCCTGAGCTACGGGGGCGTATCGCTGCGTTACGCGGCGACGGGGGAAACACTACCAGCTTCCGCAGGGTGTCCGTGAACAGGTATTTCCGCGCTGTCGGAGGCGGCGGCACGGGCCGCGCAGAGGGGCCGTAGAGGTGGTCCCGGGTACATTCGGCCACCCCCTGCGCCACTCGTCCGGGGTCGGAAATGGGCAAAACCCGGACGCAGCCCCTACACCCCGCCTACTCTCGGAGTGTGTCAGGGGCGTGTGGCCGCGTGCTTGTTGTCGACGACAACGAGGTCATCCGGCAGTTGATCAGGGTCAATCTTGAGCTTGAGGGCTTCGAGGTCGTGACCGCGGCCGATGGTGTCGAGTGTCTGGATCTGGTGCATCGGGTCTGCCCCGATGTGATCACGCTCGATGTCGTCATGCCCCGGCTGGACGGTCTGCAGACCGCCACCAGATTGCGCTCCGATCCGCGGACCAGACATCTGCCCGTGGCGGTCATCAGTGCGTGTACGCCTTACGAGGTGGACAGCGGGGTCGCCGCAGGCGTCGATGCGTTCCTGGCGAAGCCCTTCGAGCCGAGCGAGCTGGTGCGGCTCGTACGGCAGTTGATGGACAGGGCGGACCCGTCGTCGGTCGACGGCAGACACGGTGCCGGGAGGGCGGAGAGCGCCGCAGGGTGACCGCATGGCGAAACCGGGTCGCGGGGCGCCCCCCTTCCTCCCATACGCTTGTCCTGTGACCCCCGCCGATCTCTCCAGGACCGTGCTGCACGCCGTACGCCGCGCGGTCGACGAGGACGCCTTGCGTGCGCCCGTGCCCGCGCGCGTGCGGGTGGAGCGGACACGGCCGGGCGGGCGTGGGGACTACGCCACTGCCGTCGCCCTCCAGCTGGCCGGGCCCGCCGCGCTGCCGGCCAGGGATGTGGCCGAGATTCTTCGGGAGCGGGTGCAGGGGGCGCCGGGGATCAGTGGTGTCGAGGTCACCGGGCCCGGGTTCCTGAACTTCACCCTGGGCGGTGACGACGGCCTGGCCGCCCTTGTCGGCGCCATCGAGGCGAGCGGTACCGAGTACGGCCACGGGGACGCCCTCGCCGGTGTATCCGCCTCGTTCGTACCCGTCGAGGAGCTGCGCGCCCGTGTCGTCACCGAGACCGTCGAGCGGCTGCTCCGGTCTCAGGGGGCGGAAGTCGGGGCGCGGGCGGCCGGCGGGGAGGCGCTGCATGTGGTGCCCGCGCCCGCCGCGGACCGCGATCTCTTCGCGCGGCTCGGGAGCGACGCCGCGCGCTGGGCACTGCTGCGGGCCGCCCCGCACGACCGGGCCCGGTGCACAGGGAGCGATGAGCTCCTCGTGCAGCAGGAAAGCAATCCGTTGTTCCGGGTGCGGTATGCGTACGCCCGGACCCGGGCCTTGAGCCGGAACGCTCAGCAGCTCGGGTTCTGTGGCGCCTACGAGGAGAGTGTGGACGCGCCCGTGCTCGGTGCACTCCTCGCCGACCATCCCGGTGTGCTCGCCGCCGCCGCCCGCCACCGTCAGCCCGACCGGCTCGCCCGGCAGCTGGAAGCGGTCGCGCAGGCCTTCTTCGACTTCCACGACGGTGCCGCCCCGCTCCCCGTCGGTGACGAGAAACCCTCGGCCGCCCATCGCTCCCGGCTCGCCCTCGCCGAAGCCGCCGGGACGGTGCTGGCAGGCGGCCTGTCCCTGCTCGGCATCAGCGCGCCCGAAGTCCTCTGAGAGACCCGAGAGAGCAGAGCAACACGATGAGCCGATCCGCACACCCCGCCGGGCCCCGTCACGCCGATGTCATGACGGAGGGGCACTACACGGCCCCGCCTGCCGATCTCAACGTCCTGGACGAGAAGGTCTGGGCCCGTACCGTCGCCCGCAACGAGGACGGTGCGGTCACCGTCGGCGGAATCGAAGTGACGCGACTGGCCGAGGAGTTCGGCACCCCCGCCTACTTCCTCGACGAGAGCGACTTCCGGGCCCGCTGCCGGGCCTGGGCCGACGCCTTCGGACGGGACGCCGATGTGTTCTACGCCGGGAAGGCGTTCCTGTCGCGGGCGATCGTGCGCTGGCTCAAGGAAGAGGGGCTCAACCTCGACGTCTGCTCCGGGGGAGAGCTGACCTGCGCACTGGACGCCGGGATGCCCGCCGAGCGCATCGCCTTCCACGGCAACAACAAGACCGTCGCGGAGATCGAGCGGGCGGTCACCGTCGGCGTCGGGCGGATCGTGCTCGACTCCTTCCAGGAAATCGCCCGGGTCGCGCACATCGCGCAGCGGCTCGGCAAGCGGCAGCGCGTACAGATCCGGGTGACCGTCGGCGTCGAGGCGCACACCCACGAGTTCATCGCCACCGCACACGAGGACCAGAAGTTCGGGATCGCGCTGGCCGGGGGACAGGCCGCCGAGGCGGTGCGCCGGGCGCTCACCCTCGACGGGCTCGAACTCATCGGCATCCACTCGCACATCGGCTCGCAGATCTTCGACATGGCCGGCTTCGAGGTCTCCGCCCGGCGCGTGGTGCAGCTGCTCGCCGAGGTGCGCGACGAGCACGGCATCGAGCTGCCCGAGATCGACCTGGGCGGCGGGCTGGGCATCGCCTACACCTCCGAGGACGACCCGCGCGAGCCGCACGAGATCGCCAAGGCGCTCGGCGACATCGTCACCCGTGAGTGCGAGGCGGCCGGGCTCGCCACCCCGCGGATCTCCGTCGAGCCGGGGCGTGCCATCGTCGGCCCCACCGCGTTCACGCTGTACGAGGTCGGCACCATCAAGCCCCTGGAGGGGCTGCGTACGTACGTCAGCGTCGACGGCGGCATGTCGGACAACATCCGCACCGCGCTGTACGACGCCGAGTACAGCGTCGCGCTCGTCTCGCGCACCTCCGACGCCGAGCCGATGCTCGTGCGCGTCGTCGGCAAGCACTGCGAGAGCGGCGACATCGTGGTCAAGGACGCGTTCCTGCCGTCCGACCTGGCGCCCGGCGATCTGATCGCCGTGCCCGCCACCGGTGCGTACTGCCGCTCCATGGCGAGCAACTACAACCATGCCCTGCGCCCGCCCGTCGTCGCCGTGCGCGACGGGGAGGCGCGGGTGATCGTCCGGCGCGAGACGGAGGAAGATCTCCTGCGTCTCGATGTCGGCTGATGAAATAGATGTCTCAGGATCCGGACGAGTGACAGAAACTCCCGTCCGGTGAGTGAGACTGGTCCACACATCAGATGTAAAGGAAACGAGGTCGGATGATGCGTACGCGTCCGCTGAAGGTGGCGCTGCTGGGCTGTGGAGTGGTCGGCTCAGAGGTGGCGCGCATCATGACGACGCACGCCGACGACCTCGCCGCGCGCATCGGCGCGCCCATCGAGCTCGCCGGTGTCGCCGTGCGCCGGCCCTCCAAGGTGCGGGAGGGGATCGACCCCGCACTGATCACCACCGATGCGACAGCCCTGGTCAAACGGGGCGACATCGACGTCGTCATCGAGGTCATCGGCGGCATCGAGCCCGCCCGTACCCTCATCACCACCGCCTTCGAGCATGGCGCGAGCGTCGTCTCCGCCAACAAGGCGCTGCTTGCCGAGGACGGCGCCGCGCTGCATGCCGCCGCCGAGCAGTACGGCCGCGACCTCTACTACGAGGCCGCCGTGGCCGGCGCCATCCCGCTCGTACGGCCGCTGCGCGAGTCCCTCGCCGGTGACAAGGTCAACCGGGTCCTCGGCATCGTGAACGGCACCACCAACTTCATCCTCGACCGGATGGACACCAGCGGCGCCGGTTACTCCGAGGCGCTCGACGAGGCCACCGCCCTCGGATACGCCGAGGCCGACCCGACCGCCGACGTCGAGGGCTTCGACGCCGCCGCCAAGGCCGCGATCCTCGCCGGAATCGCCTTCCACACCCGGGTGAAGATCGGCGAGGTGCACCGCGAGGGCATCACCGAGGTCACCGCCGCCGACATCGCCTCGGCCCGCCGCATGGGCTGCACCGTCAAGCTCCTCGCCATCTGCGAGCGTGCCGCCGACGGACAGTCCGTCACCGCGCGCGTGCATCCGGCGATGATCCCGCTGAGCCACCCGCTGGCCTCTGTCCGTGAGGCGTACAACGCGGTCTTCGTCGAGGCCGAGGCGGCCGGGCAGCTCATGTTCTACGGTCCCGGCGCCGGTGGCTCGCCGACCGCCTCCGCGGTCCTCGGCGACCTCGTCGCGGTCTGCCGCAACAAACTCAGCGAGGCCACAGGCCCCGGCGAGTCCGCGTACACGCGCCTGCCGGTCAGCCCCATGGGTGACGTCGTCACGCGGTACCACATCAGCCTCGACGTGGCCGACAAGCCTGGCGTACTCGCCCAGGTCGCGACGGTCTTCGCCGAACAGGGCGTATCGATCGATACGGTACGCCAGCAAGGCCGAAATTCAGGCAGCGGCGACGAAGCCGCCATCGAGCAGGGTGGCGGCGGGCGACGGGCGGGCGGAGGCGGCGAGGCCTCCCTCGTCGTCGTCACCCACCGCGCGCCCGACGCCGCCCTCTCGGCGACCGTCGAAGCGCTGCGCAAGCTCGACACCGTGCGCGGTGTCGCCAGCATCATGCGTGTTGAAGGGGAGTAAGGACCCATGACCAGCAAGGGCACCCACCAGTGGCGCGGCATCATCGAGGAGTACCGGGACCGCCTTCCGGTCACGAGCGCGACGCCGGTCGTCACGCTTCGTGAGGGCGGTACGCCGCTCGTCCCCGCTCAGGTCCTCTCCGAGCGCACGGGCTGCGAGGTGCACCTCAAGGTCGAGGGCGCCAACCCCACCGGGTCCTTCAAGGACCGCGGTATGACGATGGCGATCACCCGGGCCAAGGAGGAGGGTGCACAGGCTGTCATCTGTGCCTCCACCGGCAATACCTCCGCCTCCGCCGCCGCGTACGCGGTGCGGGCCGGCATGGTCTGTGCCGTCCTCGTACCGCAGGGCAAGATCGCGCTCGGCAAGATGGGCCAGGCGCTCGTGCACGGCGCCAAGATCCTCCAGGTCGACGGCAATTTCGACGACTGCCTGACGCTGGCCCGCTCGCTCTCGGACAACTACCCGGTGGCGCTGGTCAATTCGGTCAACCCGGCCCGTATCGAGGGTCAGAAGACCGCCGCGTTCGAGATCGTCGACGCGCTCGGCGACGCCCCGGACATCCATGTCCTCCCGGTCGGCAATGCGGGCAACATCACCGCGTACTGGAAGGGTTACAAGGAGTACGCGGGCGACAGCATGTCCACGCACACCCCGCGTATGTGGGGCTTCCAGGCCTCCGGCTCCGCGCCGATCGTCCGCGGCGAGATCGTCAAGGACCCGGCGACCATCGCCACCGCGATCCGGATCGGCAACCCGGCCTCCTGGCAGTACGCGCTGGACGCCCGGGACGAATCAGGCGGTTTCATCGACGAGGTGACGGACCGCCAGATTCTGGCCGCCTACCGGCTGCTGGCCTCCCAGGAGGGCGTCTTCGTCGAGCCCGCCTCGGCCGCATCCGTCGCCGGTCTGCTGAAGGCCGCCGAAGAGGGCAAGGTCGACCCGGGTCAGAAGATCGTCTGCACGGTCACCGGCAACGGGCTCAAGGACCCCGACTGGGCCGTCGCGGGCGCTCCGCAGCCGGTCACGGTCCCGGTCGACGCGGCCACCGCCGCAGAGAAGCTGGGCCTCGCGTAAGCCCTGGGGCCGGTAGGCGGGAGCCGGGCTGATCGGCTGTCGGTGAGAGCCCGGCACCCCTGCCCGCGGGAGCCCGGCTCACCGTCGGCAGGAGCCCCGTTCATCTGTCGGCAGGAACCCAGCTCAACCGCCCCTTTTCGGGGCGGAGAGCGCATAGGAGGCGGGCGACACGCATCGTGCGCCTCCTGTGCGCCCTATGTCGCCACAGAACCTTCCTTCGATAAGCTGTACCCAACCAACCCGCCCCGCCGCATCTGCCGCGGTGCAAGGGCCGTTGTGGCCGTCGGGTTCCCCGGAATTCCACTCCCCGCCGCCACGACCTCCCGCCAGCATCGAGAAAACGCTTCACCACCCCCCGCTGTCTCACAAGGAGAGTCGTCTAAGCGATGGCCGGTCCCGCCTTCCGAGCCGCCGCCGTCCGGGTGCGCGTCCCTGCGACCAGCGCCAACCTGGGCCCGGGTTTCGACGCCTTCGGCCTGTCGCTGGGGCTGTACGACGACGTCGTCGTCCGCGTGGCCGACTCCGGACTGCACATCGACATCGCGGGTGAGGGCGCGGACACGCTGCCCCGCGACGAGAGCCACCTCCTCGTACGCTCCATGCGCACGGCCTTCGACCTGCTCGGCGGACAGCCCCGCGGCCTGGAGATCGTCTGCGCCAACCGCATCCCGCACGGGCGTGGCCTCGGCTCCTCCTCCGCCGCCATCTGTGCCGGCATCGTCGCCGCGCGCGCCGTGACGACCGGCGGTGACGCCCGGCTCGACGACGCCGCGCTGCTGGAACTCGCCACCGAGATCGAGGGCCACCCCGACAATGTCGCGGCCTGCCTGCTCGGTGGGTTCACACTTGCCTGGATGGACGGCGGATCCGCCCGCGCCATCAGGATGGATCCCGCAGATTCCATCGTTCCGGTGGTTTTCGTCCCCAGCAAGCCGGTCCTGACCGAGACCGCCCGCGGACTGCTGCCGCGCACGGTCCCGCATGTCGACGCCGCCTTCAACGCAGGCCGTTCCGCGCTCCTCGTCGAGGCCCTGACCAGACATCCCGAGCTGCTGCTCACCGCCACCGAGGACCGGCTGCACCAGGAGTACCGCGCTCCGGCGATGCCGCAGAGCGTGGAACTCGTGAACCGACTGCGCGCCGACGGCGTCCCCGCAGTCATCTCCGGTGCCGGGCCGACGGTGCTCGCACTGGCCGAGGACGGTGCGGCCGACAAGGTCGCACAGCTGGCGGGCGAGGGATGGGCGGCCAATCGGCTCACTCTCGACGCCCCGGGTGCGAGTGTGCTGCCGCTCGCCCCGTAGCCGAGAAGTGATTGCCGGTGAGTGAGAGGGGGAATGTTTGTTGGAGCCGGTAGTGTTAACCTCAAGTCTGCAACCGACGTCTATGTGGCGCGTTGCTTCGTGTCCCTTTCCGGGACCACCAATTCTTCCGGGAGCCTCCCCAACTGCCTGAGCAGCCTGCCTGAGCAGTTTCGTGCACGCTCCGGAACCGGCACGACACCCCTCGCTTGTCCAGGAGTGGGCCGAGCAGGGGGATGCTCGCGCCGGACCCTTGCACACCTTCATCTCTCCGCCGTACCCGGCGGACCACCGCCCCGGCACGGTCCGCGATCCGCAAGATCAAAGACCGCAGTCGGACAGCACAACCGGTCGCCGAGCCAGAAGGCCGACGTCCGCTCCAGGGAAGGACCCTTCGTGAGCGACACCACCGATCTGATGGGCGTGACTGCCGACAAGAGCGTCGACAGCGCTGCGCCCGCCGAAGGTGCTGCCACTGGCACCACCGCACGGCGCCGCCGCTCCGGCACCGGCCTTGACGGCATGGTCCTGGCCGAGCTGCAGCAGGTCGCGTCCGGCCTCGGCATCAAGGGCACTGCGCGGATGCGCAAGGGCCAGCTGATCGAGGTCATCAAGGAGGCGCAGGCCGGTAGCTCCGCCGCGCCCAAGGCCGCTGCGCCCGCCGCGGATGCCGAGACCAAGCCGAAGCGCCGTGCCACCTCCAAGGCGCGCACCGGGGACGAGTCCGCGGCCGCCGCGCCCGCCGAGAAGGCCGCCGCGCAGCAGCAGATCGACATCCCCGGCCAGCCCGCCAGCGACGACCAGCCCACGGGTGAGCGTCGTCGGCGCCGTGCGACCGCTCAGGCGGGCAGCCCGGAGAGCAAGCCGGCCGCCGAGGCCAAGGCGGAGACGCAGGCCGAGCCGAAGAGCGACGACCGCACCGACGCCAAGGCCGAAGCCGCCGCCGACACGGCCGAGGGCCGCCGGGGCGACCGCCAGGACCGCGGCCAGCGGGGCGACCGTCAGGAGCGCGGCGAGCGCGGGGAGCGCCGCGACCGTCAGCGCGACCGCCGCGGCAAGGGCGACGAGCAGGGCGGCGGCCAGGGCCAGCCGGGCGGCCAGCGCCAGCAGCGCCAGGGCCAGCCGGGCGGCGGCCCGCAGGACGACGGTTACGACGACGAGGCAGGCGGTCGTCGGGGTCGTCGCGGCCGCTACCGCGACCGCCGTGGCCGCCGTGGCCGCGAGGACTTCGCCAGCGAGGTTCCCGTCTCCGACGACGACGTCCTGATCCCCGTCGCGGGCATCCTGGACATCCTCGACAACTACGCGTTCATCCGGACCTCCGGCTACCTGCCGGGCCCGAACGACGTGTACGTCTCGCTCGCTCAGGTCCGCAAGAACGGCCTGCGCAAGGGTGACCACGTCACCGGTGCGGTGCGCCAGCCCAAGGACGGCGAGCGTCGCGAGAAGTTCAACGCGCTGGTCCGCCTCGACTCGGTCAACGGCATGGCGCCCGAAACCGGCCGCGGCCGCCCGGAGTTCCAGAAGCTGACCCCGCTCTACCCGCAGGACCGGCTCCGTCTGGAGACCGACTCCAACGTCCTGACGACGCGGATCATCGACCTGGTCGCACCGATCGGCAAGGGCCAGCGAGGCCTGATCGTGGCCCCGCCGAAGACCGGCAAGACCATGATCCTGCAGGCGATCGCCAACGCGATCACGGTCAACAGCCCCGAGTGCCACCTGATGGTCGTCCTGGTCGACGAGCGTCCGGAAGAGGTCACCGACATGCAGCGGTCGGTGAAGGGCGAGGTCATCTCCTCGACCTTCGACCGTCCCGCCGAGGACCACACCACCGTCGCCGAGCTGGCCATCGAGCGCGCCAAGCGTCTCGTCGAGCTGGGGCACGACGTGGTCGTCCTGCTGGACTCCATCACCCGCCTCGGCCGTGCGTACAACCTCGCGGCCCCGGCATCCGGCCGCATCCTGTCCGGTGGTGTCGACTCGACCGCGCTGTACCCGCCGAAGCGCTTCTTCGGTGCCGCGCGCAACATCGAGGACGGCGGTTCGCTGACCATCCTGGCCACCGCGCTCGTCGAGACCGGCTCGCGCATGGACGAGGTGATCTTCGAGGAGTTCAAGGGCACCGGCAACATGGAGCTCAAGCTCGACCGGAAGCTCTCGGACAAGCGCATCTTCCCGGCGGTGGACGTCGACGCGTCCAGTACCCGTAAGGAAGAAATCCTGCTCGGCAGTGACGAGTTGGCCATTGTCTGGAAGCTGCGCCGGGTGCTGCACGCGCTCGACCAGCAGCAGGCGATCGAGCTCCTCCTGGACCGGATGAAGAAGACCCAGTCCAACGCGGAGTTCCTGCTCCAGATCCAGAAGACGACGCCGGCTCCGGGCAACGGCAACGACTGACGTCGTACTCGGATCGGCTGAATCACAGGGCCGCCCTCGTCACTCCGGTGGCGGGGGCGGCCCTGCGTCGTAGGGCCCGCGAATGTGACGCAGTCGATTCGACCCTTTCGACCGATCCGAGACCTTCGCCACACAACCGCCACGACGACAGGGGTCACCACGATGCCTGTGCCTGGCAAGAAACCGCAGGTGAGCGCGGGATGACCAGCTGTTCATCAAGGTCGCCCGTCCCTTTTGTCCTCACGCGGCCGTGACAGGTCGCTGTGCAACCCTTCTTCGTGCCGCGACGTCGTACGAAGTGGCAACAAGTCGCCAAAGCCGACAAAACCAGTGCCCGGACACCGCTGCAGGGGCCAGGGCGATCAGGGCCGGACAGGCCCTGGCCGGGAGAAGCTGACGACAGAAGGAGACGGATGACCGAGCAGAGAGGGAGCGGCGGCCGAATACGCCCCACCGGCAAACGCCGGAAGAGGCCTTCCCGCCGCCGCAGGGCGACGGTGATCGCCGCCTGGACCCTGGCCGGTGCCGTGGTCGTCGGCGGCGGTGGGCTCGGATACGCCTACTTCAAGCTCAACGGCAATCTCAAGGCCGTCGACATCAACGCGGCGCTCGGAAAGAACCGTCCCGACAACGTCGACAACGGCTCCGAGGACATCCTCGTACTCGGCTCGGACTCCCGCTCCGGCGCGAACTCGAAGTACGGCGCCGACGAGGGCACAGCCCGTTCCGACACCGCGATGGTCGTGCACATCAACAAGGGCCACAAGAGCGCCTCCGTCGTCTCCATCCCGCGCGACACCCTCATCACCCGCCCCGACTGCACCAGCGACACCACGGGGCAGACAGCCGCGGGCGAGCAGCGCGCGATGTTCAACACGGCGTACGAGGTCGGCGGACCGGCCTGTGCGGTCAAGACCGTCGAATCCATGTCCGGCATCCGCATGGACCACTACCTCGAAGTCGACTTCACCGGCTTCAAGAAGCTCATCGACGAGCTGGGCGGAGTGAAGATCACCACCACCAGGGCGATCAACGACTCCAAGAGCCATCTGAATCTCGAACCCGGCACCCACACGCTCGACGGCGAGCAGTCGCTGGGCCTCGTCCGCACCCGCAAGAGCGTCGGCGACGGCAGCGACCTCGGCCGTATCCAGCTCCAGCAGGCGTTCATCAAGGCGCTGATGGAACAGGTCAAGAGCGTCGGGGTGTTCTCGAATCCGAAGACTCTCTTCGACCTCGCGAACACGGCGACAAAGGCCGTCACCACCGATTCCGACCTGGGTTCGGTCGAGCAGCTCACCGGCTTCGCGAACGGCCTCAAGGGGCTCGGCTCGAAGAACGTCCACATGGTCACCCTGCCCGTGCAGTACGACCCGGCCGACCCGAACCGGGTCGTACCGCTGGAGGAGTCCGCCCAGCAGGTGTGGACGGCACTCAAGCACGACAAGGCCATCCCCGCCTCCGCCACCGAGAAGTCGGCGGGCGACAAGGGCGTCGCGGGCGGCATCGTCCAGTGACAGGGCGGGCCGGGAATAGTTGCGGCCCGCCCCCGGTTTTGGGAGATACGGCCAGTCCTGGCAGACTGGTACGTCGGCCCCGGTTCACGGACGCGCAATCCGCGCGTACGACCCGGCGCCCTCCCGAACCTAGGAGAAACCCTTGAAGCGCGACATCCACCCCGAGTACGTCGAGACGCAGGTCAGCTGCACCTGTGGCGCGTCGTTCACGACCCGGAGCACCATCGACGGCGGCACCATCCGCGCCGACGTCTGCTCCGAGTGCCACCCGTTCTACACGGGCAAGCAGAAGATCCTCGACACCGGTGGCCGCGTGGCCCGCTTCGAGGCCCGCTTCGGCAAGGCTGCCGGCTCCGCCAGCAAGTAGCGAGCCACTGCGCCGGTTTTCGGCGCCCTCTTCCCGGGGGCGCCGAGACCGGCGTTTTTTTCCGGCCCGTGGTACGGGCCGTCCCCGTACCCGGGCCCGGACAGCATCACGCCGTCCAGCAGGCACGTTTGAGTGAAGAAACCAGGAGCCCGAAGATGTTCGAGGCGGTCGAGGAACTGATCGGTGAACAGGCCGATCTTGAGAAGAAGCTCGCGGACCCGGCGGTCCACGCCGACCAGGCCAACGCGCGCAGGCTCAACAAGCGCTACGCCGAGCTGACCCCGATCGTCGGCACGTACCGCTCCTGGAAGCAGGCCGGGGACGACATCGAGACGGCGCGCGAGTTCGCCGCCGACGACCCGGACTTCGCCGCCGAGGTCAAGGACCTGGAGAAGCAGCGCGAAGAGCTCACCGAGAAGCTCCGCCTCCTCCTGGTCCCGCGCGACCCCAGCGACGACAAGGACGTGCTCCTGGAGATCAAGGCGGGCGCGGGCGGCGACGAGTCCGCCCTGTTCGCCGGCGATCTGCTGCGGATGTATCTGCGCTACGCCGAGCGCGTCGGCTGGAAGACCGAGATCATCGACTCCACCGAGTCCGAGCTCGGCGGCTACAAGGACGTCCAGGTCGCCGTGAAGACCAAGGGCGGCAACGGCGCCACCGAGCCCGGCCAGGGCGTGTGGGCCCGGCTGAAGTACGAGGGCGGGGTGCACCGCGTGCAGCGGGTGCCGTCCACCGAGTCCCAGGGCCGTATCCACACCTCGGCCGCCGGTGTGCTCGTCACACCCGAGGCCGAGGAGGTCGACGTCGAGATCCACGCCAATGATCTCCGTATCGACGTCTACCGCTCCTCGGGCCCCGGCGGCCAGTCCGTCAACACCACGGACTCGGCGGTCCGCATCACACACCTGCCGACCGGCGTCGTCGCCTCCTGCCAGAACGAGAAGAGCCAGCTCCAGAACAAGGAGCAGGCCATGCGTATCCTGCGTTCGCGACTGCTCGCGGCCGCCCAGGAAGCCGCCGAGCAGGAAGCTTCGGACGTACGACGCAGCCAGGTGCGTACGGTCGACCGTTCCGAGAAGATCCGTACATACAACTTCCCGGAAAACCGGATCTCGGACCACCGCGTCGGCTTCAAGGCGTACAACTTGGACCAGGTGCTCGACGGCGACCTGGATTCCGTGATCCAGGCCTGTGTCGACGCCGACTCCGCCGCCAAGCTCGCCGCCGCATAAGACCGAGCCCGCCCCGCCCGTAACCCCGTACGGAGAACCGCGATGAACCTGCTGCTCGCCGAGGTGGCCCAGGCCACCCAGCGGCTGGCCGACGCCGGTGTCCCTTCACCGCGATTCGACGCGGAGGAGCTCGCCGCGTTCGTGCACGGCGTCAAGCGGGGCGAGCTGCACCATGTGCCGGACGCCGACTTCGACGCCCGCTACTGGGAGGCCATCGCCCGCCGCGAGGCCCGCGAACCGCTGCAGCACATCACCGGACGCGCCTTCTTCCGCTACCTGGAGCTCCAGGTCGGACCCGGTGTCTTCGTCCCCCGCCCGGAGACCGAATCGGTCGTCGGCTGGGCGATAGACGCCGTCCGCGCGATGGATGTCGTCGAGCCGCTCATCGTCGACCTCTGCAGCGGATCGGGCGCCATCGCCCTGGCCATGGCGCAGGAGGTTCCCCGCTCGCGCGTGCACGCGGTCGAGCTCTCCGACGACGCCGTGAAGTGGACCAGGAAGAACGCCGAGGGGTCGCGGGTCACCGTCCACCACCAAGACGCGCTCACGGCCCTTCCCGAGCTCGACGGCCAGGTCGACCTGGTCATCTCCAACCCGCCCTACATCCCGCTCACCGAATGGGAGTACGTGGCACCCGAGGCCCGTGACCACGACCCGGAGATGGCCCTCTTCTCCGGCGAGGACGGCCTCGACACCATCCGCGGCATCGAACGCACCGCACACCGCCTGCTGCGCCCCGGCGGCCTCGTCGTCATCGAGCACGCCGACACCCAGGGCGGCCAGGTGCCGTGGATCTTCACGGAGGAACGCGGCTGGGCCGATGCGGCCGACCATCCCGACCTGAACAACCGGCCGCGGTTCGCCACGGCCCGCAAGGCCATGCCGTGACCGGCGGCCACCGCCCGCACGACCCGTACCCGTCATACCCGTACATGCTTGAGGAGGCCGGCTGATGGCACGGCGATACGACTGCAACGACGCGATCGACCGTACGACGGGTCTGCGTGAGGCCGCGTCGGCCGTCCGCCGCGGCGAACTGGTCGTGCTGCCCACCGACACCGTGTACGGGATCGGTGCGGACGCCTTCAGTTCCGAGGGCGTCGCCGACCTGCTGGACGCCAAGGGCCGCGGACGCAATATGCCGACGCCCGTCCTGATCGGCTCCCCGAACACCCTGCACGGACTGGTCACCGACTTCTCCGAGCAGGCCTGGGAGCTCGTCGACGCCTTCTGGCCCGGCGCCCTCACGCTCGTCGCCAAGCACCAGCCGTCGCTGCAGTGGGACCTCGGGGACACCCGCGGTACCGTCGCGATCCGGATGCCGCTGCACCCGGTCGCCATCGAGCTGCTCACCGAGGTCGGCCCGATGGCCGTCTCCAGCGCCAACCTCACCGGACACCCGGCCCCCGAGGACTGCGACGCCGCCCAGGAGATGCTCGGCGACTCCGTCTCCGTCTACCTCGACGGCGGCGCGACGCCCGGCATCGTGCCCTCGTCGATCGTCGATGTGACCGGCAAGGTTCCCGTACTGCTGCGCGCCGGCGCGCTCTCCGTCGAGGAACTCCGCAAGGTGGTACCCGACCTCGAGGTGGCCAATTGACCGCCCCTGAGGGGCGTGGCATAGCGGGGCGGGCCGACACTTTCCGCATCCTCCACGTCAGCACCGGCAATGTCTGCCGCTCACCGATCACCGAGCGGCTGACCCGGCACGCCCTGGTGGACCGCCTCGGCGATTCGCTCAGCGGCGGACTGATCGTGGAGAGTGCGGGCACCTGGGGCCACGAAGGCGCCCCCATGGAGGCCAACGCCGAGATCGTCCTCGCCGACTTCGGCGCCGACACCACCGGCTTCGTCGGCCGGGAACTGCTCGACGAGCACGTGATCCGTGCCGACCTGGTGCTCACCGCCACCCGCGACCACCGGGCACAAGTGATCTCGATGGGTCACTCGGCCGGCCTGCGGACCTTCACCCTCAAGGAATTCACCCGGCTGGTCCGGGCCATAGACCCCGCCACGCTGCCCGACCCGCGCGACGAGGGTGTGGTCGAGCGCGCCCGCGCACTGGTCCGTGCCGCGGCTGCGCTGCGCGGCTGGCTGCTGGCCCCCACCGCCGAGGCCGACGAGGTGTACGACCCGTACGGCGCCCCGATCACGTTCTTCCGGTCCGTCGGCGACGAGATCAACCAGGCCCTCGACCCGGTCGTCACCGCACTGACCGGCGTACCCGCCCCGCACTGAAGCTTGCGCCTGCGCCACTCTGACGGCCGTACACGCGGGCCAGGTACCAGGGGGCCCAACGGGTGTACGGTATCGCCGCACAGCAGGCAGGGAGCCCGTCACGGGCCTACATTGGAGCTGACGTCAGCGCACCCCTCCCCAGGCCCGGAGCCGTCAGATGCCGGTCACCACTCCTGCCGCACCCACCTTCGCCGCCCAGGCCGCCCTGCCGCAGGATTTCGGCGCCCTGCTCCGGGAGGACCCGGAGATCGCCGCCGTGCTGCTGGAGGAGCTGCACCGGCAGTCGAGCACCCTGCAGCTGATCGCCGCCGAGAACTTCACCTCGCCCGCGGTCCTCGCCGCCCTCGGCTCACCGCTCGCCAACAAGTACGCCGAGGGCTACCCCGGCGCCCGCTACCACGGCGGCTGCGAGCAGGCCGACGCCGCCGAACGCATCGCCTGCCGGCGGGCCACCTCGCTCTTCGGCGCCGAACACGCCAACGTCCAGGCGCACTCCGGCTCCTCCGCCGTCCTCGCCGCATACGCGGCCCTGCTGCGCCCCGGCGACACGGTGCTCGCGATGGGACTCCCGTACGGCGGGCATCTCACCCATGGCTCGCCCGCCAACTTCTCCGGCCGCTGGTTCGAATTCGTCGGCTACGGGGTGGACTCCGAGAGCGGCCTGATCGATTACGAGCAGGTGCGCACCCTGGCCCGTGCGCACCGCCCCAAGGCGATCGTCAGCGGCTCGATCTCCTACCCCCGCCATCCCGACTACGAACTGTTCCGGGAGATCGCCGACGAGGTGGGCGCGTATCTCATCGCCGACGCCGCGCATCCGATGGGGCTGATCGCCGGGGGAGCGGCGCCGAGCCCCGTCCCGTACGCCGACGTGGTCTGCGCGACCACGCACAAGGTGCTGCGCGGTCCGCGCGGCGGGATGATCCTGTGCGGTGCGGAGCTGGCCGAGCGGATCGACCGGGCGGTCTTCCCGTTCACCCAGGGCGGCGCGCAGATGCACACGGTCGCCGCGAAGGCCGTCGCGTTCGGGGAGGCGGCCACTGAGGCGTTCGCGGCGTACGCCCATCGGGTGGTGGCACATGCCCGGGTGCTGGCCGCAGGTCTGGAGGCCGAGGGCTTCGAGGTCACCACGGGCGGCACGGACACCCACCTGATCGTCGCGGACCCGGCTCCGCTGGGCGTCGACGGACCCACTGCCCGCACCCGGCTGGCAGGGGCGGGCCTGGTGCTGGACACCTGCGCGCTTCCGTACGGGGACGCCCGGGGCATCAGACTCGGAACCGCGGCCGTCACCACCCAGGGCATGGACGACGCCGACATGGCACGGCTGGCCGTGCTCTTCAAAGCGGCGGTACGTGAGGAGGGCGACATCCGCGCGGAGGTCCAGGAACTGGCCCGGAAATATCCGCCCTATCCGGGGTAGACGTGGTCCGTGCAACCATCGGCCCGGCCTCCGTGTCCTCAACCACGAGCCCGACGTAGTTAAAGTGTGGGCTGAGATGGCCGGCGAAATCTATGGGGCAGCCCGTGCGTGATTACCTGCTGACGCTCTGTGTCACGGCCGCGGTTACCTATCTGCTGACCGGCCCGGTGCGCAAGTTCGCCATCGCGGTCGGGGCGATGCCCGCGATCCGTGCGCGTGACGTCCACCGAGAACCGACACCGAGGCTCGGTGGCATCGCCATGTTCGGCGGACTGTGCGCCGGACTGATCGTCGCGGACCATCTGTTCAACCTCGACAGCGTCTTCCAGCTCTCCAACGAACCGCAGGCGCTGCTCTCCGGGGCCGCGCTGATCTGGCTGATCGGTGTTCTGGACGACAAGTTCGAGATCGACGCACTGATCAAGCTCGGCGGACAGATGATCGCCGCCGCGGTCATGGTCATCCAGGGCCTGACGATTCTGTGGCTGCCGATCCCCGGCGTCGGCACCGTCGCGCTCACCCAGTGGCAGGGAACGCTGCTCACGGTCGCCCTGGTCGTCATCACCATCAACGCGGTCAACTTCGTCGACGGCCTGGACGGTCTCGCGGCGGGCATGGTGTGCATCGCCTCCGCCGCGTTCTTCCTGTACACGTACCGGCTCTGGTACGGGCACATGATCGAGGCGGCGGCCCCCGCGACGCTCTTCACGGCGATCCTGATGGGCATGTGCCTGGGCTTTCTGCCGCACAACATGCATCCGGCCCGGATCTTCATGGGCGACTCGGGTTCGATGCTGATCGGTCTGGTGCTCGCGGCCGGTGCGATCTCGGTCACCGGGCAGGTCGACCCGGACACGATGAAGCTCTTCGCCGGCAGCGAGCGCGAGGCCACCCACGCGATGCTGCCGGTCTTCATCCCGCTGCTGCTGCCGCTGACCATCATCGCGATCCCGGCCGCCGACCTGGTGCTGGCGATCGTGCGGCGTACGTGGAACGGGCAGTCGCCGTTCGCGGCGGACCGCGGCCATCTGCACCACCGGCTGCTGGAGATCGGCCATTCGCACAGCAGGTCCGTGCTGATCATGTACTTCTGGTCGGCCCTGATCGCCTTCGGCGCGGTCGGCTACTCCGTGCACTCGGCGTCCCTGTGGATCGTGCTGGTGGTCATGGGGCTGAGCGCGCTGGGCCTCGTACTGCTGCTGATGCCCCGCTTCACCCCGCGTGCGCCGTACTGGGCGGAACGCTTCGTACCGCCCCGCTACCGCCGTCGCCGCAGCAAGGGCGAGGTGCCCGAGGCGGAACCCTCATCCGCGGACGAGGCCCAACGGGGGCGGATGGAAACGCAGATGGGGCAGGAGGGGCACGAGCTCCAGGAGCGGGCCCCGATCGTCGTGGGAGTCTCCGGCGTCAACGGGGCGACTGCCATCGGCCCCCGTTCGCGCTTTTCGGACAGAGATAGGGCCGATTCCGCGCGCTGACGATTCGGTCATCAAGGGGCAATACCAGACAACACATTGAGTTGTCTTGCTCACACGTGCAACTTCACTCTCACGTGTGACAGTGAGCACACTTTCTTGGTAAAGACCTCATCAAATAGTTTGTGATACCGTTCACGAAGCCCGGTGACGGAGTTGAAGGACCTGAGTACCACGGTCTATCGGCCCGAGGCATCGACTCGGACCGGGCCTACGCTCGTCCATGACGACACCACTGCCCACCCACTGCAAAGCGGAGTTACCGCCATGCCGTACAACGACGCCCGGACTCTCCTCCAGACCGCTGTGCCCACCGCTGCCGCCGGCGCTGTTGCCGTCGCCGTCAGCGCCGTGGTCGCGGGCGGCAAGGGAGCGGTCGGCGCGGTCGTCGGGACGCTGGTCGTGATGCTCTTCATGGGCGTGGGGCTGGTCGTACTGGAACGTACCGCGAAGTCAATGCCGCATCTTTTCCAGGCAATGGGACTCGTGCTGTACACGACGCAGATCCTGTTGCTTTTCGTCTTCCTCGCCGTGTTCAAGAACACGACGCTGTTCAACCCGAGGGCCTTCGCCATCACCTTGGTCGCCACGACGATCGTGTGGCTCGCCGCGCAGGTGCGCGCGTATCTGAAGGCCAAGATCCTGTACGTCGAACCGGAGTCCTCCAAGGGCAACAAGCCCGAGAAGACCGGCTCTTCGACGTGAAGGGTAGGGCCGGGATAAGGAGGCATTCGAGATCCTGCTATCGTCCGGTGCCAACTGCGGCACTGCGGGCGCGGGCATCGGAGCTGACGCCTGTTCCATCGCGAGGCTCATTGCCTGACAGTCGCCCCCACATCCGTATTACCAGTCCAGTGCCGACCAGCGGCTGCTCGCCGCGCCGACACAACGAGGTTGCCGTACCTATGCGCCACGCTGAAGGAGCCCGCGGTGAGTGCTGACCCGACGACGGTGCTCGCCTTCGAGACCGATTGCCACATCTTCAACGGATGCGGCTTCCCGGCTCCCGGCCTGCATTCCTTTCTGTTCAAGCCGCTGTTCACCGTCAACGGCATCGAGATCAACAAGCCGATGCTGCTGGTTGCGTTGACCACGATCATCGTTGTCGGCTTCTTCTGGGCGGCCTTCAATAAGCCGAAGGTCGTGCCCGGAAAGCTTCAGATGGTGGCCGAGGCGGGTTACGACTTCATCCGTCGCGGCGTCGTCTACGAGACGCTGGGCAAGCGCGAGGGCGAGAAGTACGTCCCGCTGATGGTCTCGCTGTTCTTCTTCATCTGGATCATGAACATCTGGGCGATCATTCCGGTCGCACAGTTCCCGGTGCCCTCGGTCATCGGCTATCCGGTGGCCCTCGCGGCAATCGTCTACGTCCTCTGGCTGAGCATCACGTTCAAGCGCCACGGCTTCGTCGGCGGATGGAAGAACATCGCGGGCTACGACAAGTCGCTCGGCCCGGTCCTTCCGGTAGTCATGCTGATCGAGGTCTTCTCGAACCTGCTGATCCGCCCCTTCACGCACGCGGTACGACTCTTTGCGAACATGTTCGCCGGGCACGTACTGCTGCTGATCTTCACCATCGCGAGCTGGTACCTCTTCAACGGCATCGGCATCGCCTACGCCGGCGTCTCGTTCGTGATGACCATCCTGCTGACTGCCTTCGAGCTGTTCATCCAGGCGCTGCAGGCTTACGTCTTCATCCTCCTGGCTAGCAACTACATTCAGGGCGCTCTCGCCGAGCACCACTGAATCAGCCAGCCCCATCCCGACAGTCGTCCGGTGGCCAACCCCCACCGGTTCGTGAAAGAGAAGGAAGAAACGGCATGTCCGCTCTCCAGACCCTCGCCGCCACCCACATCACCGGCAACCTCGGCTCGATCGGCTACGGTCTCGCCGCCATCGGCCCCGGTGTCGGCGTCGGTATCATCTTCGGTAACGGCACCCAGGCACTGGCCCGCCAGCCCGAGGCCGCCGGTCTGATCCGTGCGAACCAGATCCTTGGCTTCGTCCTCTGTGAGGCGCTCGCCCTGATCGGTCTCGTCATGCCGTTCGTCTACCCGGTCAAGTAATCGCGGCATACACCACTGCCCCGATTCGACGAAAGGCAATGAAGTGATCGCCTTCCTAGAGCTGGCGCAAGAGGGAGAGCCTCAGAACCCCCTCATGCCGGCGATCCCCGAGATCGTCATTGGCCTGATCGCCTTCGCCATCGTCTTCGGTTTCCTCGCGAAGAAGCTCCTCCCGAACATCAACAGGGTTCTGGAAGAGCGTCGCGCGGCCATCGAAGGCGGCATGGAGCAGGCCGAAGCCGCCAAGTCCGAGGCGCAAAGCGTTCTTGAGCAGTACAAGGCCCAGCTTGCCGAGGCCCGTCACGAGGCCGCGCGCCTGCGCCAGGAGGCGCAGGAGCAGGGCGCCGTGATCCTGCAGGAGATGCGGGCGGAAGGCCAGCGGCAGCGCGAGGAGATCATCGCTGCCGGCCACGCCCAGACCGAGGCCGACCGCAAGGCTGCGGCTTCCGCGCTGCGTCAGGACGTGGGCAAGCTCGCCACCGACCTGGCCGGCAAGCTCGTGGGCGAGTCCCTCGAGGACCACGCCCGGCAGAGCGGCACCATCGACCGGTTCCTCGACGAGCTCGAGGCGAAGGCCGAGGCTGTCCGATGAACGGCGCGAGCCGCGAGGCACTGGCTGCCGCACGTGAGCGTCTCGACGCGCTGACCGACCACACGTCGGTCGACGCGGCGAAGCTCGCCGAGGAGCTGGCCGCCGTGACGGCGCTGCTCCAGCGCGAGGTCTCACTGCGGCGGGTCCTGACCGACCCGTCGCAGGCCGGCGAGGCCAAGGCCGAGCTGGCCGGACGACTGCTGCGCGGTCAGGTGGGCGGCGAGACCGTCGACCTGATCTCCGGCATGGTCCGCTCCCGCTGGTCGCAGTCGCGTGACCTGGTCGACTCGGTCGAGGAACTGGCGAACACCGCAGACCTCACCGCCGCCCAGCGCAGCGGAGACCTCGACGACGTCGAGGACGAGCTGTTCCGGTTCGGCCGGATCGTCGCCTCCGACAAGGAGCTGCGCGCCGCTCTCACCAACCGGTCCGCGTCCACCGCCGCCAAGAGGGAGCTGCTGCACAGCCTGCTCGGCGGCAAGGCACGGCCCACCACCGAGCGCGTCGTCGTGCGGCTTGTCACCCAGCCGCGTGGACGTAGCCTGGAAGCGGGACTCGAGTCCCTCTCCAAGCTTGCCGCGGAGCGCCGGGACCGCATGGTCGCCGTGGTCACCTCGGCAGTGCCGCTGAGCGATCAGCAGAAGCAGCGTCTCGGTGCCGCACTGGCGAAGATCTACGGACGGCCGATGCACCTGAATCTCGATGTGGACCCCACGGTCCTCGGCGGGATCGCGGTGCGGGTCGGTGACGAGGTCATCAACGGCACCATCGCGGAGCGCCTCGAAGAGGCGACCCGTCGCATGGCCGGCTGACGAACACAGCGCAGCAACAGAACAGAGCAAGACCAGCGGCCCGGTTGGGCCGTGCAGAAATTGCAGAAGATTCCTGGGGGTCGGCCCCCAGACCCCCTTAAGAAACTTCGGGCCCAACAAGGAGAGCAGGGAACCCAGATGGCGGAGCTCACGATCCGGCCGGAGGAGATCCGGGACGCGCTGGAGAACTTTGTCCAGTCGTACAAGCCGGACGCGGCCTCGCGCGAGGAGGTCGGTACGGTCAGCGTTGCCGGCGACGGCATCGCGAAGGTCGAGGGTCTTCCCTCGGCCATGGCGAACGAGCTGCTGAAGTTCGAGGACGGAACACTCGGTCTCGCCCTCAACCTCGAGGAGCGCGAGATCGGTGCGATCGTTCTCGGCGAGTTCAGCGGAATCGAAGAGGGCCAGCCGGTGCAGCGCACCGGTGAGGTGCTCTCCGTCGGCGTCGGCGAGGGCTACCTCGGCCGCGTCGTCGACCCGCTCGGCAACCCGATCGACGGTCTCGGCGAGATCGCGACCGACAGCCGCCGCGCCCTCGAGCTGCAGGCCCCTGGCGTCATGGTCCGTAAGTCGGTGCACGAGCCGATGCAGACCGGCTACAAGGCCGTCGACGCCATGGTGCCGATCGGCCGCGGCCAGCGTCAGCTGATCATTGGTGACCGTCAGACGGGTAAGACCGCTCTGGCCGTCGACACGATCATCAACCAGCGCGACAACTGGCGCTCGGGCGACGTGAACAAGCAGGTGCGCTGCATCTACGTCGCCATCGGTCAGAAGGGTTCCACCATCGCCTCCGTGCGTGGTGCCCTGGAAGAGGCCGGCGCGCTCGAGTACACGACCATCGTCGCCGCCCCGGCGTCCGACCCGGCCGGCTTCAAGTACCTGGCGCCGTACACCGGTTCGGCCATCGGCCAGCACTGGATGTACCAGGGCAAGCACGTCCTGATCATCTTCGACGACCTCTCGAAGCAGGCCGACGCCTACCGCGCCGTATCGCTTCTGCTGCGCCGTCCGCCGGGCCGCGAGGCCTACCCGGGCGACGTCTTCTACCTGCACTCGCGTCTGCTGGAGCGCTGCGCGAAGCTCTCCGACGAGATGGGCGCCGGTTCGATGACGGGCCTCCCGATCGTCGAGACCAAGGCGAACGACGTGTCGGCGTTCATCCCGACCAACGTCATCTCCATCACCGACGGCCAGTGCTTCCTTGAGTCCGACCTGTTCAACGCCGGCCAGCGTCCGGCCCTGAACGTCGGTATCTCGGTCTCCCGTGTCGGTGGCTCCGCCCAGCACAAGGCCATGCGCCAGGTCTCCGGCCGACTCCGTGTCGACCTCGCCCAGTACCGCGAGCTGGAGGCGTTCGCCGCCTTCGGTTCCGACCTGGACGCGGCTTCGAAGGCGTCGCTGGAGCGCGGTAAGCGCATGGTCGAGCTGCTGAAGCAGCCGCAGTACGCCCCGTTCCCGGTCGAGGAGCAGGTCGTCTCCATCTGGGCCGGTACCAACGGCAAGATGGACGACGTCCCGGTCGAGGACATCCGTCGCTTCGAGAGCGAGCTGCTGGAGTACCTGCGCCGTGAGCGCAAGGACCTCCTGACCAGCATCGCCGAGGGCGCCAAGATGTCCGACGACACGCTGCAGGCGATTGCCGACGCGGTCGCCGCCTTCAAGCAGCAGTTCGAGACCTCGGACGGCAAGCTGCTGGGCGAGGGCTGATCGATGGGCGCTCAGCTTCGCGTTTACAAGCGCCGCATTCGCTCCGTCACCGCCACGAAGAAGATCACCAAGGCGATGGAGATGATCGCCGCTGCGCGCATCGTCAAGGCGCAGCGCCAGGTGGCGGCGTCGACGCCGTACGCGACCGAGCTCACACGCGCGGTGACCGCGGTGGCGACCGGCTCCACCACCAAGCACCCGCTGACCACCGAGGCCGACGCTCCGGCGCGGGCCGCGGTCCTGCTCGTCACGAGCGACCGCGGCCTGGCCGGCGGTTACTCCTCCAACGCCATCAAGGCCGCGGAGCGACTGACCGAGCGGCTCCGCGGTGAGGGCAAGGAGGTCGTCACGTATGTGATCGGCCGCAAGGGTGTCGCCTACTACGGATTCCGCGAGCGCAAGATCGAGGATTCGTGGACGGGCTTCACCGACAGCCCGACGTACGCGGATGCGAAGCGGGCCGCGGCCCCGCTGATCGAAGCGGTCACCAAGGAGACCGCCGAGGGCGGCGTGGACGAGCTGCACATCGTCTTCACGGAGTTCGTGTCGATGATGACGCAGAACCCGGTGGACAACCGGATGCTGCCGCTCAGTCTCGACGCCACGAAGAAGGAGGACGGCAAGGGAGAGATCCTGCCGCTCTTCGACTTCGAGCCGTCGGCGGAGGACGTCCTCGACGCCCTGCTTCCGCGGTACGTCGAGAGCCGGATCTACAACGCGCTGCTGCAGGCCGCTGCTTCCGAGCACGCTGCCCGCCGCCGCGCGATGAAGTCGGCCACCGACAACGCCGGTGAGCTCATCAAGAGCCTCTCCCGGCTTGCCAACGCGGCCCGCCAGGCCGAAATCACCCAGGAAATCAGCGAGATCGTCGGTGGTGCCAGTGCGCTGGCCGACGCGACCGCGGGGAGTGACAAGTAATGACGACCACAGTTGAGACGGCCGTTGCCACGGGCCGCGTCGCCCGGGTCATCGGCCCGGTCGTCGACGTGGAGTTCCCCGTCGACGCGATGCCGGAGATCTACAACGCGCTGACCGTCGAGGTGGCCGATCCGGCCGAGGACGGCAAGCTCAAGAAGCTGACGCTCGAGGTCGCCCAGCACCTCGGTGACGGCGTGATCCGCGCGATCTCGATGCAGCCCACCGACGGTCTGGTCCGCCAGGCCCCGGTGACCGACACGGGCGCCGGTATCACGGTTCCCGTCGGCGACATCACCAAGGGCAAGGTGTTCAACACCCTTGGCGAGATCCTGAACAAGCCCGAGGCCTCGGCCGAGATCACCGAGCGCTGGCCGATCCACCGCAAGGCGCCCAGCTTCGACCAGCTCGAGTCCAAGACCGAGATGTTCGAGACCGGCGTCAAGGTCATCGACCTTCTCACCCCGTACGTCAAGGGTGGAAAGATCGGTCTGTTCGGTGGTGCCGGTGTCGGCAAGACCGTTCTGATCCAGGAAATGATCTACCGCGTCGCCAACAACCACGACGGTGTGTCGGTGTTCGCGGGCGTCGGTGAGCGTACCCGTGAGGGCAACGACCTCATCGAGGAAATGTCCGACTCGGGCGTCATCGACAAGACAGCGCTTGTCTTCGGTCAGATGGACGAGCCGCCGGGCACGCGTCTTCGTGTGGCGCTGGCCGGCCTGACCATGGCGGAGTACTTCCGCGATGTGCAGAAGCAGGACGTGCTCTTCTTCATCGACAACATCTTCCGGTACACCCAGGCCGGCTCCGAGGTGTCCACCCTGCTCGGCCGTATGCCGTCCGCGGTGGGTTACCAGCCGAACCTGGCCGACGAGATGGGTCTGCTGCAGGAGCGCATCACGTCGACCCGTGGTCACTCGATCACCTCGATGCAGGCGATCTACGTCCCCGCGGACGACCTGACCGACCCGGCCCCGGCCACCACCTTCGCCCACCTCGACGCGACGACGGTTCTCTCCCGTCCGATCTCCGAGAAGGGCATCTACCCGGCCGTGGACCCGCTGGACTCCACGTCCCGGATCCTGGACCCGCGTTACATCGCGCAGGACCACTACGACACCGCCATGCGGGTCAAGGGAATCCTGCAGAAGTACAAGGACCTCCAGGACATCATCGCCATTCTCGGTATGGACGAGCTCGGCGAGGAGGACAAGCTCACGGTCTTCCGCGCCCGTCGCATCGAGCGCTTCCTGTCCCAGAACACCCACGTCGCCAAGCAGTTCACGGGCGTGGACGGTTCGGACGTTCCGCTCGACGAGTCGATCGCCGCGTTCAACGCGATCGCCGACGGTGAGTACGACCACTTCCCGGAGCAGGCGTTCTTCATGTGCGGTGGCATCGAGGACCTCAAGGCCAACGCCAAGGAGCTCGGCGTCTCCTGAGCCCATGGCTCACCGAGGGGGACGGGTGCGTCCCGTCCCCCTCACCACGCCCCGTAGAATTGACCCAACACCCGGCATGAACGGCCGGGTGGTGACCCGAGGAGCCACCCTTGGCTGCTGAGCTGCACGTCGAGCTGGTCGCCGCGGACCGCAGTGTCTGGTCCGGCGAGGCCACCCTGGTCGTCGCGCGCACCACGTCCGGCGACATCGGCGTCATGCCCGGTCACCAGCCGCTTCTGGGTGTGCTGGAATCGGGCCCGGTGACGATCCGTACGAGCGATGGCGGGACCGTGGTCGCCGCTGTGCACGGCGGTTTCATCTCGTTCGCGGACGACAAGCTCTCGCTGCTCGCGGAGATCGCGGAGCTGGCGGACGAGATCGATGTCCAGCGCGCCGAGCGTGCGCTGGAGCGTGCGAAGTCGGACACGGACGCCGCCTCCGAGCGGCGCGCCGAAGTGCGACTGCGTGCGGTGGCGGTGCGCTAACGCACCGCGACACGTAGCTTTACCCTCAGCCGCGGCCCGAGCTGGAGACCACTCCAGACCGTGCCGCGGCTGAGGCGATGCAGGTGCAGGTGCGGTTCTGGCGGTATCCGTTACTCGACGACGCGAGGAGGTCGGTGGAGATGTACCTCGCGCTGTGGGTGGGCGGGCTGGTCGTCGCACTGATCGCGGTTGGTCTCTTCGTCTTCGGTCTGCGCCGGCGGCTGATTCAGCGCTCCGGTGGGACCTTCGACTGCAGCCTGCGATGGAATGTGCCGGAAGAACCCGATCTCTCGGGCAAGGGCTGGGTGTACGGGGTCGCCCGGTACAGCGGCGACCGGATCGACTGGTTCCGGGTCTTCTCGTACGCTCCCCGCCCGCGCCGGGGCCTGGAGCGTTCCGCGATCGAGGTGGTCGCCCGTCGGCTGCCCGAGGGCGAGGAGGAACTGGCGCTCCTGTCCGACGCCGTGGTGCTCGGCTGTCTCCATCGTGGGACCCGCCTGGAGCTGGCCATGAGCGAGGACGCGCTGACCGGATTCCTTGCCTGGCTGGAGGCGGCTCCGCCCGGCCAGAGGGTGAACGTGGCCTGAGCCCGAGGTCCGTACGACGTGGCCTCGGGCCTGTACGGCAGCCGACGAAAAACCGGGGAGACAGGGGGCGGACCTGTCTCCCCGGCTGCTTTCCGGGGTTGTGCGGGGTACTGAGTGGGGTTACTTCAGACCGTTGTCGATCGCGCTGACGAGTTCACCGCCCGCGGTGTCACCGCTGAACTCCCAGAAGAACGCGCCTCCCAGGCCCTGGCCCTTCGCCCAGGTCATCTTGGACGCGATGGTGGCCGGTGTGTCGTAGCTCCACCAGTTGGTGCCGCAATGTGCGTACGCCGTACCGGCGATCGTGCCGGTGGCCGGGCAACTGGTCTTCAGGACCTTGTAGTCCTCGATGCCCGCTTCGTACGTACCGGGGGCTGCTCCGGTGGCGGTGCCGCCGGGCGCGTCCTGGGTGACGCCGGTCCAGCCGCGACCGTAGAAGCCGATGCCGAGCAGCAGCTTCGAGGCCGGTACGCCCTGGGCCTTCAGCTTGGCGATGGCGTCGGCGGAGTTGAAGCCGGCCTGCGGGATGCCGCTGTAGGAGGTGAGCGGGGAGTGCGGGGCGGTCGGGCCCTTCGCTTCCCAGGCGCCGAAGAAGTCGTATGTCATCACGTTGTACCAGTCCAGGGACTGGGCGGCGCCTGCGTAGTCGGTGGCGTCGATCTTGCCACCGGTGGAGGCGTCGGCGGTGATGGCGGCCGTCACCAGGTTGTTGCTGCCGAACTTCGTGCGCAGCGCCGAGGTGATGCCCTTCAGGGCGGCCGGGCCGCTGGTGTCGCAGGTCAGACCGCAGGCGTTGGGGTACTCCCAGTCGATGTCGATGCCGTCGAAGACATCGGCCCAGCGGGGGTCCTCGACCAGGTCGTAGCAGGATTGTGCGAACGCGGCCGGGTTCTTCGCCGCCTCACCGAAGCCGCCGGACCAGGTCCAGCCGCCGAAGGACCACAGGACCTTGATGTTCGGGTACTTCGCCTTGAGCTTGCGCAGCTGGTTGAAGCTGCCGCGCAGCGGCTGGTCCCAGGTGTCGGCGACGCCGTCGACGGACTTGTCGGCGGTGTACGCCATGTCGTAGTCGGCGTAGGCGTCACCGATCGCGCACTTGCCGCCGGTCACATTGCCGAAGGCGTAGTTGATGTGCGTGATCTTCGCGGCCGAACCCGAGGTGTCCAGGTTCTTGACGTGGTAGTTCCGGCCGTAGACACCCCAGTCGGTGAAGTAACCGAGTTTGACCTTGCCGCCGGTGCCCGGGTCGGGGTTGCCGCCGCCACCGGTGGTGTGGACCTTGACTGCGCCACTGGCCGGGCCGGTCTGGTCGGCGGTGTCACGGGCCTGCACGGTGTACGAGTAGTCGGTGCCCGCGGTGAGACCGGTGTTGGTGTACGTCGTACCGGTGACCGTGGCGACGACGGCGCCGTCGCGCAGGACGTCGTAGTTCTTGATGCCGTTGTCGTCGGTCGCCGCGGTCCAGCTCAGCTTGGCCGAGGTGTCGGTGATGGAGCTCGCGGTGGGGGTGCCCGGCGCCGAGGGGGCGTTGTCGCCGGGGATGCTGCCGCCGTCGCAGGAGGCGCCGTTCAGCTTGCAGCCGGTGGGGGCGCCGGAGCCGGTGCCGTTGAAGCCGAAGGAGACGCTGGCGCCCGGTGCGACCGAGCCGTTCCAGCCGACGTTCTTGGCGGTCCAGTGGGTTCCGGACTTGGTGACGGTGGCGTCCCAGGCGGAGCTGACCGCAGTGCCCGAGGGGAAGTCCCACTCGATGGTCCAGGAGGAGAGGGCGGTGGTGCCGGTGTTCTTCACCGTCCACTGGCCCTCGAAGCCGCTGCCCCAGTCGGACTTCTTGAGGTACGTGGCGGTTGCCGAGGTGGCGGCCTCGGCGGGGGAGGCCAGGCCGACCATCGCGGCGAGCGGGAGAAGCAGTGCGGTGAGGCCCGCGACCGCTCTGGATCTGGTGGCTCTTCCGGTCCCGAGTCTGAATCGGGGCCGGCGTAGGGGGGTTTCAGCGCTCAACGGTGCTCCTCGGGTGAGGTCCGGACAAAGGGGGGTGGTCCGTGGACTGCTGACCCTGCGCCGCCCTGAGTGCGCTTTGTCATGGCGCACTCACCGCAGTGTGCTCGGTGAGATTAGGAAGGTCTGGACCAATCGTCAAGAGGTCCAGACCAGAGTTCCGAGCTAAACCTCAGATACCCAACTCCTGGGCAAGTACTGCCGCCTGGACCCGGTTGCGCAGCTCCAGCTTGCCCAGCAGTCTGCTGACGTGCGTCTTCACGGTCGCCTCGGCCATCGAGAGGCGGACCGCGATCTCGGCATTCGACAGCCCCGCGCCGAGACAGCCCAGCACCTCCCGCTCCCGCCGGGTGAGTGCATGGAGCACCGCAGGGTCGGGCGCGTTCGCAGGCTGTACTGGGGTGGTCCCGGCGAACTCCGCGATCAGACGGCGCGTCACGGCCGGGGCGATCATCCCCTCGCCGCGCGCCACCGTGCGCACCGCTTCGAGCAGATCGCGTGCATCGGCGTTCTTCAGCAGAAACCCCGCCGCTCCCGCCCGCAGCGCGCCGAAGACGTACTCGTCCAGATCGAACGTCGTCAGCACCAGCACATCCGCGAGCTGCTCGGCCACCACCTGTCCGGTCGCCGACACCCCGTCCAGGCGCGGCATCTGAATATCCATCAGCACCAGATCCGGCCGCAGTTCGCGGGCCAGGCGCACCGCCTCCTCGCCGTCCCCGGCCTCGCCGACGACCTCGATGTCCGGCGCACTGCGCAGAATGAGCACCAGCCCCGCACGGACGGCCGACTGGTCCTCGGCGACCACAACCCGGATCGTCATGCCTTCACGGTCCCTTCCTCCACGGGCAGTTCGGCCCGTACCCGCCAGATCTTCGTCCGGTCGCCGGCGCTCACCGGACCCGCCTCGATCTCTCCGCCCAGCAGCGCCACTCTCTCCCGCATCCCCACAAGGCCGGCCCCCGACCCGGGCGCGCGCGGCCCCGGACGGTCGCCGTACACACTGCTGACCTCCACCGTGAGCAGCTGCCCGGCCCGCCCGAGCCGTACCACGACCGGCCCGGGAGCGGCATGCTTGAGCGCGTTCGTCAGGGACTCCTGGACGATCCGGTACGTGGCCAGCTCGACCGGCGCGGGCAACGGGCCCTGATCGCCGCGGGTGTCCTCGAAAGTGCAGGTCAGTCCGCTCGACGCGGCGTTCGTGCGGGTCTGCTCGACCAGTGCGTCCAGCGAGGCGAGCGTCGGCGAGGCGCTCGGTTCCGGGTTGGCGCCGCCGGTGCGGAGCAGCCCGATCAGCCGGCGCATCTCGGCGAGACCGTCGACGCTGTTCTCCCGGATCACCCCCAGAGCCTCGCGCGAGGTGCCCGGGTCGTCGATGGAGAGGGCGGCGGTGGAGTGGATGGCGATTGCGGAGAGATGGTTCGCCACCATGTCGTGCAGCTCACGGGCCATCCGGGTGCGCTCGGCGGTCACCGCCTGGGTACGGTCCATCTCGGCCAGCAGCGCGGTCTGATCGGCGCGCAGCCTGGCGGTCTCGGCGGCGTCGCGGTGGTTGCGGACGCTGACCCCGGTGATGGCGGGCCCGAACGAGACCACCCCGGTGATGACGCCGATAAGCAGCGCCTGGGGATTGCGGAACCACGCCAGGAACCCGATCGTGACCGCCACGGTGATCAGGAACGTGGTCACCGGGATACGGCGGGCGGCGGACGGTGTCCCGTACAGCACGGCCGCGTACATCAGATCCGTGAACATCATGACCGTCGCCAGATTGCCGACCGTGAACTGGTCCGCGACCAGTGCGAGCGTGCCGATGACCAGCGCCGTCTGCGGGGCGGTCCGGCGGACCAGTTCGAGCGCCGAGACGACGGCGAGCGGCAGCAGGGAGATCCAGGGGGCGACGAAGGTCCGGTTGCCCTGCATCTGCAGCCCAAGCATCCACAGGAACAGACCGCCGCAGAGACCGGTGGCAGCGATGAGCACGTCGTGGCGGTGCGGGCGGGCGTAGGGGAGCACCCTCCTATCCAACACGGCGGCGTCCCCGCGGACCTCCGTACCGGGGGCGAGGTGCGAGTACATCGAAGTATGCAGTCACGGTTCGTCACTGCCGACGACGATTCCGGGTACCTCGGCCGGAAGGCTGGAGGGAACGGGAAGGAGAAGTGCCGTGATCGTCACGCTGATCGTGCTCTGCGAAGTCGCCTTCTGGGTGCTGCTGGCTGCGGGGCTCGCACTGCGGTACCCGGCGAAGAGGCCGCGGCTGGGTGCGGCAGTGCTGCTGTGCGAGCCGCTGCTGGAGGTCGTGCTGCTGGTGGTGACGGCCATCGACCTGAAGAACGGGGCCGAGCCCGACTGGAAGCACGGGCTCGCCGCGGTCTACATCGGCTTCACGGTGGGGCTCGGCCACTCCACGATCCGTTGGGTCGACGCCCGGGTGGCCCACCGCTTCGCGGGCGGGCCGCCGCCGGTGAAGCCGCCGAAGTACGGCATGGAGCGCGCGGCGCACGAGTGGCGGGTCGCGGCGCGGTGGACGGTCGCGGCCGTGACGGCGATGGCGCTGCTGCAGGCGGCGATCTGGTACGTGGGCGGGGACGGGGATGTGACGTCGCTGCGGTCGTGGCAGCAGAAGATGCTGTTCGTGATCGGGATCAACGTGGTCGTCGCGGGGAGCTACACGGTGTTCCCGAAGCGGGAGGGGGCGGGGCGCTGAGAGGTCGGACGGGCTTGATCCTCAAGCCCGTCCGGCGCTTGACGACAACAACCGCTACCGCTCGCCGCCAGGTACCCACAGCACGTCGCCGACCTCCTTGTTCGCCGTCCTCGCGAGGATGAACAGCAAGTCGGAGAGGCGGTTGAGATACGTCGCCGTCAGCGCGTTCATCACCTCACCGTGCACCTCCAGGGCCGCCCACGTGGACCGCTCCGCACGCCGGACCACCGTGCACGCCTGGTGCAGCAGCGCCGCCCCCGGCGTACCGCCCGGAAGGATGAAGCTGCGCAGCTTCTCCAACTGCTCCAGGTAGTGGTCGCAGTCCGCCTCCAGCTTGTCGACGTAACTCTGCTCGACCCGCAGCGGCGGGAACTTCGGGTCCTCGACGACCGGGGTCGACAGATCCGCGCCCACGTCGAACAGATCGTTCTGCACGCGGACGAGGACCTTGACGACATCCTCGGAGAGCTGCCCGAGCGCGATCGCCGTACCGATGACGGCATTGGCCTCATTGGTGTCGGCGTACGCGGAGATCCGCAGATCGGTCTTGGCGGTCCGGCTCATGTCGCCGAGGGCGGTGGTGCCCTGATCGCCGGTGCGGGTGTAGATACGTGTCAGATTGACCATGTGGCCAGCCTAGTTACGCACCGGCCCTGTGGAAGACGCGTGTGCCCACCGTCACGGCGAGTGCCGCGAAGCCGAGGGCGGCCAGGACGCCGTACAGCATGGAGGCGGTGGCGTACTGACCGATGTACGCGTCCCGGATCGCGTCCACCGGATAGCGCAGCGGCATGAAGTGGGAGAGGACGTCCAGCCAGCCGGGGGCGAGGGCCATCGGCAGCATCAGGCCCGACAGCAGCATCGACGGCATGGAGACCGAATTCACGATCGGGCCGAACTCCTGCGGCCGCTCGACCTTCAGCGCCACCGCGTACGACAGGGAGCCGAGAGAGACGGTCAGCAGGGCGACGAACGCGAACCCGACGAGCACCCCGGCAAGTGGCGCCCGCAGGCCCACGAGCAGCGCGGCGAGAACCAGCAGCACCGCCTGGAAGACGAACAGAGCGGCATCCCGCAGCACCCGGCCCAGCAGCAGCGCGAGACGGCTGACGGGTGTGACGCGCATCCGTTCCACGACCCCGTAGTTCTTCTCGACGATGATCGAGAATCCCGAGAACAGGGCGCCGAACAAGCTGAGTTGAAGCAACAGTCCAGGCACGAGTACCTGCCAGGAACTGCCGCGCGACCCCAGGGGCAGGTTGGTCAGGAGCGGTCCGAACAGCAGGAGGTAGAGCAGCGGCATCAGCATGCCGAAGAGGATCTGGAATTTGGAGCGCAGGGTCTGGCGGGCGTAGCGCCCGAAGATCAGCGCGGTGTCCTGCAAGAGCATGTCTCTCAACGTCCTATACGGCTACGGGGGTGGAGTCGGCCGGCGCCGGGCCGCGGCCGGTGATGGCGAGGAACGTGTCCTGGAGGGTCGCGTCGATCGAGCCGCCGTGCGCCAGCTTCAGCGCGCTCGGCGTGCCCTCGGCCACCACGACGCCCTTGTCGACGATCACGAGCCGGTCGGAGAGCGCGTCCGCCTCGTCGAGGTAGTGCGTGGTCAGGAAGACCGTGGTGCCGTGCTCGTCGCGCAGTCGGCGGACCAGGTCCCAGAGGTCCGCGCGGCTCGCCGGGTCCAGACCCGTCGTCGGCTCGTCGAGGAACAGGACCCGGGGGCGGTGCGTGAGCCCCATGGCGATGTCGAGGCGGCGCCGCTGCCCGCCGGAGAGCGCCGCGGTCCTGCGGTCCAGCAGGTCCACCAGATCCAGGTCGCGTGCCAACTCCTCGGCACGCTCGATTGCTTGGGGCTTCGGCAGGCGGTAGAGCCGCCCTTGGGTGACCAGTTCCTCCCGCACGGTCACATTCGGATCGACGCCGCCGGACTGTGCCACGTAGCCGACGGCTCGACGCACTCCGACGGGGTCGGCGGCCAGATCGCAGCCGGCCACGGTGGCCGCGCCGCCGGTGGGCGGCAGCAGGGTCGTGAGCATGCGCAGGGTCGTGGTCTTTCCGGCCCCGTTCGGGCCGAGGAAGCCGAGGATCTCGCCCGGCGTGACGGTCAGGTCGATGCCGCGCACCGCCTCGACCGGGCCGCGTTTCGTCTGGAAGGTACGGGCCAGACCGGCCGTACTGATGATGGTCATGAGCCCAGAAAAACAGAGTAACTGAAATTTTGCAATGACACCAAAAATTCAGTGAGCCCAAAACAAGCCTGTGCCGCCTACGATGTGGCCATGGCAGAGGGGCTCAGGGAGCGAAAGAAGCGGCAGGCCAGACAGCACATCTCGGATGTGGCCACGGGGCTGTTCCTGGAGCGCGGGTTCGACGCGGTGACGATCGCCGAGGTCGCCGAGGCGGCCGATGTCTCCGTCAACACGGTCTACAACTACTTCCAGGCCAAGGAGGACCTCTTCCTCGACCGGGCCAAGGGCAGCGTCGCCCGCCTCTCGCGCTTCGTGCGCGCCCGCGACAAGCGCGAATCCGCGGCCGTCGCGGTGCTGCGCGAGCTGCGGGGCGAGGTGGAGGCGGTGTCGCCCCAGGTGGGCCTCATCGACGGCTACGACCGCTTCATGAAGGTCGTGGAGGGGGCGTCCGGGCTCCGGGCCCGCCTGGGGCACATGCAGCAGGAGAGCCTGGTGCTCCTTGAGGAGGCCCTGCGCGAGGAGACCGGCGCGCGGCCGGACGACCCGCTGCCGTCGCTGATGGCCGGGCAGATCAACTGGGTGCACACCACCCTTCTGGCGTTCATCGGGCGCGAGATGGTGGCCGGTCGTCCCCTCGGCGAGGTCTCCCGCGAAGCCCTCGGTCTACTCGACGACATGGAGGACCTCTTGAGTGAGAAGGTCCTCAACTACGCCGTGCGCGGCGACGGGTGAGTTGTACGGGTACGCGAGTGCTGCCGGCGGTGTGATGTCCGTCATGTGAGACGTGACGCGCATCTCTTCACGGTCACAGGGCCCCTCACGGGTACTAATCTCCGCCGGAGAGCATGTGAACAACCGTTAGGACCGGCCGTGCAGGGACCAGCTGCAGAGGCGAACAGAAACCAAGGGGTGCAGACGTGGCCAGGAAGCTCGCCGTCATCGGAGCCGGACTCATGGGATCCGGCATTGCGCAGGTCTCCGCCCAGGCGGGCTGGGACGTCGTGCTGCGTGATGTCACCGACGAGGCCCTGACCCGTGGTCGTGACGGCATCAAGGCCTCGTACGACAAGTTCGTCTCCAAGGGGAAGCTGGAGGCGGCCGAGGCCGATGCCGCGCTGGCCCGCATCACCACCACCACCGACCTCGACGCGGTCGCCGACGCGGATGTCGTCGTCGAGGCCGTCTTCGAGAAGCTCGAGGTCAAGCACGACATCTTCCGGGCCCTCGACAAGATCGTCCGGGCTGACGCCGTCCTCGCCTCCAACACCTCCGCGATCCCGATCACCAAGATCGCGGCCGTGACGGAGCGCCCCGAGCGCGTCGTCGGTGTGCACTTCTTCTCGCCGGTTCCGATGATGCAGCTCTGCGAACTCGTACGCGGCTACAAGACCAGCGACGAAACCCTCGCCACCGCGCGGGAGTTCGCCGAGTCCGTCGGCAAGACCTGCATCGTCGTCAACCGTGACGTGGCCGGCTTCGTCACCACCCGGCTGATCTCGGCGCTCGTCGTCGAGGCCGCCAAGCTGTACGAGTCGGGCGTCGCCACGGCCGAGGACATCGACATCGCCTGCAAGCTGGGCTTCGGCCACGCCATGGGCCCCCTGGCCACGGCGGACCTGACCGGCGTCGACATCCTGCTGCACGCCACGAGCAACATCTACACCGAGTCCCAGGACGAGAAGTTCGCCGCGCCGGAGCTGATGCGCCGGATGGTGGATGCAGGTGACATCGGCCGCAAGAGCGGGCAGGGCTTCTACACGTACTGATCGTTTTCGGTTCTCCGATTGCCTGATCTGCCGTCGGTCAGGCCCGGAGGTCCGGGGGCGTCTCCCGGAATCGGTGGATCCGCGTGGGGCCTTGCCGGGCCTTGGTCACTCCGCGGGGTGAATTCGGTATCGGTTCGCTTACAGACGGCAACTTCCCTGTCGCTGGCGCAGTCAGTTGTGACAGAGACAGAACAGACAGACGAACCTTGCTACGGGGCAATTCCGGGGAGCGCATATGCACATCAGGGGCGACCACGCCGAGCTGGTCGTCGGGGGCCGCCTCGACGTCCGAAGCGCGGCGGACGCCCGTACGGCCCTGCACTCGGCCCTCGACAACGGAGTCGGCGACCTGGTGCTCGACCTGACCGAGCTGGATTCCTGGGACGCCACCGGGCTCGGCGTCATCATGGGCGCACACCGCCGGGCCGGTCGGGCCGGACGACGGCTGGTGCTCCGTGGCGTGCCGCCGCAGATGCAGCGCCTGCTGGTGGCGACCCGGCTGCACCGCATTCTGGCCATCGAGGGCGGAATCGCCGCAGACTCACTGCCGCGCGTGTAGGGCCTGTCCGGCCCCGACCCGGTGGACGGGCCCTGACCGTGCGGCGCGGCCGAAGGTGCACAATCCGCACGAGAAAGTGCGCTTCGGACGGCGTGGCCCCCCGACTGTGCGCGGACACTGTGCGACGGTCTAGGGTTCGGCCGTCCGCCGATTGACGAACCCACCAGGCGGACACCGGACCAGAAGCGACAGCGGGGCGTGCGAGGCCGGGAGGGGCAATCGTGCGCGACGCGTCTGGGGGCTTTGGCGATGGACCCGACACACCGAGGGCCGCAAGAGTACGGCCGGGACAACGACAGTTTCGGTGAGGGAACCGGCCGGCGACGGCCGTCCAGCGATCCATCCCCGAGCTCTCAGCTCCGTTCGAGCAGAGGAGGCCCCATTGCTCCGGAGTTCGGTCAGCAAACGCCACAACAGGCGCGCGTCGTCCGGCTCATATCGGGTGACTACCTCCTCACCGTCAACCCGGTCGACGGCAGCGAGGTCGAGCTGTGCCCGCCGGGAGAACAGCCCGATCCGCCGGTCCGGCGCACCGCGGTCGAGCGCGCCGACCGCGAACGCGCCACCGCACCGCCCGTGCCGCCGGGGCCGCCCGCCCCCCGGCTGCCCCTCCTGGAGCGTGCGGAAGAGCGCGAACGGCTGGCACGCCTGCTGGCCCGCGGCCGCTCGGTGCGGCTCACCGGACCGGCCGGATCCGGCCGTACGGCACTGCTGAACGCCGTCGCCGCCGACTGCGCGGACCTCGCACCGGACGGAGTCGTACGGCTCTCCGGCTACAAGCGGACCGTCACCGACCTGCTGTACGGGCTCTTCGAGGCCGTCCATGACGCGCAGCTGCACCGGCCCGACCGCGCCGGTCTCCTCGAAAAGGTCCGGAGCATCGGCGCCGTCGTCGTACTCGACGACCTGGAATTCGGCGGGGCCGCCCTGGAGGAGCTGCTCGACGCCACTCCGGAGTGCGCCTTCCTGTTCGCGACGACTCCGGATGTCGCCGCGCCCACCCCGGACTCGCACCTCGAAGAGGTCTTCCTCGCGGGCCTCGGCCGCAGCTCCTCGGTCGACTTGCTGGAGCGGGTCGTCGAGCGTCCGCTGACCGAGGAGGAGGCGAACTGGGCGGGAGATCTCTGGTTCGAGTCCGAAGGGCTGCCGCTGCGCTTCGTCCAGGCGGGCGCCCTGCTGCGCCAGCGCGACATGCTGCGCACCGACCCCGACGCGTACGGCGGCCTCGACGGCAGGTCCCTCGACGCACCCTTCGGGCACGACGAGGAAGTCGACGGCGTCCACATACCGCTGCCCAGTCTCGGCGAGGGCGCGGCGCCCGCCGCACTGCTCGCCTCACGGCTGAGCGGGCCCGCCCGCGACACGCTGCGCTTCGCGGTCGCACTCGGCGGCGAGGTGCCGCACCAGGCGCATCTGCCGGCGCTCGTCGGGGACACCCACGCCGACGCCGCGCTCGGTGAACTGGCCGGTTGCGGACTGCTCTCCCCGGCCGGTCCCCGCTACCGGCTGGCCGCCGGAGTCCTCGCCCAGCTGGAGGCCGCCGGATACGGCGAGGACAGCGTCGACCGGGCCCGGACAGCGGCCCAGCACTACGCATGGTGGGCCGGGCACCCCTCGGTCACCCCCACACGGGTGACCGCCGAGGCCGACGCGGTCGTCGCGGCGATGGCACAGCTCGTCCCCGGCGACGGGGCGGGGCAGACCAGCGTGGCCGTGCTGCTGGCCCGCAGCGCCTCCCCGGCCTTCGCGGCAGGACTGCACTGGGGCGTCTGGGAGAAGACCCTGCGGATCGGCCAGGAGGCGGCCAGGATCGCCGGAGAGGTCGCCGAAGAGGCTTACTTCCACCATGAGTTGGGCGTCCTCGCACTCTGCACCGGCAATCCGGACCGGGCCAGGGCTGAGCTGGAGACCTCGATCAGCATGCGCGGGGCGCTCGCCGACAAGTCGGGCGCGGTGGCCGGACGACGCGCGCTCGCCCTGGTCGAGGACCGATCCGGCGGGCCGCTGCCCGGCGGACCCGTCCCGGTGGGCGATGACGTGCCGGCCCCGCGGTACGAGGAGCCGGTGCCGCTGCCCGTCGGTCCGACGGCAGCCGTGACGCAGACGCTGTCACGGCCGTACGAGGACGCCACCGCGGTGATATCCCGGCAGAGCGCCCCCGCAGCCGCC
Source organism: Streptomyces sp. NPDC037301 (assembly GCF_055602785.1). NCBI lineage: Bacteria > Bacillati > Actinomycetota > Actinomycetes > Kitasatosporales > Streptomycetaceae > Streptomyces > Streptomyces sp. NPDC037301. Next base: position 430,888 of record NZ_JBVJWD010000002.1, read on the forward strand.
TCAGGCGCGCGGGGAGGCCGTTTCGGAGCGCTGGGCGGGGCCCGGCGCAATCTGGTCGCGGCGGGCGCGGGCGTCCTCCTGGCCGGTGTGCTCGGCACGATGGTGGTGCTGGGGATGCCGTCCGGGGACGGCGATACCCAGGGGAATCCGGGTGTCACGACCGAGGAGTCGGCGGGCCGGGACGACAGCGGGGACGGTGTCCCGGCCGACGGGCCGACGGACGGCTCGCCCCCCGGAGACACCGCATCCAGCGGCAGCGCGGTTACGCCGGGTCCGTCGGGCAGCCAGGCCACGCCTGGCGTGAGCGGTTCGCCGTCCACGGACTCGACGGGGCCGAGCGGCACCCCGTCGTCGGACACACCGTCCAGCGGCAAGCCGACCAAGTCGTCCAGCCCGACGAAGTCGTCCACGCCGACGAAGTCGAGCAGCCCGAGCCCGACTCCGACGGAGACCGATTCCCCGGACCCGACGGACTCGGCAACCGAGACCCCGCCGACGTCGCCGAACACCTCCGACTCGGCGAGCGGGCCTTCCCCTTCTTCGTCGTCAGCTGCGGCCAGTGCGGACAACGGTCCGACCGTGGCCTGAGCCGAGCTCGGCGGACGCCGGACGTGGCATGGCCCGTCCGGCGTCCGCCGAACGTCAGAACAGGCGCAGCTTGTCGTCCTCGATGCCGCGCAGCGCGTCATAGTCGAGCACCACACAGCCGATGCCGCGGTCCGTCGCCAGCACCCGCGCCTGCGGCTTGATCTCCTGCGCCGCGAAAATGCCCTTCACCGGGGCGAGGTGGGGATCGCGGTTGAGCAGCTCCAGATAGCGGGTCAGCTGCTCCACGCCGTCGATGTCGCCGCGCCGCTTCAGCTCCACGGCCACGGTCTGGCCGTCGGCGTCCCGGCACAGGATGTCGACCGGTCCGATGGCGGTGAAGTACTCACGGCGGATCAGGGTGTAGCCCTCGCCGAGTGTCTCGATCCGGTCAGCGAGGAGTTCCTGCAGATGTGCTTCGACGCCGTCCTTGATGAGGCCCGGGTCGACACCCAGCTCATGGGAGGAGTCATGGAGGATTTCCTCCATCGTGATGATCAGTTTCTCGCCCGCTTTGTTGACCACGGTCCAGACGCCCGCGGTGTCGTCGGCGCCCTCCTTGAGGGTGCAGGGCGGTGACATCCAGTTGAGGGGTTTGTACGCCCTGTCGTCGGCGTGGATCGAGACGCTCCCGTCCGCCTTCACCAGGATCAGACGGGGAGCGGAGGGCAGGTGGGCAGTGAGCCGGCCGGCGTAGTCCACGGAGCAGCGGGCGATGACGAGACGCATGGTCGGCAACGCTACTCGACGACGGGTGCTCCACGCGATTCTCCCTCCGCCGCCCCTCTGCGCCCCGGACCGGGGCCCCAGGGGCTTGCCCCTCTTTGCTCCCCTTCGTTATTGGCCGGTTGTGTTCCCAATCTCCTGGTGCGGCCAGGACTGCACCCTTACCGTGGAAGCAGGAGGTCGCCGTCTGTGCACGCTGCGTCGCCGTCCTCCTTCCCTGCCCGTAAGGCCCCGGCCCGGCGTCGGGGTCGCGAGAGGAGAACCCATGTCGCTCGACGTCTCACCGGCGCTGTTGGAACAGGCCGAGCGAGGCGAGGTCGACGAAGCCGACTTCGTCGACTGCGTCCGGACCTCCCTGCCCTACGCATGGGAGATGATCAGCTCTCTGGTGGCTCAGCTGAAGGTCGACGGCGGAGAGTTCGCCGACAACCAGACGCCCCCGCCGGACGAGCAGGCACGTGGTCAACTGCTGCGCGCGCTCGCGAGTGATGCGATACGTGGCGCTCTGCAGCGGCACTTCGGGGTGCGTCTGGCATTCCAGAACTGCCACCGCGTCGCGGTGTTCCCGCTGGACGCCTCGGTCGACGAGCGCCTGGCCCGCTTCACCTCGGTGAGGGGCCAGTTGCTCAATCAGTCGCCCGAACTACGGGACTGCTAAACGCTTCTGCTGCCGTTCCGGGCCGCGGGAGGTGCAACTGGCTCCGGGGCGGCAGCCCCCGTACCTCTTACGACTGCTTATGAGAGCAGCGGCAGTACTTCAGTGCCCAGCCGCGCTACGTTCTCCTCCGTGGCCGCCAGATCTCCCGAACCCTCCACCAGGAGCGCGAAGCGGGTGATGCCTGTCCGCTCGGCGGTGGCGGCGAGCCGGTCGGCCGCCAGCCGGGGCGGGCCCACCGGATGAAGGCCGCACAGCAGCTCCGTATAGGCGACCGGGTCGCGCATCACCCGGTGCCGGCCGTCGACCGTCACATGGGCGTCCAGGCCCTGCCGCAGCCAGCCCGGCATCGCCTTCACGAGCGTCTCCACGGCGTCCTCGGCACGGTCGGCGATCTGGGCCACCCCTGCGGACACATGTCCGGCCTCCCGGACGCTCTCGGGCGAGCGGCCCGCGGCGAGGGCGGCGGAGCGCCACAGGGCGACCATCTCGGCCTTCTCCTCATCCCCGCAGTGCATGCCGAGCAGCATCGGCAGACCGTTCTCCGCGGCGAGCTTCACCGTCTTCGGCGAGGTGCACGCGACGATCACCTCGGGACCGACGGGGCTTTCGCCGCCGTCCACGCCGAGCAGCTCGTCGGCCCGGGGGACCACCGCCACCTCGCGGAAGCCGTACCGCTCCCCGCTCCCCGCCACGCGAGGTTTGCCCAGCCAGTCGAGCAGCAGTTCCAGGGACTCCGGGAAGCCCTTCTCGTACGCCTCCAGGCCCCCTCCGAACACCTCCAGATCCACCCAGGGGCCGCCCCGGCCGACACCGAGCGTGAACCTGCCACCGCTGGTGAGATGGAGCAGCGCGGCCTGTTCGCCCAGCGCGACCGGGTGCTGGGTCGGCAGCACGCTCACAGCCGTACCCACCCGGATTCTCCGGGTGCGGCCGAGCAGCAGCGCGGCCAGGGTGACGGCGGACGGGCAGACCCCGTACGGCACGAAATGATGTTCTGCCAGCCAGACCGAGTCGAGCCCGGATTCCTCCGCGACCTCGGTGGACCGGATCGCGCGATGCAGCGCTTCCCCCGGCCCCTGTCCCGGAAACTGGGCTGCCAGTACGAACGTTCCCACACGCATCGCCAATTACCTCCTTGCGGCCGACGCGGCTCTCCCCTATTGGCAACAACGTCTGACACGTGCCAAAGGCACGGTCCGGAGGCATGTTGTTGCGATTTTCCGGTAACTCACCCCGTCCCGGGCGCCGTCCTGTGCGGTGCGGGACGCCTCGCTCGGCCAAATGGCCCTACGCTTGACGGGAACTGCCCAGCCTGCCCCGTGAGGTGTCACGTGTCCCCGCGCCGCAACCGCCCCCGAGGCGGCGAGATTCCCCACGACAGCACAGCGGAGCCGGGGGCCCGGTACGGCGGCGGCGGACGCACCGAACAGTGGCATGGCGAGGAGTGGTCGGTCCGCCCGGTGAGCGGCGCGAGCGCGGCCGGCAAGCGGTACCGCTGCCCCGGCTGCGACCAGGAGATCCCGTCCGGCGTTCCGCACCTGGTGACCTGGTCCGAGTACGGCGGCATCGACGACCGCAGGCACTGGCACAAGGCCTGCTGGAACGCGAAGGACCGCCGCACCACGCAGGTGCAGCGGTCCAGGAACGCGCCTCGCTACTGATCTCCGACGGCCGGTGAACGGTGGCCGACGGCCGATGGCTGGTCAGACGTCGCGCTTCTCCAGCGACGCATAGGCACCGGCCAGGGCCACGGCCGCGACGCCGAGCATGATCCACAGCGGATCCCAGCCGGACGGCCCGGACCCGGTGACCGAGGTGTCGTAGAACGCGCTGAGCTGGCTGGGGATCGAGTACTCGAACAGTGTCTGCCGCAGGTCGCCGAGCGACTCCGCGAACATGAACATGGCCAGCACGAGCGGCAGCAGCACCACCCCGATCATGATCGTGATCGCACCCGCGGAGTGCCGGATGAGAGCGCCGATCGCGAGCGAGAGCAGGCCCAGCGTCGCGATGTAGAGGCCGACGCCGACAGTGGCGCGCAACCAGGCGTCACCGGTGGGTGCCTCGCCGTCGAGCATGGCCGTCTGCAACGCGCCGACCAGCGCGGTCGTCACGGTCGTGATGACGAAGGTGAGCAGGAAGAAGACGATCGCCTTCGCGGTCAGCACCCGCGCACGGTCGGGGCAGGCCGTCAGCGTCGTACGGATCATGCCGGTGCCGTACTCGGAGGAGATGGTCATCACGCCGAGCGTGATCACACAGATCGAACCGAGCAGTACCCCGAAGAAGCCGAAGCTGAGCACCGGGGTGTCGCCGATGTTGGCGTCGGCGGTACTGACCGCGATCGCGGCGAGCAGCCCGAGGCCGAGGAGCAACACGATCATGACGCCGAGCGTCCACATGGTGGAGCGCACCGAACGGATCTTGGTCCACTCGGAGGCGAGCGCGTCGCGCAGGGTGGCGCGGCGCACCGGGATCGGTGAGGCGTAGAGCCCGGCCGGTGCGTCCTGCCGGTTCTGCTGCGGGACCGGGGCCTGCTGCTGGTACGGCGCCTGCGGGGTCGGCGGTGTGGTCATCGGGCGTCCTCGCTGGTCTCGCGCTTGGTCAGGTCTGCAGGGGCCGCGGCGGGCGCAGCCGGGGCTGCAGGGGCTGCAGGGGCCGCGGCGGCGGGTGTCGCCGGAGCTCCCGCGTACGGGTTCTGTCCGGGCGGCGGCGGGGCGTACCAGCCCTGCTGCGGCATCTCCGGCACCGGCGGCTGCGGTGCCCCGTAACCGGGCTGCTGTCCGTACCCGCCGTGCACCGGCTGCTGCAGCCCGGCCTTCTGGTCCACCGTCGAGCGGTAGTCCACGGCGCCCTGCGTCATCCGCATGTATGCCTCCTCGAGCGAGGCCTGGTGCGGCGAGAGCTCCCACAGCCGGACGTCCGACTCGTGTGCCAGATCGCTGATCCGCGGCAGCCGCAGACCGGTGATCCGCAGGGCCCCGTCCGGCTCCGACATGACCTGGCCGCCCGCCTCGGTGAGCGAGGCGGTCAGCTTCTCCCGCTGCTCCTGCGCCCCGTCCGCGACCCGCACCCGGGCGAAGTCGGCCGAATTGGCGGAGATGAAGTCCTTGACGCTCATGTCGGAGAGCAGCTGCCCGCGGCCGATCACGATCAGATGGTCCGCGGTGAGTGCCATTTCGCTCATCAGATGGCTGGACACGAAGACCGTACGGCCCTCCGACGCCAGCATCTTCATCAGATTGCGGACCCAGAGGATGCCCTCGGGGTCGAGACCGTTGACCGGCTCGTCGAAGAGCAGCACCTGCGGGTCGCCGAGCAGCGCCGCCGCGATGCCGAGCCGCTGGCCCATACCGAGCGAGAAGCCCTTGGACCGCTTCCGTGCGACGTCGTGGAGACCGACGACACCGAGCACCTCGTCGACCCGGGCGGCCGGGATGCCGGCGAGCTGGGCGAGCGAGAGGAGGTGGTTACGGGCGCTGCGCCCGCCGTGCACCGCCTTCGCGTCGAGCAGTGCACCCACTTGCCGCGGAGCGTTCGGCAGACTGCGGAAGGGGTGGCCGCCGATGGTGACATGGCCGGAAGTCGGTCGGTCCAGGCCCAGCATCATGCGCATGGTGGTGGACTTGCCCGACCCATTGGGACCGAGGAATCCGGTGACGGCCCCCGGCCGCACCTGGAAGGAAAGGTTGTACACGGCCGTCTTCGCGCCATAGCGCTTGGTCAGGCCGACTGCCTCGATCATGCTCCAGCCCCATCGACTTCGTCTGTCGTCGGGGCCCAGGCTGTCAGGCCGCACGCCCCCGTAAGAGTTAAGAGGATATCCAGGCCTTGACGGTTCCGACCAAGTCGTTACGCGAGCGCGTCGCCTCCCGGCAGAGCGGACGGAGTGCTTCCGGGCCGGTCAGGTCTTGCGTCCGCCCACCGGCCACGGGTCCCGCCCACCGGTCATGCGTCCCGCTTCTTCAGCACGAGATAGCCGCCTGCCAGCGCGGCCGCCACCCAGGCGACCAGAATGCCGAGCCCGCCCCACGGCCCGTACGGAGCAGGGTTGCTGTGCATGGCGTCCGGAACAACCTGCATGATCTTGGATCCGGCCTGGTCGGGGAAGTAGCGGGCGACCTTCTTCGCGCCCGGGACCGCCGACAGGATCTGGGAGACCAGGAAGAAGAACGGCATCAGGATGCCGAGCGACAGCATGGAGCTGCGCAGCATCGCCGCCACGCCCATGGAGAAGATCCCGATCAGGCCCATGTAGATGCCGCCGCCGACCACCGCGCGCAGGACATTGTCCGCACCGATGTCCGTGTGATGGTCGCCGAGGAGGGCCTGCCCGAGGAAGAACGAGACGAAGCTGGTGGCGATGCCGACCACCAGGGCCAGTACACCGGCCACCGCGACCTTGCTGAAGAGGAACGAACCGCGCTGGGGCACGGCCGCCAGCGAGGTGCGGATCATGCCCGAGCTGTACTCCGTACCGACCACCAGCACACCGAAGACGACCATGGCCAGCTGACCGAGGACCATGCCGGAGAAGCTGATGAGGGTCGGGTCGAAGGTGGCCCTCTCGGCCACGGGGAGTTCGTCGAACTGGGCGTTCATCAGGGCACAGAGCGCCGCGCTCATCGCGACGGTGACGACGAACGCGGAGATCAGGGTCCAGACGGTCGACGAAACCGTACGGATCTTGGTCCACTCGGAGGTCAGGACCGCGGGTACCGATGCCATCGTCGTCACGCCCCCTTGCCGGTGCCGGAGGTGCCGGGTACGCCCGGCGTGCCGTTCCCGGCCGTGCCGACGGCGGTCTGCCGGTTCCACTCGTCACCCCAGTGCGGGCCCACGGGCGGCGGTGCCTCAGCGAGCTCCGAGTGTGCGTGGTACTCCACGGAGTCCGCCGTCATCTGCATGAACGCTTCCTCCAGGGAGGCCCGCTGGGAGCTCAGTTCGTGCAGCACGATCTGGTGCCGGGCGGCGAGCTCTCCCAGTGCCTCGGTGGTGGCACCGTCGATCTCCAGCGTGCCGCTGCCCGTTTCGACCACGATCAGGCCCTCCTCGTGCAGCACATCGCGCAGCCGCTCCTGTTGCGGGGAGCGCAGACGTACATAACTGCGGGAGTTCTGGTGGATGAAGTCGGCCATCGAGGTGTCGGCGAGCAGCCGGCCCTGGCCGATCACGATCAGATGGTCCGCGGTGAGGGCCATCTCGCTCATCAGATGCGAGGAGACGAAGATCGTCCGGCCTTCCGCGGCGAGCGCCTTCATCAGATTGCGGATCCAGTGAATTCCCTCGGGGTCGAGACCGTTGACGGGCTCGTCGAAGAGCAGCACCTGCGGGTCGCCGAGCAGCGCCGCCGCGATGCCGAGCCGCTGGCCCATACCGAGGGAGAAGCCCTTCGACTTCTTCCTCGCCACCGCGCTCAGACCGACGGTGTCCAGCACCTCCGCGACCCGGCTCTCCGGGATGCGATTGCTCTGCGCGAGACAGAGCAGATTGTTGTACGCGCTGCGCCCGCCGTGCATCGACTTCGCGTCGAGCAGCGCCCCGATGTACTTGAGGGGTTCTTCCAGGTCGCGGTAGTGCTTGCCGTCGATGCGCACCGAACCGCTGGTCGGGTTGTCGAGATCCAGCATCATCCGCATCGTCGTGGATTTGCCCGCACCGTTGGGGCCCAGAAAGCCCGTCACCATTCCAGGTCTGACGCGGCACGAAAGCCGGTCGACGGCAACCTTGTGGCCGAAGCGCTTGGTGAGACCATCGAGCTCGATCATGCGTTCACGCTAGAACGGCCGCGCGCCCGGCGCCACCACAAGGGCGGAACCGGGCGCGCAAGGAGGGTGCTGAAGGTACGACTGCGGTACTGCGGGGTCAGCGGGTCTGCTGAGCCGGGACGCCGCGGGTGACCGGCTCGTCGTCGGCGGGGGAGCCGGCGGCGGCCACCGCGGCACCGGTCAGCGTCGCCAGCATCTCGCGGACGTTGGTCAGCTGAGCGTTGATCGAGTCGCGGCGGTTGGTGAGCGCCGCCAGCTCGCGCTCCGACTCGCTGCGGATCCGGTCGGCCTTCGCGTTCGCGTCGGCCACGATGTCCTCGGACTGGCGCTGCGCGGTCTCCACCGTCTGACGGGCCCGGCGCTCGGCGTCCGTACGGAGCTTCTCGGCCTCCAGGCGGAGCTGCTCGGCGCGGTGCTCGATCTCGGCGAGGCGCTTCTCGGCCTTGGCCTGACGGGACGCGAGGTCGCGCTCCGACTGGTCGCGGCGCTTGGCCAGGTTGGTCTCGAAGTCCGCGGCGGCCTGGGCGGCCTTGGCGCGGGTCTCCTCGAAGAGGGCGTCCGCCTCCTCGCGCTTCTGCGCCGCGTCCTTCTGGGCCTCGGTGCGCAGCGAGGTGGCCTCACCCTTGGCCTTCTCGACGATACGAACGCCCTCGTCCTCGGCCTTCGCCTTGCGCTCGGCGGCGAACGACTCGGCGTCGTTGCGCACCTGCTGGGCGGCCGACTCGGCGAGCTCACGGTGCTGCTCGGCGGCGCGACGGGCCTCCTCGCGCAGGTCCTTCGCCTCCTCCTCGGCCAGGCGGAGAATCTTCTCCACACGAGCGCCGAGACCGGCGTACGACGGCTCCGCGTCGTTCACCTGGGCCTGGGCGTTCTGCGTCTCGAGGTGGAGCTCCTCGATGCGCTTTTCCAGAGACGTGATGCGGGCGAGAGCACTATCACGGTCGGCGACGAGCTTGGTAATGCGGTCATCCACCTGACCGCGGTCGTATCCACGTCGCACGAGCTCGAAGCCGAAGGGGGAGGAAGGGTCGCTCATGAGGTTCCTGTCGAATGAGACCGGTGAGGTGTTAGAGGGAATCCTAGGGGCCCGGGCGGCGTGTCATCGAGTGGATGCCCGTTTGATCTGGAGAATGACACCCCTTTTGAGTGGCTGACCCCCGCAACTCTTGCCACTCGGAGGGTTGAACGTCCTTGACGAAGCACGGGAGATGACAGTGCGACTACCCCTCGGACGACTTGCCACTCGATCGAGTGCCCGCTGAGGCACCGGCTTTGACGCCGGCGGCGGAGCCGCCACCCGCGCCCTTGCCGCCGCCCGTCGGCGTCTCGAACGACTCCAGTGCCTCCAGCACGTCCTGGACACGGGAGATTTCGGTGTTGATGTCCTCGCGCCGACGCACCAGCAGATCGAGTTCGCGCTTGCCCTCGTCCACCGTACGCTTCGCCTCGACCTCGGCGTCGGCCCGCAGCTTCTCGGCCTCACGGACCAGTGTGGCCTTCTTCTGCTCGGCCTCCTTCAGCAGCGCCTCGGCCCGCTTCACCGCCGCGATCCGGACCTTGCTCGCCTCCGAATTGGCGTCCGCCAGCAGCTCCTTGGCCTTGGCCGCCGCGTCGTCGCGCTGCTCGGTCGCCGCCTTCATCAGGTTGTCGACGCGCTCGCCCGCCGTCTTCATCTGCTCGGAGGTCTCCCGCCGGGCCCGGTCGTGCAGCTCCTCGATCTCGCTCTCGATCCGGGTCCTGAGCTCCTCGGCACGCTCCCGGATGGCCGTGGCGTCCCGGCGCGCGCCGACCAGCAGCTCGTCCGCGTCCGTACGGGCGCGTTCCACCAGGGAGTTGCCCTCGACGGTCGCCTCCGAGGTGATCCGCACTGCCTCCTTGCGGGCCACGCCGACCATCGTGTCGGCCTGCTCCTCGGCCTCGGTGGCGGCGCGCAGCGCCTCCTCCTGGGCCTTGTTGATGAGCTGGTCCGCCTGCTCGGCGGCATCGGCACGGCGCTTCGCCGCGGCCTCCCGCGCCTCGTCGAGCAGCCGGTCGGCCTCCTGACGGGCCTCGGCACGCATCTGCTCGGCCGCCGCCTCCGCGTCGGCGCGTACCCGCTCGGACTCCTCGCGGGTGCGGGCCGCGTGCTCCTGTGCGGAGCCGACGGTGGCCGCCGCCTCCGCACGCAGCCGCTCGGCCTCGTCCGTGGCCTCGTCCGCCACCCGGGCCGCCTGCTGCGTCGCCTCGTCGACCAGCCGGGTTGCCTGCTGTGTCGCCTCCTCGACGAGCTGGGTGGCCTGTTGCGCCGACTCCGTGCGGATCCGCTCGGCCTCGCTCGTCGCCTCGCCCACCAGCCGGTCGGCCTGGGTCGCGGCATCGGAACGCATCCGGTTGGCGTCCTCGCGGGCCTCGGCCCGGCTGCGGGCCGCGTCCTGCTCGGCCGAGGCCAGCGCGTCGGAGGCCTCGGTACGCATCCGCTGGCTGTACTCCGCGGTGTCCGCGCGCAGCCGCTCCGACTCGGTGATCGCATCGGAGACGGTCCGCTCGGCCATCGCCTTCGCGGCCTCGGACTCCTCCTGCGCCTCCCGGCGGATCCGGGTCGCGTCCTCGCCGGCCCGCTCCCGCTCCGCGTGCGCATCGGAGCGGACCCGGTCCGCCTCCTCCTGCGCCTCGGACTTCGTCCGTTCCGCGACGTGCTCGGCGGCGGAGCGCAGCCCGGCGATCTCCGCCTCGGCCTGCTCCTGCAGCCCGTTGACCGAATCCCGTACCTGCTGGGCTGTCTGCTCGGCCGCGGAGACCAGCTCGGTCGCCCGGCTGTCCGCCTCCTCGACCAGACGCTGCGCCTCGGCCTGCGCCTGCTCGACCCGCTTGCGGGCGGATGCGAGAAGCTCCTCGCTCTGCTCGCGGGCCCGCTCGCGCTCCTGGTTCGCCTCGGTGCGCGCCGCGTCGAGGGTCTCCTCGGCCTCCCGGCGGCGCCGGTTCGCCTCTTCCTGCGCCGCGGCCAGCGCCTCGGCGGCCTCCGTGCCCACCCGCTCCGCGGCGGCAGCGGCCTCGGAACGCACCCGGTCGGCGCTCTCCTGCGCCTCGGACTTGAGCCGCTCCGCCTCGGCGGCCGCCTCGCTGCGCAGCCGTACGGCTGCGGACTCGCCCTCCGCACGCGAGCGCGACGCATCCGCCGCGGCCTCGTCGCGCAGCCGCTCCGCCTCGGTCTCCGCCTGCTCCTGCAGCGTCCGCAGCCGCTCGGCGGCCTCCGCGCGCAGCCGCTCGGACTCCTCGTTCGTCTCACGCCGGATGCGCTCCGCCTCGGCGCGCGCGTCCGTGAGCGCCTGCTCGGCGGTGGTGACCCTGGTCTCGGCCTCGGTGTGCAGCCGGGTCAGCTCGTCGCCCGCCTCCGCCTGCCGGGCCGCGACCGCACGCTCGGTCCCCTCGCGCAGCTCCGCCGCCGCCTGCTCGGCCGCGGTGGTGGTGGACCGGGCCTGCTCCTCGGACTCGGTACGCAGCTGCTCGGCCTCGGCGCGGGCGCGCTCCAGGGCCTCCTCGGCCTGCTTGCGCAGCGCGGTGGCGCGCTCGGCCGCTTCGGTACGGACCCGCTCGCTCTCCGTGCCCGCGGTGGTGCGCAGCTCCTCCGCGTCCGACTTCGCCTTGGACAGCAGCTCCTCGGCGGTCTTCGCGCCTTCCTCGATCTGCTGGACGGCCTCGCGGCGGGCCTCGCCACGGATCCGCTCGCCCTCGGCGACGGCCTCGGAGCGCAGCTGCTCGGCCTCGCCGCGCAGCCTGCGTGCCTCCTCCTGCAGCTCGACCGTCTTGGCCCGGTACTCCTTGGTGTCGTCCTTGGCCGCGCCCTTGAGCTGATCGGCCTGCTCGGCGGCCTCGCCGCGCAGCCGGTCCGCCTCGGCCTCCGCCTCGCGGCGGATCCGGTCGGCCTCCTCGCCCGCCGCCCTGGTGGTGGACTTCGCGTCCTCGGATGCCTTGGTCAGCACCTCCTCGGCGGCCCTGGCGGCCTTGGCGAGCTGGGCAGCGGCGTCCTCGGCGGCCGCCGTGCGGGCCTTCTCTGCCGCCTCGGACCTCAGCCGGTCCGCCTCGGCGCGGGCATCGGCGAGCGCCTGCTCGGCCTCCGCCTTGAGCGACTCGGCGTCCTTGGTGGCCTCGCCGACCAGCCGGGCGATCTCCGACTTGGCCGTACGGGTGCGCTGCTCGTTCTGCGACTCGGCGGCGGCCAGCCGCTTGACGGCGGCCTCCTTCGCCTCGCTGGTGACCTTCTCGGCCGCCAGGCGGGCCTCGCGCAGCTGGGTCTCGGCCTCCTGAATGCGCTGCTCGGCGGCCCGGTTCAGCTCGGCGGTCTGCTGCCGGGTCTGCTCGGTCTCGGCCGTCGTCGACGTACGCAGCCGCTCGGCGTGGCTGGTGGCCTCCTGCGCCTGGCTGGAGGCGGCGTTCAGCAGCCGCTCGGCGTCCTTGCGGGCGCGCAGCAGGATCGCCTCGGCCTCGGTACGGGCAGACTCCGCCTCGGAGCCGAGCCGCTGCCGGGTCTCGTCCGCCAGCCGGCCCGCCTCGGCGCGCGCGGCCGCCAGGGACTGCTCGGCCTCGGCCCTGGACTCCTCCAGCAGCCGGCGCGCCTGGGACTCGGTCCTGGCCCGGAGCTGCTCGGCCCAGGCGACGTTCTCGTTGACATGGGACTCGACGGTCTGACGGCGCTCGGCCAGCTCCTGGTCGAGCTGCTGACGCCGCTGCACGGCCTCGTTGTGCAGCTCGGCCTGGAGCCGCGCCTGGTGCTCGGCATGCTCCTGCAGGATCCGCTGCGTCTGCGCACGGGCGTCACGGAGCTCCCGCTCGGCGTCGGTCCGCAGCTGCTCTGCCTGGATCTGGGCATTACGGAGCATCTGCTCGGCCTGGTAGCCGATGTCCGCGCTGTCGTATGCGGGACGGGTCGCGAGATTGCGCCGAGCCTCGTGCAGCTTGGCGCGCAAGACCTCGACCTGGTAACCGAGGTCCTCGGCGTGCTGAACGGCCTTCTCCCGGTCGGTCTTCAGCCGGTCCATCTCGGCTTCGAACCGCGAGAGATGGTCGTCTTCAGCTCGGTGGCTCTCCTGGCGTTCGTAGCCCCGCACTGCGCGGTCCCATCCGTCCCCTGGTCGCAACTCTCCAACGAGTACCGTTCGCCGGCGAACGGTCCCCCGGGGAATGGTGACAGATCACGGCTGGGGACGCGGCGCGGCCCCGACCCGGCCCCGGCCCGGAACGGCCCACTCTACCGGGCCAGGTATCCGGAGGTCAGTGCTCCGCTGCGGACGTGACCAGTTCGGTGAGGACTCCGTGGCAGTCCTTGGGGTGCAGGAACGTGATCCGGGACCCCATCGAACCGGTCCTGGGCTCGTCGTACAGCACCCTGATCCCCTTCTCCCGGATGTCCGCCGCGTCGGCGTCGACGTCCGCGGTGCCGAAGGCGATGTGGTGGACACCCTCCCCGTTCTTTGCCAGCCACTTGCCCACGGCCGAGTCCTCCCGGGTCGGCTCCAGCAGCTGGAGGTAGGAAGCACCGCCGTCGGACGTATCGTTGATCTTGAGCATGGCCTCCCGGACGCCCTGCTCCTCGTTGATCTCGGAATGGAACACCTCGAACCCGTAGGTCGAGCGGTAGAACTCGACGGTCCTGTCGAGGTCGAAACAGGCGATCCCGATGTGGTCGATTCGCGTCAGCATGCAACCAGTGCAGCGCGGCACAGATGGTTACGCAACGTGCGCGCGATCACACCCGCTGCCGGATGACGGGCGAGGTACCGCTCAGTACATTCATGTAAACCCTCGTTCACTCCTAATCCCAAGGGGCTGCGCCTCATGTCAGGAACGACCGGTACCACCTCAGTGATCGTCGCGGGCGCGCGTACGCCCATGGGCCGGCTTCTCGGCTCGCTGAAGAGCTTCTCCGGGGCCGATCTCGGCGGCATCGCCATCAAGGCCGCGCTGGACCGGGCCGGTATCGGCGGCGACCAGGTCGAGTACGTGATCATGGGTCAGGTGCTCCAGGCCGGGGCAGGGCAGATCCCGGCACGCCAGGCCGCGGTCAAGGCCGGCATCCCGATGAACGTCCCCGCGCTCACCGTCAACAAGGTGTGTCTGTCCGGGCTCGACGCGATCGCGCTCGCCGACCAGTTGATCCGCGCCGGTGAGTTCGACGTCGTCGTCGCCGGTGGCCAGGAGTCCATGACGAACGCCCCGCACCTGCTCCCGAAGTCTCGCGAGGGCTACAAGTACGGCGCGATCGAGATGCTCGACTCGATGGCGTACGACGGTCTGACCGACGCCTACGAGAACATCCCGATGGGTGAATCCACCGAGAAGCACAACACCCGTCTGGGCCTGAACCGCGCCGACCAGGACGAGATCGGCGCCCTCTCCCACCAGCGCGCCGCCGCTGCCCAGAAGAACGGCATCTTCGAGGCCGAGATCACCCCGATCGAGATCCCGCAGCGCAAGGGCGACCCGGTCCTCTTCTCCAAGGACGAGGGCATCCGCCCGGAGACGACCGCGGAGTCCCTCGGCAAGCTGCGCCCGGCCTTCACCAAGGACGGCACGATCACCGCGGGCACCTCCTCGCAGATCTCCGACGGCGCCGCCGCGGTCGTCGTCATGAGCAAGGCCAAGGCCGAGGAGCTGGGCCTGGACTGGATCGCCGAGATCGGCGCCCACGGCAATGTGGCGGGCCCGGACAACTCGCTCCAGTCGCAGCCGTCCAACGCCATCAAGCACGCCCTGAAGAAGGACGGCCTGGAGGTCACCGACCTCGACCTCATCGAGATCAACGAGGCGTTCGCCGCGGTCGCCGTCCAGTCGATGAAGGACCTCGGCGTCACCCCGGAAAAGGTGAACGTCAACGGCGGCGCCATCGCGCTGGGTCACCCGATCGGCATGTCCGGCGCCCGTGTGGTGCTGCACCTGGCGCTGGAACTGAAGCGGCGCGGCGGCGGCACCGGTGCGGCGGCGCTGTGCGGCGGCGGCGGCCAGGGCGACGCGCTGATCATCCGCGTCCCCAAGTAGGAACGGCCCGGGCAGGCAGTACGTAATACACGTAGAGCACTCAGCGAGTGAACGGAGCGGTGATGGTGGACGTCCCCACCCTGGTCGAGCAGGCCCGTGCGGGCCGGCCGCGGGCCGTGGCCCGGCTCATCTCCCTGGTGGAGGGGGCGTCGCCGCAGCTGCGCGAGGTGATGGCGGCCCTGGCGCCGCTTACGGGCAACGCGTACGTCGTCGGCCTGACCGGCTCACCCGGTGTCGGTAAATCGACATCGACGTCGGCGCTGGTCTCGGCGTACCGGCGGGCGGGCAAGCGGGTCGGCGTCCTGGCCGTCGACCCGTCCTCGCCGTTCTCCGGCGGGGCGCTCCTCGGCGACCGGGTCCGGATGTCGGAGCACGCCTCCGACCCGGGCGTCTACATCCGCTCCATGGCCACCCGCGGACATCTGGGCGGTCTCGCCTGGTCGGCACCGCAGGCGATCCGGGTGCTGGACGCTGCGGGCTGCGAAGTGATCCTGGTGGAGACGGTCGGCGTCGGCCAGTCGGAGGTGGAGATCGCCTCCCAGGCCGACACCTCCGTCGTCCTGCTGGCGCCCGGCATGGGCGACGGCATCCAGGCGGCGAAGGCCGGAATCCTGGAGATCGGCGATGTGTACGTCGTCAACAAGGCCGACCGGGACGGCGCGGACGCCACCGCGCGCGAGCTCAACCACATGCTGGGCCTCGGCGAGTCCCGCGGTCCGGGCGACTGGCGGCCGCCGATCGTGAAGACGATCGCCGCCCGGGGCGAGGGCATCGACGAGGTCGTCGAGGCGCTGGAGAAGCACCGGGCGTGGATGGAGGAGCACGGAGTGCTCGCCGAGCGGCGCATGGCCCGTGCGGCCCGCGAGGTCGAGACGATCGCCGTCACGCGGCTGCGTGAGCGCATCGGCGATCTGCACGGCGACCGCCACATCGGCGCGCTCGCCGAACGCATCGTGGCGGGGAGCCTCGACCCCTACGCGGCGGCGGACGAGCTCGTGGCAGGACTCACCGAGGCCTGATCCCGTCCGGACGGGTCCGGCAGTGGCGTGCGGGCCGCTCCCGGGACCGTCCGGAGACGTCTGTACGTCGCCACTGCGGAACCGTCGCGCGCGCCGCGCACCCCCGCCCCTGACTGCTGAAGATGCGTCAGTTGTGGTCAGGGGGTGTGCTTTCCGTGCTGACCGGCCCTGCGGCCGGTGACGTGTCCGTGGCAGGATTACGGCCGGATACGTGAACTGAGTGTCCGGCCGTGCGCCCGGATCTCGACCTCGACGACGGCTTCCGCATCCGCTTCCGCCGCGAGATCGACGCGGCGGGTGCCGTACGCAGTCCGTACACGGCGGCCCTCGTCGGCGGCGACGCGAGCGGCCGGCTGCCCTGGCTGGCGACCGAGTACGTCCCCGGCCCCTCGCTCGCCGAGGCGGTGACCCGAGGCGGGCCGATGCCCGAGCAGGTCGTACGGGAGATGGGCGTCGACCTCGCCCGCGCGCTCGCCGACATGCACGCCGTACGCGTACTCCACCGCGACCTCAAGCCCGGCAACGTGCTGCTCGGCACCGACGGGCCGAAGGTGATCGACTTCGGGATCGCGCAGGCCTTCGACGCCACCCAGCTGACCCGGACCGGTGTCGTGGTGGGCAGCCCTGGCTACATCTCGCCCGAGCACGTCAACGGCTCGCGCTCGCTCGTACCGGCGTCGGTGACGTCTCCTGCCGTATGCCGGTCCTGAAGGGAAAGGAACTCCTCTGCACCGGCTCGAACGGCCTGACGGTCGTCGACGTGACGGCCCCGCAGAACCGCCGGTCGATCGCCGCGGGCGTGGACATCGCCTACCGGCCCGCACTCTCACATGACGGCAAGGTCGTGGTGAGCAGCCGGACGAGGACGTACGCGTTCGGCCTGTCCGACGGGCGGCAGCACTGGGCGACGTACGAAGGCGGCCAGGGCATGGAAACCGTCGGCAGGCCGTCCGTGGCCGGCGACAGGGCCCTCGTCGTGGGCGGGGGCAAGGTGGCGGTCATCGACATGGCCGCCGAAGGGGATCCGGGCCGGACCGGCAACCCGTCGACCGGCTGGCCCGAGGGCAAGTCGGTCGATCCGGCGTACGTCTCGCTCGTCGCGCGGGGGAACGTCGCCTTTCTGGCCTTCAAGGACGGGACGGTCCTGTCCTTCGCGCCCTGACGGTCCGGCGGACCCGGGCGTCAGTCGTCGTCGTGGTCGTCCCGGTCGTCCCCGTGGTCGTCGTCATGACGGTCATGGCCGTCGTCCGACCGGTCCGCCGTGACCTTGGCCGTCCTGGCGTCGACGTTCAGCTCGTGCCGCTTGCCGTCCTTGCCCCGGACGTCGACCTCCCAGTGCAGCGCCCCGCCGCTCCGGTCGTCGCTGTCGTCCAGTTCGATCGACGTCACGGTCCCGGGCGTCGCCTTGAGCGCGGCGTCGACCGCCGCGTCCAGCGAGACGGGGGCCGACCTGGGCGCATGCCGGTCGCGATCGCCGTCGTCGGAGACGTGCTTGCCGAGCACCTTGCCGTTGCCCGCGTCCACCGTCACGTCGTGCCAGACCTTGTCGGAGCCGTACACATCGAGGTCCCAGACCGGCCCGCCGTCCTCGTCGTCCAGCTCGGCCTCGGTGACCGTGCCCGGGACGGCCCCGACGGCGGCCGCGGTCGCGTCCCCGACGTCGACGCGGGCGGTGCTGCCGCCCGCCGCGCTGCTCCTGGTGTCACGGTCGTGGCTGTCGTCGTCCGCGAAGGCTACGGCCGTGGCGGCTCCGCCGCCGACGAGCACGGCCGCGGTGACGGCGGCGATGGCGATCTTGCGCTTCATGAGGATTCCTCCCTGATCGGGTGGCCGGTTTCGACATGGTCCACACTGCCGGGGTGATGCTGAACGCAGCCTGAAGCCACCTGAAGCCGTCTTCAGGTTCCGTTTGCGACCCTGTGCGTATGCGCCTGTTGATCGTGGAGGACGAGAAGCGGCTGGCGATGTCCCTGGCCGGGGGACTTACAGCCGAGGGCTTCGCCGTGGACGTTGTGCACGACGGTCTCGAAGGGCTGCACCGGGCGGCCGAGGGGGCGTACGACCTCGTCGTCCTCGACATCATGCTGCCCGGAATGAACGGCTACCGGGTCTGTGCCGCCCTGCGCGCCGCCGGCCATGAGATGCCGATCCTGATGCTGACGGCGAAGGACGGGGAGTACGACGAGGCGGAGGGCCTCGACACCGGGGCCGACGACTACCTGACCAAGCCCTTCTCGTACGTCGTGCTGGTGGCCAGGATCCGGGCGCTGCTGCGGCGCCGGGGCGGCGGCTCCGGCTCGCCGGTGGTCACCGTCGGCTCCCTGCGCATGGACACCGCCGCTCGTCGGGTGCACCTCGGTCCGGCCGAAATCACCCTCACCACCAAGGAGTTCGCGGTGCTGGAACAACTGGCGCTGCGGCCCGGGCAGGTGGTGAGCAAGGCGGACATCCTGGAACACGTCTGGGACTTCGCCTACGACGGCGACCCGAACATCGTCGAGGTGTACGTCAGCGCGCTGCGGCGCAAGCTCGGCGCGGCCGCCATCCGTACGGTGCGTGGCGCCGGATACCGGCTGGAGGCGCTGTGAGATCGGTACGGGCCAGGGCCGCACTCGGTGCCACGGTCGTGGTCGCGGTCGCACTGGTCGGCGCCGGGCTCGCCGTGCTCCTCGTCCTGCGCGCCAACCTCACCGATCAGGCGGGGCTGCAGGCCGAGGTGGTGGCCCGTGAGGTGGCCGGGCAGTTGGCCCTCGATGTGCCGTACGACCGGCTGGAGATGCGCGAGGAGGAGGACCATCCGGTCCAGGTGACCGACGAGGACGGGCGCGTGGTGGCCGTCTCCAAGGACCTGGAGGCGATCTCCGGCACCGGTACGGACCAGGTCGAGCCGGCCCCGTCACCGGCCGCGGGAAGCTCCACCGGTTCCGACGACGACGGACGCGATGACGACGGACGCGATGACGGCGGCGACGACAACGGCGGTCACAGCATCCCCGGCCGCGGTGAAGTCGACTCCGGCAACCCGGACTTCAGCAACGGCACCGCCACCGTCGACGGAGACACGGCCGACTATCGCTTCGCGTCAGTCCGGGCGACCACATCAGCCGGGGTGACCCTGACCGTCCACGCGGGCGCCCCGCTGGCCGCCGAGCAGGAGGCCGTGGGCACTGTGCGCGGGGCGATGCTGATCGGGCTGCCGGTGCTGCTGCTCGTCGTCGCCGGGGTCACCTGGCTGGTGACCCGGCGGGCGCTGCGCCCGGTCGAGGGAATCCGGCGCGAGATGGCCGCGATCACCGCGTCCGAGGATCTGAGCCGGAGGGTGCCGGAGCCCGGTTCGCGCGACGAGATCGCCCGGCTGGCCCGTACCACCAACGAGACCCTGACGGCCCTCGAGGCATCGGTGGACCGGCAGCGACACTTCGTGGCGGACGCCTCGCACGAACTGCGAAGCCCGATCGCCTCCCTGCGCACCCAGCTGGAGGTGGGCGCCGCGCATCCGGAGTTGCTGGACGTGCCGGGCGCCGTCGCCGACACCGTACGGCTGCAGGCGCTGGCGGCCGATCTGCTGCTGCTGGCCCGGCTGGACGCGGGGGAGCGGCCGGGCCGTACGACGCTGGACCTGGGCGCGCTGCTCCACGAGGAGGTCTCGCAGCGCACCGGCGACCGGATTCCGGTGGCGGTGTCCGTGCCGGACTCCGGTGCGTTCGAAGCGGAGGGCTCGCGTGGGCAGTTGGCGCGGGTGATCGGCAATCTGCTGGACAACGCCGAGCGTCATGCGGAGCGCACGGTGGCGGTCTCGCTGCGTGCGGAGCGGGGCGGCGTGGTCGTCGCGGTCACCGACGACGGGGCGGGAGTGCCACCGGACGAGCGCGAGCGGATCTTCGAACGTTTCGTACGCCTCGACGACGCCCGTACGCGGGACGAGGGCGGTGCCGGTCTGGGCCTCGCCATCGCCCGCGACGTCGCGGCCCGGCACGGCGGCCGGCTGACGGTGGACGGTGCGCCGGAGGGCGGCGCGCGGTTCGAGTTGTGGCTGCCGAGCGCCGGTTGAACACCGCGCCCCGCCGCGCAGGTCACACCTTGCCGCGACGCCCCCGCAGATGATCCGCGACCGGTGCCAGTGCCGCGTGCAGGTCCGCCAGTGCCTCCGGCGTCAACAGGTCCATGAAGTGCTTGCGCACCGACGCCACGTGGTGGGGCGCCACCTTCCGCATCGTCTCCGCACCCTCATCGGTGAGGACCGCGAACAGTCCGCGCCGGTCCGACTCGCAGTTCTCCCTGCGGACCAGTCCCGCGCTCTCCATACGGGTGATCTGGTGCGAGAGCCTGCTCTTGGACTGCAGCGTCGCGGCGGCGAGGTCGCTCATCCGCATGCGCTGGTCGTCCGACTCCGAGAGGTTGACCAGGATCTCGTAGTCGTTGTTGGTCAGGCCGAACGGCTGGAGGTCCTTCTCCAGCTGGTGCATCAGCAGCCTGCTGACGTCCAGGTGGGTGCGCCAGGCGCACTGCTCCGCGTCGTTCAGCCAGCGAGTGGCCGTCTCGGTCTCCATGTATGGATTCTACCTAAGAAGTTGAAAGCCGGACGAAGGTGGGAGAGTGTGACGTCCGGCACTCGCCCGGAGACGGGCTCGGTGCGGGGTGCAGACGTTCGACGTCACACTCCGCAGACTACCGGTCACAAACCGAAGCGACGTTGGAGGTCCCCGAGCTGACCGGGCAGACGGGGTGCGGAGCCAGGTTGACCCGCGCCACCCGGCACCCCGGCCTGCGCCGGCGTCGCCCCCGTCGGCTGCTCGGGCATCAGGATCTCGGTCGACTGGAGCAGCACCGTACCCGCCCCGACGAACTCGAACTGGTGCTCCTCGCCCGACGTCCCGCCGATCCCGGTAAGCGACCTGAGCCCGCCCATCACGCCCGTCATATAGCCGTGGTCGTAGTGGTGGCACGGCGAGGGGCAGTCCGCCCAGCCCACCAGCGCCTGCGGATCGACCCGCAGCGGCGGCTCCATGAAGACCACCGGACCGTTGGACGCGGCCACGAACTTTCCCGTACCGATCAGTGTCAGAAAGCCCGGCACGATGGACTGCTTGAGTGCCAGGGTCGGCTGGTACGCGAGAAGGTTGCCGGACCGGATCGTCAGGTTCCCCTCCTCCAGGTCGTACGAGTTCACGTCGAAGGCGCGGTCGGCGAGGAGCATCTTGCCGCTGCCTTCGGCCACCACCCAGTCGCTCGCGTGCAGCGGTGAGTGGAAGCTCGTACGGATCAGCCGCTCGAAGCGGCCGTGGCCGATGCCGTTGAACTCGATCCGTCCGTAATAGGCGATCATCTTGCCCTTCTGCAGGAACCACTGGCTCCCCTTGAGCTCCACGCAGAAGGTGTACGAGTTGACGTTGTCGTCCGACGGCAGCGTCATCGGGTCGAAGACCACGGGCGTGCTCACAGCTTCTCCTCCGAGGCCTGGACGTACACCGCGCCACTGCCGCTCAGCTCCAGCTGGAACGCCTCGCCGGAGCCGCGCCCCACCATGTCGCGCCAGCCGAGCGCGGTGGAGAGCTTGTTGCGTACGTCGCCGTGGTGGGCGACATACGCCTGCGGGTCCACATGCACCTCGCGGCCCGGGGTGATCGGCAGCTCGATCACCCCGCCGTGCGCCATCACCGCGACCGCGCCATGGCCCTTCAGTGTCGTGGTGAACAGGCCCTGCCCGGTCACCTGGCCGCGCACCATGCCCATGACGCCGCCCTGCGCACCCATGAACATCGTGCCCTGCTGCAACGTCCCGTCGAAGGCGAGCAGCCGGTCGGCCTCCACATAGAGGGTGTCGCCGGCCAGGTTGATCACCTGGATGTGGTGGCCGCCGTGGCCGAACATCACCGTGCCGCTGCCCTCGACCGTCATCAGCGGGGTCGCTTCGTTCGCCACCCGTCGGCCGATCATCGACATCAGGCCGCCCTGGCCGCCCTGGATGTTCGGGGTGAACGACACCTCGCCGCGGTACGCGAGCATCGCGCCGCGCTGGCTGAACATCTTCTGGCCGGGGACCACCGTCGCCTCGACCATCTTCGAGTTGATCTCACGGAACGGCATCAGACATCGCCCCCGATGGTGTTCCGCTCGCTCGGCTGCACGTAGACGAGGCCCTCGCCCTCGAACCGGATCTGGAACGACTCGCCCGAGCCCTCGCCCATCAGCGTCCGGAAGTTCACCCCGGACTGGAAGTGCTGCTGGAGGTTGCCCTGGTGGGCGATGTAGGCGCCGGGATCGACGAACAGCGGGTACTGGGCCGTCACCCGCAGCACCACGGCCGAGCCGTCCGACATGATCGCCGCCTGACCGGTGCCCTCGACGGTGGTGGTGAACAGGCCGTTGCCGGTCGCCCCGCCGCGCAGCCCGGTGAAGGTGGTGCCGGTGCGCAGCCCGGCGTCGGTGCAGAGCAGATTGCTCGCCTCCACATAGAGCTTCTCGCCGCGCAGCGACACGAGGCTGATCTCGCTCGCGCGGTCGGCGAAGTAGCAGGTGCCCTGGCCTGTCACTTCCATCACGGTCATCTGCTCGCCGGTCAGCCGGCGGGTCACCATGCCGCGCAGGCCGTCGCCGCCGCCGGTCATCTTCTTGAACGTCATCCGGCCGTCGTACGCGACCATCGAGCCGTTCTTCGCCTTGACGGCGTCGCCGGCCAGGTCGACGGCGAGCGTTCTGCTGCCTTGGAGTCGGAACATTGCCACGGAGCGACGGTATCGGCCCGGCCCCGGCCGGGACAGGGCCCTGGGGAGGAACCGGCACCCTGAACCGCCCCTGATACGCATCCGGTACGGGACCCGTACGCAATCCGGACGTATCCCGTACAGGGCGACGACGGAACGGATCGGGGCCCGGCGGCGGCACGTGACCGGACACATACGGCCCCGGCGCCGAGCGCCGCCCGTGCCGATGCCACAATGGGTGCGCTTGTGCCTGTATTCACAAGCTGTCACGATCCTCCCACCGAAGGTGCCCTTGTGGACATCAAGACCGCTACCGCCCTGCACCGGCTGCGCCTCATCTCGATTCCCGAGGCGCTCTCCTTCCCTGCGCTGATCATCTTTGGCTCGATTCTCAGCCGGGTCTCCGACATCGACTTCCTGATGATGCCGCTCGGCATCATCCACGGTGTGCTCTTCGTGATCTACGCCGTCCTGCTGCTCGACGTCTGGTCCAAGACCAAGTGGCCGCTGAAGCGCATCGCGTTCTTCTTCCTGCTCGCGCTGCTGCCGTTCGGCGGGCTGTACGGCGACAAGGTGCTCAAGCGCTACGAGGCCGATGGCGTCATCGCCGCCCGTGCCCGCCGGGAAGGCGTGGTCAGCGCGTGATCGTCGCGTTCTCGGTCAGTCCGCTGGGCGTCGGCGAGGACGTCGGCGAGTACGTCGCCGACGCCGTCCGGGTCGTCCGCGAGTCCGGGCTGCCCAACCGCACGGACGCCATGTTCACCTCCATCGAGGGTGAGTGGGACGAGGTCATGGACGTCGTCAAGCGGGCCGTCGCCGCCGTCGAGGCCCGCGCCGGACGCGTCTCGCTCGTACTGAAGGCCGACATCCGCCCCGGTGTCACCGACGGCCTGACCTCCAAGGTCGAGACGGTCGAGCGGTACCTCGCCGGCTGACGCCTCTCCGCACCATCCTGAGACCCCCTCGCCGTCCGGCGAGGGGGTCTCCGTCACCCGGGGTGCGTTTCGGGCTCCACCGCCAGCGCGATCCCGAGCGGCGTCCGCTCGTACAGCACCTGGTGCCCGTACCGCCGCGAGGTCAGCAGCCCCGCCGCCCGCAGCACCGACAGATGTTCCGACACGGAGGACGGCGCGAGGCCGAGCCGGTGGGCGAGGGCGCTCGTCCCTGCCGGTTCGTCGAGCATGCACAGGACATCGGCCCGCGCCCGCCCGAGCAGCCGCGCGAGCGCCTGCGGCGTACGGTCCGCGGGCTCCGTCCACAGGCCACCGATCCCACGCGCCGGATAGATCACCGCGGGCTGGTAGGGCGGCTCGTACCCGCTCACCACATCCGGCCAGGCGAAGACGCTCGGCATCAGGACAAGACCCTGCCCCCCGAGCACCCGGGAGTGCCGGCCCCGCATCCCGACGAGCGTGAGCGTCGAGCCCGCCCAGCTCAGCTGGGGACTCAACTCGCCGAGCAGCCGCGCGAGGCCGACCGCGGCGAGCCGCCGCGAGTGGTACGCGATGTCCGCCTCCAGCAATGCGCGCAGCCGCGGCCAGTCCGGCTCGACCAGGACGCGCCACGCCTGTTCCAGAAGCGCGGACAGCTCCCGCTGCGCACGGGCGGGGTCGTCGAGCATCGTCCGTCCGGAGGGGGAGTCCAGCGCCCCCGGCACACACGCGAGCGTCAGTGCCAGGTCCGCACGGACGAGCTCGGGGTCGATGGCGCGCACCCCGGCGATCTCCTCCTCGAAGGATGCATAGGGCCCGAGCGGCGGCGGGCAGAGAAAGTCAGGATTGTGTCCGCCTGCCGGCATCAGCGACCAGAGCGGCCCGAGTTCGAGCCCCGCGGCCGCGCTCCGGATACGCCGCAGCCACGGCTCGTGGTAGCCGTGGTTCCCGGGGCGCAGGAGGGTGCGTACTGCCTGTTGCGTCTCCCAGAGCGGGGAGAGGGCGAACCTGCAGCACAGCAGATCGCTCTCGTCGAAATGCAGATGGAACGGCATCGGCCCACCTCACAAAGATTCGGTGTCAGCCGAAAGTTTATGGAGCGCGGGCCATGCTCCTTCACGCTGCGTCCATGCCGAGCAACAGCCCCGCCCCGGCGGGCGGCCCACGCGACGCGGTGGACCCCCCGAGCGGCCCGACGGGCCCATCACCCCACCACCCGTCCGCAGCGAACGCCCACCCCACAGGAGCGGCGCCGTCCCCGGAGCGCGCCGACCCCATTGACCCGAACCCGTCGCCCGCGCTCCGGGCTCCGGCTTCCGTCCCGGACCCCGGTACACCCCGCGGCTACCGCGCCGTCTTTGCCGTACGGGAGTTCCGTGCCGTCTTCGCCGCACACCTGCTCTCCCTGCTCGGCGTCGTTGTCAGCGAGCTCGCGCTCACCGTCCTCGTCTACGACCTCACCGGCTCGCCCCTGCTCAGCGCCCTCACCTTCGCGCTCGGCTTCCTCCCCTACCTCGTCGGCGGCACGCTCTTCGCCGGGGTCGCCGACCGCTACCCCGCACGCCGGGTCCTGGTCACCTGCGATCTGATCTGCGCGGGCTGTGTCGCCGTCATGGTGCTGCCCGGCACCCCCGTCGGCGGGCTCCTCGCGCTGCGCTGTCTCGTCGCCTCCGTGTCGCCCGTCTTCACCGGGACGCGCATGGCCGCGCTCACCGACATCCTCGGCGAGGGCGACCTCTATGTACTGGGCCGCTCACTGCTGCGGATCGTCTCGCAGAGCGCTCTGCTGATCGGCTTCGGCGTGGGCGGTGCGCTGCTCGCCGCGGTGTCCGCGCGCGGGGCGATCACGATCACCGTCGGGACCTTCCTCTGCTCGGCGGTGCTGCTCCGCTTCGGGACCCGCGACCGGCCCGCGCGGAGCGGCGGCGACGGAGGCGGTGCCCTGCTCAAGGAGTCGCTCGCCGGAGCCCGGACCGTCCTCGCCGACCGCAGGATCCGCGCGCTGATGCTGCTCTTCTGGCTGCCGGCGATGTTCGTCGTGGCACCGGAGGCGCTCGCCGCACCGTACGCGGACGAGATCGGTGTCGGTCCGGCCGCGCTCGGACTCCTCATGTGCGCGATGCCGGTCGGTCACATCGGCGCCGAGCTGTACGTGGGCGCCGTGCTGGCCCCGCGCATCCGCTCCCGGATCGTGCTGCCGGTCGCCGCCGCCGGGCTGCTGCCGTTCCTGCTGTACGGGATCCGCCCCGGCATGGTCCCGACCCTGGTGGCGCTTGCGCTGGCCGGGGTGGGGGCGGCGTACATCATCGGCCTCGACCAGTGGTTCGTCGATGCCGTCCCGGAGGAGCTGCGGGGCCGGGCCATGACCCTGCTCACCGCTGGGCTGATGACGGTCCAGGGCATCGGCATGGCGCTGGCCGGGCTGGCCGCCGAATTCGTCCCCGTGCATCTGGTGGTCGCGGGGGCCGGGGCGATCGGTACGGTGTGCACGCTCCTGCTGGTCCGCGAGGTCAGGGCGACAGCGACCGCGCACGGTCCTCGGACCGAAGTTCGAGACGGGGCTGACCAGCATATGACCAGTGGGTAAGGTCGGTGCCGTGCCGAAGCCGCTCAGTCTCCCCTTCGATCCCATCGCCCGCGCCGACGAACTCTGGCAGCAGCGCTGGGGCCCGGTGCCCTCGATGGGGGCGATCACCTCGATCATGCGCGCGCAGCAGATCCTGCTCGCCGAGGTCGACGCGGTCGTCAAACCGTACGGCCTGACCTTCGCGCGGTACGAGGCGCTGGTGCTGCTCACCTTCTCCAGGGCCGGTGAGCTGCCGATGTCCAAGATCGGTGAGCGGCTCATGGTCCACCCCACCTCCGTCACGAACACGGTGGACCGGCTGGTGCGCTCCGGCCTGGTCGCCAAGCGCCCCAACCCGAACGACGGCCGCGGAACCCTCGCCTCCATCACCGACAGGGGCCGCGAGGTCGTCGAGGCCGCGACCAAGGACCTGGTCGACATGGAGTTCGGGCTAGGGGTGTACGACGCCGAGGAGTGCGCGGAGATCTTCGCCATGCTGCGGCCGTTGCGGATCGCGGCCAAGGATTTCGAAGAGGCATAGGACGACATTTCGAGGGCCCGGCCCGCTGCAAGATCGCCCCGGGCGTCCGGTTACGCTCGATGCCATGAAACGCAGTGTGCTGACCCGGTACCGGGTGATGGCCTACGTCACCGCAGTCATGTTGCTGGTGCTCTGCACCTGCATGGTCTTCAAGTACGGCTTCGAGATGGGCAAGGATCTGACGCTCGTCGTCTCCCAGATCCATGGCGTGCTCTACATCATCTACCTCATCTTCGCCTTCGACCTGGGCTCCAAGGCGAAGTGGCCGGTGGGCAAGCTGCTCTGGGTGCTGATCTCCGGCACCATCCCGACGGCCGCTTTCTTCGTCGAGCGCAAGGTCGTCCGCGAGGTCGAGCCGCTGGTCGCCGACGGTTCTCCGGCCGCCGTCAAGGTCTGAACCGCCAGGGCGAGCCCGGCCCGCCCCGCACCACCCGAACCGCCCCGTGCGAAGCACCGGGCGGTTTGCCATCGACATTTACTAGGACGTCCTAGTAAATTCGATGGTATGGACGCTGACGCGATCGAGGAAGGCCGCCGCCGCTGGCAGGCCCGTTACGACAAGGCCCGCAAGCGTGACGCGGACTTCACCACACTCTCCGGGGATCCTGTGGAACCCGCGTACGGCCCCCGCCCCGGGGACACGTACGAGGGATTCGAGCGGATCGGCTGGCCCGGCGAGTACCCCTTCACCCGGGGGCTGTACCCGACCGGCTACCGCGGCCGGACCTGGACCATCCGCCAGTTCGCCGGCTTCGGCAACGCCGAGCAGACCAACGAGCGCTACAAGATGATCCTCGCCGCGGGCGGCGGCGGGCTCAGCGTCGCCTTCGACATGCCGACACTGATGGGCCGCGATTCCGACGACCCCCGCTCGCTCGGCGAGGTCGGGCACTGCGGCGTGGCCATCGACTCCGCCGCCGACATGGAGATCCTCTTCAAGGACATCCCGCTCGGCGACGTCACGACATCCATGACGATCAGCGGACCCGCCGTCCCCGTCTTCTGCATGTATCTGGTCGCCGCCGAGCGTCAGGGCGTCGACCCGGGCGTGCTCAACGGCACGCTCCAGACCGACATCTTCAAGGAGTACATCGCGCAGAAGGAGTGGCTCTTCCAGCCCGAGCCCCATCTGCGCCTCATCGGCGACCTGATGGAGCACTGCGCCCGCGACATCCCCGCCTACAAGCCGCTCTCCGTCTCCGGCTACCACATCCGCGAGGCCGGGGCGACGGCCGCGCAGGAGCTCGCGTACACCCTCGCCGACGGCTTCGGTTACGTGGAGCTCGGCCTCTCCCGCGGGCTGGACGTCGACACCTTCGCGCCCGGTCTTTCCTTTTTCTTCGACGCGCACCTCGACTTCTTCGAAGAGATCGCCAAGTTCCGCGCGGCCCGCCGCATCTGGGCCCGCTGGATGAAGGAGACGTACGGCGCCAGGACCGACAAGGCGCAGTGGCTCCGCTTCCACACCCAGACCGCCGGTGTCTCGCTCACCGCCCAGCAGCCGTACAACAACGTCGTACGGACGGCGGTCGAGGCGCTCTCCGCGGTCCTCGGCGGCACCAACTCGCTGCACACCAACGCCCTCGACGAGACCCTCGCACTTCCCTCCGCGCAGGCCGCCGAGATCGCGCTGCGCACCCAACAGGTGCTGATGGAGGAGACCGGCGTCGCCAATGTGGCCGACCCGCTGGGCGGTTCCTGGTACGTCGAGCAGCTCACCGACCGGATCGAGGCCGAAGCCGAGAAGATCTTCGACCAGATCAAGGAACGCGGCACCCGGGCCCACCCGGACGGGCAGCACCCCATCGGGCCCATCACCTCCGGCATCCTGCGCGGCATCGAGGACGGCTGGTTCACCGGCGAGATCGCCGAGTCCGCCTTCCGGTACCAGCAGTCGCTGGAGAAGGGCGACAAGCGCGTCGTCGGCGTCAACGTCCACCACGGCTCGGTCACCGGCGACCTGGAGATCCTGCGGGTCAGCCACGAGGTCGAGCGCGAGCAGGTCCGGGTGCTCGGCAGCCGCAAGGACGCCCGCGACGATGCGCGGGTCAAGTCGGCGCTGGACGCGATGCTGGCCGCCGCCCGCGACGGCTCCAACATGATCGGGCCGATGCTCGACGCGGTACGGGCCGAGGCGACGCTCGGCGAGATCTGCGGGGTTCTGCGCGACGAGTGGGGTACCTACACGGAGCCGCCCGGCTTCTGACGGGCGCGGGGGAGGGCCCCGCCGCCCGGCGGGTCCCCGCCCTCGAACGTCAGCGTGAACAGCGCTCCGCCGCCCGGCGCCGCCCGTGCCGTCAGGTCCGCGCCATGAGCCCGGGCGATCTGCCGGGCCATGGCCAGCCCCAGTCCCGAGCCCGGCAGCGCACGGGCCGCGTCAGCGCGGTAGAAGCGGTCGAAGACGTACGGGAGGTCCGCCGCCGCGATCCCGGGACCGTGGTCGCGGACCGTCACCTCCAGCCCGTCCCCGAACGCGGTCAGACCGATCTCCACCGGGGCGCCCGGCGGGCTGAACTTGGCCGCGTTGTCCAGCAGATTGGTCAGCAGCCGACTCAGGCGGGCGGGCACGCCGGGCCGGGTCACCTCCGCCGCCGGGGGCGCGATCTCCAGCAGGAAGCGGGTCTCCGGCCAGTGTGCCCGGGCCGTGGTCACCGCATGCCCGGCCAGGTCCGCGATGCGTACCTCCTCCAGCAGCGGCAGCGGCTCCTCGTCCCTGGCCAGCTCGATCAGGTCGTTCACCAGGCCGGCCACCTCGCGGATCTGCCGGCCCAGCGCCCTTGCCGCCCGGTCGCGCTGTGCCGGCGTCAGCCGGTCGGCCCGGGCCAGCAGCTCCGCGTTGGTGCGCAGCGCGGTCAGCGGGGTCCGCAGCTCGTGCGAGGCGTCCGCGACCAGCCGGCGCTGGGCGGTCACCGACTGCTCCAGCTCACCGAGCATCGTATTGAAGCTGGCCGCCAGCCGGGTCACTTCGTCCTGGCGTCCCGGCGGCCCCGGCGGCAGCTCGATGCGGTGGCGCGGGTCCCGGGTGGCCGCGATCCGCTCGGCGGTCGAGGTGAGCCGGGCCACGGGCGCCAGGCCGGTGCGGGAGACCCCGTAGCCGAGCGCCGCCGCCAGCAGGACGCCCGCCCCGCCGACCGCCGCCAGCAGTACGGCAGCCTGCTGGACGCCCTTCTCCACCGGGTCCGAGCGCAGTGCCACCTGGAGCGCCCGCCCGTCACCGAAACGAGTCGTGAGCATCCGCAGGGGCTGCCCGAAGCGGGTGATATTGCTGAAGTACGGGGCCCGGTCGCCCGCCGCCACCTCTCGTACCGGAGCGGAGACCGGCAGCGGATACGCCTCGGCCGGGTCCGCCGCCGGGGCGGCCGGGACCACCTGCGCGCAAGCGGGCGCGGAGAGGTACCGGCACTGGCCGGCCAGTACCTGCGGGCCGCCGCCCCGGTTCTCCTGGATCAGCCTCGTCGCGGACTGCGTCAGATTCAGGTCCAGCTGGTGCAGCAACTCGTAGCGGATCACGAAGAAGGCGGCCGTGCACACCCCGACCGCGACCAGTGCCACCGCCGCCGAGGCCGCCAGCGCCAGCCGTGTACGCACCGGGCGCCGCCGTCGCCAGCGGGCGCCCAGCCGGCGCACCCCGCTCATGTCACGTCCAGCCGGTAGCCGAGACCGTGCACCGTGTGGACGAGCCGCGGTTCACCGCCCAGTTCCAGTTTGCGGCGCAGGTAACCCACGTACACCGCGAGCGAGTTGGAGTCCGGCCCGAAGTCCTGCCCCCAGACGCGCTCCAGGATCATCGCGCGGGGGAGCACCTGGCCCGGGTGGCGCAGGAGCAGTTCCAGCAGGGCGGCCTCGGTGCGGCTGAACTCCAGCGGGCGGCCCGCTCGTCGTCCCGTGCGGGCCACCGGATCCAGTGTCAGGTCCGCGAAGGACAGTTCCGCCCCGTCCGCCGCGGGCGGGGCGGCCCGCCGCAGCAGGGCCCTGACCCGGGCCACCAGTTCGTCCAGCGCGAACGGCTTCACCAGATAGTCGTCGGCGCCCGCGTCCAGGCCGTCGACGCGCTCGCTGACGGAGGCCAGGGCGGTGAGGACCAGGACCGGGGTCCTGTCCTCCATCGCGCGCAGCCGGCGGCACACCGCGAGCCCGTCCAGGACCGGCATCATCACGTCCAGGACCAGCGCGTCGGGCTGCCAGGACGCCACCGCCGAGAGCGCGGCCAGGCCGTCGCCGACCCCTCGTACCTCGTACCCCTCTACGCTCAGCCCGTCCTCGACGGCGGCCCGCACTTCCGGCTCGTCGTCGGCCACCAGAATCCTGTTCATACCCCGAAGAATGCCAAAGCGGACTCTTAGAACCTTCTTAAGCCGCTTTCCGAGAGTGGTGGCCATGCGCACACCACTCTCCGTCGTGATCGGTGCGGGCGGCACCGGCGGCCACATCTACCCAGGGCTCGCTCTCGCCGAGGCCCTGCGCCGCGCCGACCCGGACGCGGTCATCTCCTTCGTCGGGACCGAGCGGGGCCTGGAGACGACCCTGATCCCGGCGGCCGGATACCGGCTGCACACCGTCGACATGATCCCCTTCGACCCCGCGCTGGGAGCCAAGCGCTTCCTGCTCCCGGCCGCCCTCCTGCGCTCCGGCGCGCAGTGCCGGTCCATCCTGCGCACCCAGCGGGCCCAGGTCGTCGTCGGCATGGGCGGCTACCCGAGCGCCCCCGCCGTCCTCGGGGCCCGGATGGCCGGGCTGCCCAGCGTCATCCACGAGTCCAACGCCGTCCCCGGCCGCGCCAACCAGTTCGCTGCCCGGCTCACCGAACACCTCACGGTCGCCTTCGACGGCAGCCGCCCGCACCTGGCGGGCGGAGAGCGGGCCCGGACCGTCGGCATGCCGATCGCCGCCTCGCTGGCCGCCCTGGACCGCCCCGCGCTCCGCGACGAGGCCCGGGGCGCCTTCGGTATACCCGCCGGAGCCCGCGTCGTCCTCTTCAACGGCGGCAGCCTCGGCGCGGCCCGGCTCACCGCGGCCGCGGTCGGCCTCGCCGCCCGCTGGCGCGACCGCCGGGACGTCCACCTCCTGATCAAGACGGGTCCGGCGGCGCTCGCGGAGACCCGGCAGCGGCTCGCCGACGCGGGCGCGGGCCCGGTCGCGCAGGCCGTCCCTTACCTGGACCGGATGGACCTCGCCTACGCCGTGGCCGATCTGGTGGTCTGCCGGGCCGGGTCCGCCACGATCGCCGAACTCGCGACCACCGGGGTGCCCGCCGTCCTCGTGCCGTACCCGCACGCCCCCGGCGACCACCAGACCCACAACGCCCGGGTGCTGTCCGAGGTGGGTGCCGCATACCTCGTGCCGGACGCCGAAACCACCGCCGACCGGCTCGCCGCCGTCGTCGAGCCGCTGCTCACCGACCCGGGCAGGCTCGCCGCGATGGGCCGCGCCGCCGACTCCGGCAACCATGCGCGGGCTGCCGACCTGCTCGCTGCCACCGTCATCCGCCTCGCCACCGCCCAGTAACCCCGCCCACCGCAAAGGAATTCACCGCATGAGCACCGACCGCAACGGCCGCAGCATCGACTGGAAGGGCCGCACGGTCCTCGTCACCGGCGCCGAGGGCTTCATCGGCTCCACCCTCGTGGACCTGCTCGTCGAACGCGGCGCGCACGTCCGCGCGTTCGTCCACTACAAGCCGTACGCCGAGAAGGGGCACCTCGCCCGCTACCTCGACGACCCGCACAGCCCCGTCGAGATGATCGCCGGGGACATCGGTGACGCGGGCCGTGTGATGGACGCGGTCGCGGGCTGCGACACGGTCTTCCACCTCGCCGCGCTCATCGGCATCCCGTACAGCTACGACGCGCCGGCCGCGTACGTCCGCACGAACGTCGTCGGCACCGAGAACATCGCCGAGGCGTGCCGCCGCCACTCGGTGCGCCGCCTGCTGCACACCTCCACCAGCGAGGTGTACGGGAGCGCGCTGACCGCCCCGATCAGCGAGAATCACCCGCTCCAGCCGCAGTCCCCATACTCCGCCTCGAAGATCGGCGCCGACATGATGGCGCTCTCGCACTGGCACGCCTTCGAGCTTCCGGTGACCGTCGTCCGCCCGTTCAACACCTACGGCCCGCGCCAGTCCGCCCGAGCGGTGATCCCCACGATCCTGGCCCAACTGCACGCGGGCGCACGGGAGATCCGCCTCGGCTCACTGACCCCCACCCGGGACTTCACGTACGTCACCGACACCGCGGCCGGATTCCTGGCGCTGGCCGACTGCGACCGGGCCCTGGGCGAGAGCGTCAACCTCGGCACCGGCCGGGAGATTTCGGTCGGCGACCTGGCGAAAGCCCTGATCACCGCGTCCGGTCGGGACGCGGAGGTGGTGGTGGACCCGGCGCGGCTGCGGCCCTCCGGCAGCGAGGTCCAGCGGCTGCTGTCCGACAACACCCGGGCCCGTGAGTGGGCGGGCTGGCGGCCCGAAGTCTCCCTGGAGGAGGGCCTGGAGCGGACCTCCGCCTGGGTGGAGAAGCACCTCCACCTCTTCGCGCCGGGGCGCTATCAGGTCTGAGCCCCGGCCAGCCCGAGCAACAGCAGAGAGGTGAAGCTGCGCGCCCACTCGCCGTCCACCGGCTCGGCGCTGACCAGCGTCCGGTGCACCACGGCACCGGCGATCACATCGAAGATCAGGTCCGCGTTGTGGGCCGCCGTCTCGGCATCGTCCTCGTACGGCAGCTCGCCGCGGGCCTGGGCGCGTTCCCGGCCGAGGACGACCAGGCGCTTCTGCCGGTCCACGATGGCCGACCGGATCCGCAGCCGAAGCGAATCGTCCCGGGTGGACTCCGCGACCACCGCCATCAGTGCGGTCCGGGTCTCCGGCCGCTCCAGCAGCGCGGCGAACTGGAGCACGACGCCCTGCACATCGGCCGCCAGGCTGCCCCGGTCGTGGAGCTCCAGCTCGTCGAAGAGGACCGCGACCGCGTCGACGACCAGCTCGTTCTTGCCCGCCCAGCGCCGATAGAGGGTCGTCTTCGCGACCCCCGCCCGGGTCGCCACATCACCCATGGTCAGCTTCGACCAGCCCAGATCGACCAGGGACGCCCGGGTCGCTTCGAGGATCGCGGCATCGGCCGCGGTACTGCGCGGACGTCCTGTCCGGGAGGGGGTTTGGTCGCTGTGGCTCAGCATGCGGTGACCATACCGGTCAGTAGCAAGAACGGGACGGCCCCGGTGTCCGTGAGACAGATCACCGGGATCATCTGTTCGAGAGAGCCCATCGGCAGTTACGCTACGGGTCGTAGCGTAAGGAAGGCGGCCAGGGCGCCGCGTCTCGCGCCACGAACGAGCGACAGCCACAGGCGCCGGGTGGGGACCCGGAGCCGCAGCAGGCACTGGGCGGGGGTCCGGCTGCCGAACCGGGTCTTTCAGGGACCCACCGGGGTTTTTTCGACCCCTTCCGGGATCCTTCGCGGGGCCCGGGACCGTGTCTGTCCGCCCGCCCCGCACACCGGCCGGGGCCGCGGACCGATCCGGTTCCCGTCTCGCTTTCCGTATCGGCGCGCCAAGGGGGGAGGATGTACGTATGCAGCCTAGGAACATGTCCATGAGCGGCGTCGTCGACCTCGCCGCGGTGAAGGCGGCCGGCGAGGCCAAAGAGAAGGCGGAGCAGGCCCGTGCCGAGGCCGCCCGGCAGGGTGGTGGCGGTGCCGTGCCGCCGTCCGCCCTGGTGATCGATGTCGATGAGGCGGGCTTCGAGAACGACGTCCTCCAGCGCTCCGCCGAGGTCCCGGTCGTCATCGACTTCTGGGCCGAGTGGTGCGAGCCGTGCAAGCAGTTGGGGCCGCTCCTCGAGCGCCTGGCCCATGAGTACAACGGCCGCTTCGTGCTCGCCAAGGTCGATGTCGACGCCAACCAGATGCTGATGCAGCAGTTCGGCATCCAGGGCATCCCGGCGGTCTTCGCCGTCGTCGCCGGGCAGGCCCTCCCGCTCTTCCAGGGCGCGGCCCCAGAGGCCCAGATCCGGCAGACGCTCGACCAGTTGATCCAGGTCGGCGAGGAGCGGTTCGGGCTCACCGGAATCGTGGTCGACCAGGACGCGGCCGTCGCCGAGGGAGCCGGCGAGGCTCCTGCCGAGGAGCCTGCCGGTCCGTACGACGCCCTGCTCGAAGCGGCCGTACAGGCCCTGGATGCCAGCGACTTCGCCGGTGCCGTCCGGGCATACAAGAACGTCCTGTCCGACGACCCGGCCAACACGGAGGCCAAGCTCGGTCTCGCTCAGGCCGAACTGCTCGCCCGGGTAAAGGACATGGACCCGCAGCAGGTCCGCAAGGACGCGGCGGAGAACCCGGCCGATGTCACGACGCAGCTCGCGGCCGCCGATCTGGATCTGGTCGGTGGTCATGTCGAGGACGCCTTCGGGCGACTCGTCGAGACGGTGCGCCGTACTTTCGGCGACGACCGGGACACGGCGCGGCTGCGGCTGCTGGAGCTGTTCGAGGTGATCGGCCCCGACGATCCGCGGGTCGGCGCCGCGCGTACGGCGCTGGCGCGGGTCTTGTTCTGATGTGACAACGCGGCCGTGGCACCCCCGGGGTGCCACGGCCGTTTTCGCGAGCAGGCGATAAGAGACGGCCCCGCTTTACCAAATCTTGATAAAGGTACGGCCTGTTACTCGCAGTAAATCGCCCCCCGGGATCTGTCCGTATAAAGACCCCGATTTTCCCTTTCGTCCTTCCAGTCGATGCCACCCTGTGTGGCTGGGTGGTATCACCGGGTCGCGCATCGGTTATCGGGCCGTTACTAGCGAGTAACGAACCCCCTTGTGCCGCGGGCGGGAATGCACCACGATCGGCCAGGCTCGGTCCAATAACGCCAGCCCGGCTGCCAGTCGGCGCGGTGGCCCTGTTGGGTCCCCACCGAGTGGGTCGGCGGCAGTGGCGCCGACTCCGGACAGGGGGGTTCCTGCCGTCCGGCGGGGCCTGTCCGAACAGGTTGCGCGAATGCGTGGCCAGTGGTTGTCGCTCGGGGGTGATCGCCGGTGATTCGGACGCGGTTCCTGCCTCCGTACGCGGGCGCTCTCCTTTCCGAGGACGTAGCACTTCTCCCATCCCAGGACGGGCCCTCGCCCGTACCGGAGATGTACGTCCGAGAAGGAGGAAAATTTATGAGTTCCCAGGTTCGTGGTGGCACCAGATGGAAGCGTTTCGCTCTGGTCATGGTGCCGAGCGTGGCGGCGACAGCAGCGGTGGGCGTCGGCCTGGCGCAGGGTGCGCTCGCGGCTTCGTTCAGCGTGTCCGGCCAGGAGTTCAAGGTCAGTGCCGCCGAGCTCGAAGGCTACGACTTCGTTCAGTACGGCAGCGTGGCCACGGGCAAGACTCTCGACGGTAAGGACATGGCGGCCCCGGTGGCCGTGTCCGGCTTCCGTAAGGCCTACATCACCAAGATGTGCCAGTCGGTCGTCACGCCCAACCTGCCGTTGGGTCTCGGTAGTGTCACCTTGACCCTCACTGCGGGTGACCCGAGCAAGGGCGACAAGAAGGTCTACGCCAAGGACCTTTACCTCGATGTCTCCGAACTCGACGCCGACGCCGAGTTCAAGAACATCGACATCGGCGTCGCGGCCGGTTCTCTGCATAAGAAGGAGAGGCCGGGCTCCCCGGGCATCCAGCCCGGCACTCAGGCCAACGCGAACGGCTTCGCGCAGCGGGCCGAGAAAGCCGTGCTGAAGGGCGTGGAGCAGAAGGCGTGGGCCACGACGGCAGGCACCTTCAACCTCAGCGGACTGTCGCTCAAGCTCCACAAGGGCGTCCAGGAGTGCTACTAGGCGCTCGCCCGGGTGGCTGGGCATGTTCGGCGTGTGCCCGGCCACCCACCCTTCTTCTTCTCACAGCGGTACCGGTTCCAGGGAGCTGTTTTCCATGAGCCCCGAATCCACAGGGCAGAACGATCACTACCTCCGCGTCTTTCGGCGGCGCTTCCGCACCTGGCGGGGTAACCGGCCCTTCTGGGCGGGTCTGTTCACCATGGTGGGCGGAGTGCCCATCGCCTATTTCCCGTACGCCAACATGCACCTCGGCAATTTGACGCTGGCGATGTCGACCACGGCGGGCGCGGGGTCTCTCATCATCGGAGTCCTGCTGATCACGTTGGGTCTGACGATGTGGTTCCACCACATCGTCAGGGTGTTCGCCGGTGTCGCGGCCATTCTTCTTGCGCTGATCTCCATACCCGTCGCGAACATCGGCGGCTTCGTGATGGGCTTCCTGTTCGCCCTGCTCGGTGGGGCGCTCTCCGTCTCCTGGGCGCCGGGGGTACCGGCGACGGATGCCACTCCGCTCGGCGAGGAAAGGCCCGCGGACGCAGCGTTCGCGAAGAATGAGCCGGCGGATGAACTCCCGGAGGGCGCGCACTACGAGGCAGTCGCCCCGCAGCGGCAGCCCACTGAGCACGGCACGACAGCTGAGGCCGACGGCGGGAGGCATCGTGCGGGGTGATGACAGGCAGGCAACCAGCCTCGAAAACGAGGACCTCCGGACGAGAAGCGGACCGCGCCACGCGGCCCCCAGGAAGTCGTTGCTGACGAAGCTGCACATACCCGCCGGCAAGGCCTTCGCGCTCGCCGCGATGCCGACGGCCGTCTTCGTGGGCATGGGGCTCACCCCCAAGCTCGCATTGGCCGACGACAGCACGGACATACCCTTCGCGCCCGGCCCCTGCGTGACCCGTTCCGACGAGCCGAGCGAGTCGCCGTCCCCGTCCGCATCGGAGACGAAGTCGCCGTCCCCGTCCGCCACCGATTCCGGTGACAAGGACGACGCGGTCACACCGGAGCCCTCGGAGACCCCGTCCGCGAGCGACGCCACGAAGCCGGAGGCGAAGGCCGCCGACGCACCCGCCGCCGCTGCGCCGAGCGCCTCGCCCACACCCACGAAGTCGAGGAACCCGCTCGACCCGCTGGGCGTCGGTGACGCGCTGAAGGACCTCTTCGACGGACCGGACAAGGCGACGGCGAGCCCGTCCCCGAGCGCGAGCACCGCGTCCCCGAAGCCGTCGCAGAGCGACACCGCCGAGCCTGCGGAGAAGCCCGCGGAGAAGGCCACGGACGCCGCGAAGGAGACGGCCGACAAGACCGCCGCCGCCATCCGCGAGGCCGCTGACAAGGCCGGCAAGTCGGTCGAGGAGCTCGACGACAGTGCCAAGGGGCTCGACGCCAAGAAGGACGACGACATCCCGGACGGCGCCAAGCCGCGCTTCCCGTGTCCGACCGCCGACCCCGAGGCACTGGCCGCGGCCGACCTGGAAACGGGCGTCCCGCTGCTCCCCACCGACCCGTGGATCCTGCAGAGCTCGATGCTCACCCTCAACGGGCTCGACTACAAGGGCATTGTCGAGGTGAAGACGCAGGACGGCACCATCAAGAAGGTGCTGAAGTTCACCGCGAGCTCCATCGACATCAATGACCTCCACCAGCTGACGGTCGGCCCGGCCGGCACCACGGCCCACGTCCAGGCGCGGAAGGGCTCCAAGTCCACCATCCGCGACGGCACGGTGACGATGTACACGGAGGAGCTGAAGGGCAATCTCTTCGGCCTCTTCCCGGTCACGTTCAGCCCGCAGACACCGCCGCCGCTGAACGTCCCCTTCGCCGTCTTCACCAAGGTCAAGGTGACCCAGGCCGGCCAGTTCGGCGGCACGCTCACGGTGCCGGGGTTGCACAACTACTTCACCGGCGGCAACAGCTAGCCGACACCGGCCCGTTCGGGAGCCGCACAGAAGACTGTGGGCCGCACTCCGGAAGGAGTGCGGCCCACAGTCTTGCCGTACGGGTATCGGCCGCGTCAGTCGCGCGCCCCGCCACCCACATGGTGCACCCGCACCATGTTCGTCGTGCCCGGGATGCCGGGAGGCGAGCCGGCCGTGATGACCATCGTGTCGCCCTCGTTGTAGCGGTCCAGCTTCAGGAGTTCCCCGTCGACCAGGTCCACCATGGCGTCGGTGTTGTCCACATGCGGTACGACGTGGGCCTCGACGCCCCAGCTCAGGGCGAGCTGGTTGCGGGTGGACTCGTCCGTGGTGAAGGCCAGGATGGGCTGCGCCGCACGGTAGCGGGAGAGGCGACGGGCCGTGTCACCGGACTTGGTGAAGGCGACCAGTGCCTTGCCGTTCAGGAAGTCCGCGATCTCGCAGGCGGCACGGGCCACCGAACCGCCCTGGGTGCGGGGCTTCTTGCCCGGTACCAGCGGCTGCAGGCCCTTGGAGAGCAGCTCCTGCTCGGCGGCGACGACGATCTTCGACATCGTCTTGACCGTCTCGATCGGATACGCGCCCACGCTGGACTCGGCCGACAGCATGACCGCGTCCGCACCGTCCAGGATCGCGTTGGCGACGTCGGACGCCTCGGCGCGGGTCGGCCGCGAGTTGGTGATCATCGACTCCATCATCTGGGTCGCCACGATCACCGGTTTGGCGTTCCGCCGGCAGAGCTCCACCAGGCGCTTCTGCACCATCGGGACCTTCTCCAGGGGGTACTCGACGGCCAGGTCGCCGCGGGCGACCATCACACCGTCGAACGCCATGACGACGCCCTCCATGTGCTCGACGGCCTGCGGCTTCTCGACCTTGGCGATGACGGGGACCCGGCGGCCCTCCTCGTCCATCACCTTGTGGACGTCCTTGACGTCATTGGCGTCCCGTACGAAGGAGAGCGCCACCAGGTCGCAGCCCATCCGCAGGGCGAACCGCAGGTCCTCGACGTCCTTCTCGGACAGGGCCGGGACGTTGACCGCCGCGCCGGGCAGGTTGATGCCCTTGTGGTCGGAGATGACACCGCCCTCGATGACGATGGTCTTGACCCGGGGGCCCTCGACCGCGACGACCTTCAGCTCGACGTTGCCGTCGTTGATCAGGATCGGGTCGCCCTTGGCGACGTCGCCGGGCAGGCCCTTGTAGGTCGTGCCGCAGATCGACTTGTCGCCCGGGACATCCTCCGCGGTGATCGTGAACTCGTCCCCGCGGACCAGCTCGACGGGGCCCTCGGCGAACTTCGCCAGGCGGATCTTCGGGCCCTGGAGGTCGGCGAGCACGCCGACCGCACGGCCGGTCTCGGCGGCGGCCTTGCGGACCCGGTCGTAACGACCCTGGTGCTCCTCGTGGCTGCCGTGACTGAAGTTGAAGCGGGCCACGCTCATGCCGGCCTCGATCAGAGCGACGAGCTGCTCATGGGAGTCGACGGCGGGACCGAGTGTGCAGACGATTTTGGAACGGCGCATGAGGCGGATCCTATCGGTTTGTTTCGCTGCGGAATATTCCGTCTGGTGGAAGGTACAAAGGGGCGCGGGGGTGCTCAGTTGTGGGCCTGCCCGACGAGTGCGAAGGTCTGGACGGCGATCTCCAGTTCCTCGTCCGTCGGCACCACGGCGACCGCGACCCGTGCGTGGTCCGGCGAGATCAGCCGCGGTGCGCCGGACCGTACGGCGTTCAGATCCGCGTCCACCGCCAGGCCGAACCCCTCAAGACCGGCGATCGCAGCCTCCCGTACGGGTGCCGAGTTCTCCCCGACCCCCGCCGTGAACACCACGGCATCCACCCGCCCGAGGACCGCCGAATAGGCGCCGATGTACTTCTTCAGCCGGTGCACATAGATGTCGAACGCCAGCGCCGCACGCTCGTCGCCCTCGTCGATCCGGCGCCGGATCTC
This sequence comes from Streptomyces sp. NPDC037301, assembly GCF_055602785.1. Lineage (NCBI taxonomy): Bacteria > Bacillati > Actinomycetota > Actinomycetes > Kitasatosporales > Streptomycetaceae > Streptomyces > Streptomyces sp. NPDC037301. Next base: position 471,076 of record NZ_JBVJWD010000002.1, read on the forward strand.
CCGCATGTCGTTGTCGCCGCAGAGCCCGACCAGACCGCTCTTCTTGTTGAGCAGTACGTCGATCTCGTCCGTGGACATCCCCGCCACCCGCTTCAGGTGGAAGGTGACGGCCGGATCGATGTCGCCGGAACGTGTGCCCATCACCAGCCCCTCCAGCGGGGTCAGCCCCATCGAGGTCTCCACGCACCGGCCGCCCGCCACCGCCGACGCCGAGGCGCCGTTGCCCAGGTGCAGCACGATGACATTGACCTCCTCGGGGGTGCGTCCCAGCAGTTCGGCGGCCTTGCGGGAGACGTACGCGTGCGAGGTGCCGTGGAAGCCGTAGCGCCGGATGCGGTGCGCGTCGGCGGTCTCCGTATCGATCGCGTACCGCGCCGCGTACTCCGGCATCGTCGTGTGGAACGCCGTGTCGAAGACCGCCACCTGCGGAAGGTCCGGGCGCAGGGCCTGGGCGGTACGGATGCCGACGATGTTCGCCGGATTGTGCAGCGGGGCCACCGGGACCAGGCGCTCGATCTCCTTCAGCACCTCGTCGTCGATCACCACGGGCTCGGTGAACCGCAGCCCTCCGTGCACCACCCGGTGGCCGACCGCCGCCAGCGCGGGGGAGTCCAGACCGAGACCGTCGGCCGCCAGTTCCTCGGCCGCCGCCTTGAGGGCGGCCTCGTGGTCGGCGATCGGGCCGATGCGCTCACGCGGCTCGGCGCCTCTGCCGGCCAGCGGGGTGTGCACCAGCCGGGAGGTCTCCTCGCCGATCCGCTCGACCAGTCCGGCCGCCAGCCGGGAGCGGTCGCTCATGTCCAGGAGCTGGTACTTCACCGACGAGGAGCCGGAGTTGAGAACGAGTACGCGATTCGCGGCCACGGTGGAAGAGCCCTCTGCGGTCGGGGTGGTCATGCGGTTCGCTCCTCGCCCTGTGCCTGGATCGCCGTGATGGCCACGGTAGTGACGATGTCCTGGACGAGTGCGCCCCGGGACAGGTCGTTGACGGGCTTCCGCAGCCCCTGGAGCACCGGTCCGACGGCCACGGCGCCCGCCGAGCGCTGCACGGCCTTGTAGGTGTTGTTGCCGGTGTTCAGGTCCGGGAAGATCAGCACCGTCGCCTGACCCGCCACCTCGGAGCCGGGCAGCTTCATCGCGGCGACGCTCGGCTCCACCGCGGCGTCGTACTGGATCGGACCCTCGATCCTCAAGTCCGGCCGGCTCTCGCGCACCCGGTCCGTCGCCTCGCGCACCTTGTCGACATCGGCGCCCGAACCCGAGGTGCCCGTCGAGTACGACAGCATCGCGATCCGCGGCTCCACGCCGAAGCGGGCGGCGGTCGCGGCCGACTGCACCGCGATGTCCGCGAGCTGCTCCGCGTCCGGGTCCGGATTGACCGCGCAGTCGCCGTACACCAGGACCTTGTCGGCGAGGCACATGAAGAAGACGGAGGACACGATCGAGGCGTCCGGCTTCGTCTTGATGATCTCGAACGCGGGGCGGATCGTCGCCGCGGTGGAGTGCACGGCCCCGGAGACCATGCCGTCCGCGAGCCCCTCCTGGACCATCAGGGTGCCGAAGTAGTTGACGTCCGCGACGACGTCGTACGCCAGCTCCACCGTGACCCCGCGGTGCGCGCGCACCTGTGCGTACCGCTCGGCGAACGCCTGGCGCAGCTGTGAGCTCTGCGGGTCGATGAGCTGCGTACCGGCGAGATCGATGCCGAGGTCGGCGGCCTTCTTGCGGATGACGTCGACGTCGCCGAGGAGCGTGAGGTCGCAGACATCGCGGCGCAGCAGTACGTCCGCGGCGCGCAGCACCCGTTCCTCGGTGCCCTCCGGCAGGACGACCCGCCGCCGGTCGGCGCGGGCCTGCTCCAGCAGCTCGTGCTCGAACATCATCGGGGTGACGCGGCTGCTGCGGGCCACCGAGATCCGTTCCAGCAGGGCGCCGGTGTCCACATGGCGCTCGAAGAGGCCCAGTGCGGTCTCCGCCTTGCGGGGCGTCGCCGCGTTCAACTTGCCTTCCAGTGCGAAGAGTTCACCAGCGGTGGGGAAGGAGCCGCCGGCCACGGAGACGACCGGGGTACCCGGTGCGAGTCTCGCGGCCAGCCTGAGTATCTCCTCGCCGGGGCGTTCGTTCAGGGTCAGCAGCACACCCGCGATGGGCGGCGTCCCGGCGCTGTGCGCGGCCAGCGAGCCGACCACCAGATCCGCCCGGTCCCCGGGCGTGACCACCAGGCAGCCCGGCGTCAGCGCCTTCAGCATGTTCGGCAGCATCGCACCGCCGAAGACGAAGTCCAGCGCGTCCCTGGCCAGCCCGGAGTCGTCGCCGAGCAGCACCGTGCCGCCGAGCGCCGCGGTGATCTGGGCGACGGTCGGCGCGGAGAGCGCCGCATCGTCCGGCAGGACCGAACAGGGGACGGGCAGCCGGGCCGCCAGCCGTTCCGCGATGACATCGCGGTCCTCGGCCGCCACCCGGTTCACGATCATCGCGAGGACATCGCAGCCCAGGCCGGCGTACGCCCGGTAGGCGTTGTGGGTCTCGGCCCGTACGGAATCCGCCGGCTGGCCCTTCCCGCCGACCACCGCGATGACCGAGGCGCCGAACTCATTGGCGAGGCGGGCGTTGAGCGCCAGCTCGTCGGGGAGCTGGGTGGCGGCGAAGTCGGTGCCGAGGACCAGCACCACCTCGTACTTCCGGGCCACCTGATGGAAGCGTTCTACGAGCCGGGAGACAAGTTCGTCCGTACCCTGCTCCGCCTGGAGCGCGGACGCCTCGTGATAGTCCAGGCCGTAGACCGACGCGGGGTCCTGGGAGAGCCGGTAGCGGGCACGCAGCAGCTCGAACAGCCGGTCGGGTCCGTCGTGGACGAGCGGCCGGAACACCCCGACCCGGTCCACCTGACGCGTCAGGAGCTCCATGACACCCAGATCGACGACCTGGCGGCCGTCTCCCCGGTCGATCCCGGTCACGTACACGCTGCGCGTCACGCGTGCTCTCCCGTCCATTTTTGCGGTTTGGGATGGTATTGCCATGTTGACGATACCTGTGGGGGCCAAGGCGCCGCCCGCGGGGCGAATGCTCCTCCGCGAAGGCCCGTAGGACCCCCGCCCGTCCGGCCGGACCGCCGCCCGAGTCACTGCCGCATCCGGCGGAACACCCGTGCGGGAATCCCCGGAGCGGCCGAGAGCGCGAGGTCCAGACCTGACGTGGGACAATCGTTGTGGCTCACGGTACGGGGGATTCTGTAGTCGCCCCCGAAATGCACGGCACTAGCGAGCAGGAGATACAGCACGATGCGCATCGGAGTTCTCACCGCAGGCGGCGATTGTCCAGGCCTGAACGCAGTGATCCGCTCGGTCGTGCACCGTGCCGTGGTGGGTCACGGCGATGAAGTCATCGGCTTCGAGGACGGGTTCAAGGGACTCCTCGACGGTCACTTCCGCCCCCTCGATCTCAACGCGGTCAGCGGCATCCTCGCCCATGGCGGCACCATTCTCGGCTCGGCCCGGCTGGAGCGCGACCGGCTGCGCGAGGCCGCCGAGAACTGCGCCGAACTGAGCCGCCGTTACGGCATGGACGCCCTCATCCCGATCGGCGGCGAAGGCACCCTCACGGCCGCGCGGATGCTGTCGGACGCCGGAATGCCCGTCGTCGGCGTCCCCAAGACCATCGACAACGACATCTCCGCCACCGACCGCACCTTCGGCTTCGACACCGCGGTGGGCGTCGCCACCGAGGCCATAGACCGCCTCAAGACCACCGCCGAATCGCACCAGCGGGTCATGGTCGTCGAGGTGATGGGCCGCCACGCCGGCTGGATCGCGCTGGAGTCCGGAATGGCGGGCGGCGCGCACGGCATCTGTCTTCCCGAGCGCCGCTTCCAGGTCGAGGACCTGGTCAAGATGGTCGAAGAACGCTTCGCACGGGGCAAGAAGTTCGCGGTCATCTGCGTCGCCGAGGGTGCGCACCCGGCCGAGGGCTCCATGCCGTACGCCAAGGGCGAGATCGACCAGTACGGCCACGAGCGGTTCCAGGGCATCGGCAACCGGCTGGCCATCGAGCTGGAGACCCGGCTCGGCAAGGAGGCGCGGCCGGTCATTCTCGGCCACGTGCAGCGCGGTGGCACGCCGACCGCGTACGACCGGGTGCTCGCCACCCGCTTCGGCTGGCACGCGGTGGAGGCCGCGCACCGGGGCGACTTCGGCCGGATGACGGCGCTGCGTGGCAATGACATCAAGATGGTTCCGCTCGCCGACGCCATCACCCAGCTCAAGACGGTGCCGGCGGACCGGATGGACGAGGCCGAGTCGGTCTTCTGACCCCGGACGCGCGCGGCAGCGTCGCAAGCAGTGGCCGGCGGCCCTGACTGTCCCCCCGTGGACGGTCAGGGCCGCTTGCCGTTCCCCCGGCCCTCGGGGCCGTTCCGGAAGGTCAGGGCCGGACGGGCCGTGGTGCCGGAATCCACTCCTGAGCCGGCGGCCCGGATCAAGGGGGTGGCCGGCTCAGATGCTCGTCCCCTGCACCCCCGCCGTCCGCCAGAACCGTTCCACGATCTTCGCCAGGAACTCCCGCCCCGCATCGCCCGTCGACCCGGCCCGCTCCGCACCCGTGCTGCTCCAGCTCAGCGTCGACACCATCAGCGCCTGGTAGTCGGCGTGCAGCTGTTCCAGTACGTCCTGCAGGAACCCGCGCTCCAGCAACGCCAGCTTCGCCACCGGCCGGACATGGGCCTGCCAGCGCGTCGTCACCGCACTGCGCAACAGCTCCGCCAGCTCCTCGTCCCGGCCCGACACCGTCACGACCCCGGCGGCCGTCAGCCCCAGTACCTCGCTGAGCACCGCGGACTGGCGTTCGTTGCCGCGCCAGCGCCCCGCCTCCTCCATCCGCAGATACGCGGAGGCGGTCAGCCCCAGCAGACGCGCCAGCTCATCGACGGCCAGCTCCCGGGCCACCCGGTGCTCCCGCAGGGTGCGCGCGGCGGTCAGCAGCTCGCCCGGCGAGCACCACAACACCCCGGCCAGCGCCGTGAGTTCGTACTCGCTCGGGACAGCGAGCCCGCGCTCCCAGGCGGCCACCGTCTCGGCGCTGATACGGAGCCCGTACTGGGCTCCGAGACCATAGGCGACATGGCCTGGAAGCATCCCCAGGGCCTCGCGGAGTCGACGTGCGGCGGGGGCGTTGAAGGGCGGGGAGGGGTGCACGGCCCCACCGTAGGAGTCGATACGCCCTCTGACTACGGTGTGTTCCACCGATATCACGGCTCGTAGGAACGTCCTAGCGTGGTGGAAATGTTCGGGGTTGACCAGACCGGACGCCTTCCTCCCTCGCGACGAAGAATCGTGCGGTTCTCCGGGAACTCCCACGAAGTAGCCAGCGTCTCCAGTGATCATGAGGGAACACGTTGAAGCACTGAGTGGTACCGGGGTGGCCCTGGCCGGTGGATTCGTCGGACTGCTGGGATGGGCCGCGGATGCCGAACTCCGGGCGCGCGCCGGATTCGAAGCAGGACCGGACTGGAGCGTGCTGTATGCGGAGCTTCCGCTGACCGTTCTCATCGGAGTGGTAGCCGCTTTGTCAGCGTGGTTGCTGCCCCGGCGATGGATGATCGGGCCGTCCGTTGCCGTGTACGCAGGCCGCGTCGCGCTCGTCGCCATAGTGCTGGCCGGATTCTGGCTGGCCGTCCAGGGCTGGTACGCAGGACTGCCCGAGTCAGTGCCGGACCACAAGCCCTAGAACGGTGGAACGCCATCACCCGAGATCGGCACAGGCGTGCACTCACTCTCGTGCAGATGGCTCTTTGGCCGCTGGTACACCCGCCGCGCACCAAGCGGTCCCCCGTGCGCTCCCCGCCGTAGACTTATCAAGGAGCTTGAGCCTTGCCAGACGTCCAGGTCGGGCGGGCCCCGCGAGATTGACGCCGCCAAGGGCGGCGGGATTGGACTCGCCCACGGCTCCAGCCATCGCGTGCTCTCTCCAATGAGCGGAACCCTCTGCTTCGCTTTGTGAGCGGTGGAATCCCCTCAGGAAGGACGTGGGCCAGATGAGCCACCTTGTGAGCCAGGTGCCCATCAGTGACATCACACTGGCCGCTTCGGATGTGCGCTGGATTTTCCCCGTCGGTATAGCAGTGGTCGTAGTCGCTGTTCTGCTCGGCCTCCTCTGGTGGGACGCGCGCCGTCGGTCTCGGGCACGACAGCAGGCACCACGGGCCGAGCCTTCCTCCCGAAGCAGTGAAAACTTGAGGGCTGCAGATGATTTCGGGGAAGGTCTCAGCCCGTATGAGATCAACCGGCCCTCTTCGCCCAGGGACGTACCCAAGGATGACAACGGTGGGGCTTTTGGCAGCGGAGGACCCGGCGGCTGACGGATCGGTGACATCGGCGGCGCTTGCCGAGATCACCGCGCGGCCGAGATCTACTTTCGATACACGCCCCAGGCCGTGCGGGGTCAGCGCCTCTGGGCCACCCACCGGTAGTGCAGCTCCGGGCGCCCGATCTGACCGTACTGCGGGCTGCGCACCGCGCGCCCCACGGTCACCAGATGTTCCAGATAGCGGCGCGCGGTGATCCGCGAGATGCCCAGCTCCACCCCGGCCGCGCCCGCCGTCACTCCGTCCGGGGCGGCCCGCAGGACACGGGTGACCGCCTCCAGCGTCGGACCGCTCAGCCCCTTCGGCAGCCGGGTCGGCTGTGGCGCGCGCAGTGCGCCGAGCGCCCGGTCCACCTCGTCCTGACCGCTCGCCTCACCGGCTGCCGCGCGGAACTCGGCGTAGCGGACGAGCCGGTCGCGCAGGGTGGCGAAGGTGAACGGCTTCAGCACGTACTGGACGACACCGAGCGACACCCCTTCCCGGACCACCGTCAGATCACGTGCCGACGTCACCGCGATGACATCCGCCGAATGCCCGGCCGCGCGCAGCGAGCGCAGCAGCTGCAGACCGTGCCCGTCGGGCAGATACAGATCCAGGAGCAGCAGATCGACCGGCGTACGGTCCAGCGCCCGCACCGCCTCCGCACGCGAGTGCGCGACCGCGGCCACCGTGAATCCGGGGACGCGGTCCACGTACAGCTGATGGGCGTCCGCGGCGACGGGATCGTCCTCGACGACCAGCACCTGGATCATGCGGTGGCCTCCTTCGTGGTGTGCGTCGTGCGGTTGCCGACGGCCAGCGGCAGCCGCACCGTGAACTGCGCACCGCCCTCCGGGCCGCGGTCCAGCGCCACCGTGCCGGCGTTGCGATGCACCGCCTGCTGTACGAGGGCCAGCCCGATCCCCCGGCCCGCGCCGTGCGTCGACCAGCCCCGGTCGAACACCTCGTCGGCGTCGTCCGGATCGATCCCGGCCCCGGTGTCGGCGACCCGCAGCAGCAGCTCACCCTCCCCGGCGAGCGCGGTGACGGTGACCCGGGCACGGGCGGCCCTCCCCGGCACCGCTTGCCGCCGGCCGGGCACGGCTCCGGGACCGGGCGTACCGGTCACCGCCTCCGACGCCGCGTCCACCGCGTTGTCGATCAGATTGCCGAGGATCGTCACCAGATCCCGTGGCGGCAGGGTCGCGGGCAGGGCGCCGTCGTCGATCAGGCTGTCGTCCGCGAGCACCAGCTCCACCCCCCGTTCGTTCGCCTGCGCCGCCTTGCCGAGCAGCAGTGCCGCCAGCACCGGTTCGGCGACGGCGCCCACCACCCGGTCGGTGAGGGCCTGGGCCAGCTCCAGTTCGGCGGTCGCGAAACCCACCGCCTCCTCGGCCCGGCCCAGTTCGATCAGCGAGACGACCGTGTGCAGCCGGTTCGCCGCCTCGTGCGCCTGCGAACGCAACGCCTGGGTGAACCCCCGCTCCGAGTCCAACTCGCCGGACAGCGACTGAAGTTCCGTGTGGTCGCGCAGCGTCACGACCGTGCCGCGCTGCTCGCCGCCCACCACGGGGCGGGTGTTGACCACGATCACCCGGTCCGCCGTCAGATGCAGCTCGTCGACCCGCTCCTCGGAGGCGAGCAGCGCACCGGTCAGCGGCGCCGGCAGATCGAGGTCGGCGACCCTGCGTCCGACCGCACCCGGTTCCAGCCCGAGGAGCTCCCGGCCCGCGTCGTTGATCAGCGCGATCCTGCGCTGCCCGTCGAGCATCAGCAGCCCCTCGCGCACCGCGTGCAGCGTGGCCTGGTGGTAGTCGTGCATCCGGCTCAGCTCGGCGGCGTTCATGCCGTGCGTGTGCCGCCTCAGCCGGGCGTTGATCACATACGTGCCGATGCCGCCGAGCGCCAGCGCCCCGCCCGCCGCCAGCCCCAGCGCCCCGAGCTGCGCCCGCACCTGCGAGGAGACGCGCTCGACCGTGATACCCGCGCTGACCAGACCGGTGATCCTGCCGCCGTCCCGGATCGGGGTGACGACCCGGATCGACGGGCCGAGCGTGCCGGTGTACGTCTCCGCGAACGTCTCGCCGCGCAGCGCCCGCGCGGTGTGGCCGAGGAAGGGCTCCCCGATCTGGTCCGCGTCGGGGTGCGTCCAGCGGATCCGGTCCGGGCTCATGATCGTGACGAAGGCGATCCCGGTGTCCTTGCGGACCTTCTCCGCGTACGGCTGGAGCACGGCGGACGGGTCCGGGGTACGGATCGCCGCCCGTACGGACGGCGAGTCGGCGATCGCCAGCGCCGCCGTCCTGACCTGCCGGGTCGCGGTCTCCTTCGCCTGTGCGCTGCCGGAGACGTAGGCGAAGAACGCACACCCCGCCACCACGGCCGCCACCAGCACGACCTGCATGGCGAAGAGCTGGCCGGCCAGGCTGCGAGGGCGGGTACGGGGGCGGGGGAGACGCATGACCCCAGTCTGCCTGGCCGAAAACATATGAACGAAATGCACGTAACGGTGACCACCGTCACAGGGGAGCGGGATAGTCACCAAGCCCCCCAGGGACGGGGGAGCGACCAGGACGAGCCGAGGAGAAGCCCCGTGGAAGTGGCAGCCGCCAAGCGGGACCGTACGCATTATCTGTATCTCGCCGTGATCGCGGCTGTGGGTCTCGGCATCCTCGTGGGCTTCGCGGCCCCGGACGTTGCCGTCGAGCTCAAGCCGATCGGTACCGGCTTCGTGAACCTCATCAAGATGATGATCTCGCCCATCATCTTCTGCACGATCGTGCTGGGCGTCGGCTCGGTCCGCAAGGCCGCCAAGGTCGGCGCGGTCGGCGGTCTCGCCCTCGGCTATTTCCTGGTGATGTCGACCGTGGCACTCGCCATCGGTCTGCTCGTCGGCAACATCCTGGAGCCCGGCCAGGGCCTCCACCTCACCGAAGCGGTGCGCGCCGCCGGTGAGAAGCAGGCGGCGGGCGCCAGCGAGTCCACGGTGGACTTCCTGCTCGGCATCATCCCGACGACGATGGTCTCCGCCTTCACCGAGGGCGAGGTGCTGCAGACCCTGCTCATCGCCCTGCTCGCGGGATTCGCACTCCAGGCCATGGGCTCGGCGGGCGAACCGGTCCTGCGCGGCATCGGCCACATCCAGCGCCTCGTCTTCCGCATCCTCGCCATGATCATGTGGGCGGCCCCGGTCGGCGCGTTCGGCGCGATGGCGGCGGTGGTCGGTGAGACCGGCGTAGACGCCCTGAAGTCCCTCGCGATCATCATGGTCGGCTTCTACGTCACCTGCGCGATCTTCGTCTTCGTGGTGCTCGGCACCATCCTGCGACTGGTCGCCGGGGTCAATCTGCTGGCTCTGCTGAAGTATCTGGGCCGCGAGTTCCTGCTGATCCTCTCCACCTCCTCGTCGGAGTCCGCCCTGCCGCGGCTCATCGCGAAGATGGAGCACCTGGGGGTCAGCAGGCCGGTCGTCGGCATCACCGTGCCGACCGGCTACTCCTTCAACCTCGACGGCACCGCGATCTACCTCACGATGTCCTCGCTCTTCATCGCCAACGCGATGGGCGACCCGCTGAGCGCGAGTGAGCAGATCTCGCTCCTGCTCTTCATGATCGTCGCCTCGAAGGGCGCGGCCGGAGTCACCGGCGCGGGCCTCGCCACCCTCGCGGGCGGCCTCCAGTCGCACCGCCCCGGACTGGTCGACGGCGTCGGACTGATCGTCGGCATCGACCGCTTCATGAGCGAGGCCCGCGCCATGACGAACTTCGCGGGCAACGCGGTGGCCACCGTCCTGGTCGGCACCTGGACCAAGGAGATCGACAAGGAGCGGGTGGACCAGGTCCTGTCCGGTGCGCTCCCGTGGAACGAGCAGATGCTCAGCCAGGACGCCGTGCACGGCGACGGCACAGGCGTTCCGGAGCCGCGGGACGGCGACCAGGAGCACGCCGTGGCCAAGGCCTAGACACCGAACACCCAGCACAGCGGCAGGGGGGGGGGGGGGGGGGGGGGGGAGGGGGGTTGTTGTTTTTTTTTGGTTCGCCTCAAGGGGTCTGGTGTGAGGAAAACGAAGACGGGGGGGGGGGTGAGCAAGGGGGGGGAACAAAAACGCT